>JAKLKE010000116.1 GCA_023150775.1 Myxococcota bacterium
CCAACGCCCTGCCTCCGAACGCCCGCTTTACGAGTCGCCCCTCAGATGCGGAAAACGAACCACAGAGGCACAGAGGGCACAGAGTTATGAACACAGAGGGCTTGGTGGGAATTGAAGGCTGCTGCCGCGACTCGGAGGGCTGGACGGGCGGAGTGGGCATGGAGTGCTTTTGGTATTGGCTTAGCGGAGATCGCAGCACGGCGCCACCAACCCCTCTGTGTTCCCCTGTCTCCGTGGCTGGTCTCTGTGGTTCGTTCACCTGAAGCACCAATGACGCTCAATGGGCCCTCCGATACGCTCCTATGGGGGTGAGGACCGGCCCACCTGGGCGGCGCTGCGAGACATGCGCACCTTGCGCACATTCATCACGGAGATCATTCACCTTCGAGCCCGCTCTCCTCCCTCACCGCCCCAGCTCAATCACCCGCGTGCTCTCCGCGGGCACGGTGACCACCAACAGTCGCTCCGCGCTGAGCAGGTCCTCCGTGCTCGGCGCCCCTGGCGCCAGGGTCACGTCGAGCTGCCCGAGCTGCGGCGTCCAGGCCACGCTGCGCGACTCAAAGGCCATACGCACCGCCCGCGTGCCCGCAGGCAGCGTCTCAAACCGCAGCGTGTGCTGTGCCCAAGTGGCCGAGGTCGGCGTATAGGCCACCGGCGTGATCGGGCTCCAGCTCAGCCCGTCTACGCTCGCCTCCCAGACGGCGCCCCCGACGCCGCTCCACACCCAGAGCTGGGCCGAGATCTGGCGGACCTCGGCGTCAAAGGTCCAGGTCACCACGGCGTCGTCGTTCGCGGCCAGGCGCCCGGCGTCTCCGTCAAAATAGGCGGTGTTCGCCGTGTCAATCCACACAGATCCGTCTACGCTGAACCCGGCGCCGGAGTCTAAGGCGTCACGAATGAGCAGGGCGTCGGTGGTGGTGCTTGTCTCCCCGTTGAGCCGCCACGCGCTGCTCCCGGCGATGCCGATCGTTCGTGTGACGTCCGCCGCCGTGGGGTTCGCCAAGGCCAAGACGAAGCGGTCACCCCGCACAAACCCGGCGGCCGCGAGCTCCGGGTCTTGCCACCGGGGCGGCACCACCGCCGCGCCCTCGGGCAGCGCGGCGCCGAGCTGGGCGAGGGTTTCTAGGGCCGGGCGGGGCACGCCGTTCATGTCTACGAGGCCCCAGGTGCCCCAACATCCGCCCCAGTTGAGATCGGCGGCCTGCCAAGGCAAGACCGCCCCGGCGCCCTCGGCGGCGGTGATCAGGGTGTAGGCGAACAGACGAACGGCGTACTCGGTGGCGTCGGGGAAGTCGCCGCAGGTGTCGGCGCCGTTGGTGGGCACGCCGTGTAGGGCGGTGTCTTTGCTGCCGATCTCGGTGATGATCCTCGGCAGACGACGGCTGGGGTCGAGGCGATCCGAGGCCGAGGCGAAGCGGGCGGCGGCGTCGATCACCAGCTCCACGCCGTCCCCTGCGCCATAGGCGTCGTCCCAGAGGTGGGTGGAGAGGCCGCCCAGATCCGCCGGGTCAATGTGGGCCGTCCAGTCCTCTGTGGACTGCGCGAAGGCGAGGCCCGGCCCGAGGATCTGGATGTGGGTGAGGCCCCGGGCGTCGAGGGCCGCGCGGGTCTCGCGGAGCAGGCTGGCGTAGACAGACGGGCTGGCGTAGGAGTTCCAGTCGCCGTCGGGCTCGTTCAGCAGCTCCACAAACTCGGGCGCGGCGCCGGCCTCGGCGAGACGGGCGAGGATCGCCGCCGTGAGACGCGCCTGATCCGTCACATGCTCCGCCCGCAGCGCCCCGGCGGTCTCCCAGGCCGGCGGCGCCTCCCACACCAGGGCGATCACCGAGAGCCCGGCGGCCTGGGCCGTGGCGACGGTCATCACGGCCTCGTCGTGGGCGGTGTCGTGGATGAGCAGCCAGGCGTCAAAATCGGCGTCAGAGCCCCCGGCGGGCGCGGTGTCGGGGCCCGCGAGACTGTACAGGCTCGTGCGGATGAAGGTGCCATGAATCGCGGTGAGCACGGTCGGCCAGAGGTCATCCCAGATCCAGACGTGGGCGCCGAGGCCAAGCCAGGGGTGGGTGCCCGCGCCGGGGTCAAACACTAGCTCGGCGCCGCTCTCGTCAATCGACCCATCACAGTCTTGATCGACCCCGTCGCTCACGTCCAAGGCCCCGGGGAACACCGACGCCGCGCCGTCGTCACAGTCGCCGGAGCGCCCGACGTAGCCCGAAGGCGGCGCGCAGGCCGTGATCAGGCCCTCGGCCGCGCCCCAGCCGTCTTGGTCCTGGTCCTCAAACCAGTCCTGTGGGGGGCAGTCGGAGTCCCCAGCGGAGTCGAGGGCCGAGTCAAGCGCCGAGTCGAGCACGGCGTCGGTGGTGGGCTTCTCGGGGGGATCGGTCACGCAGGCGAGGAGGAGTGGCCACATGCCGCGAGGTTAACACAGGGCCCGCCGGGGTCGCCGGGCCGAGGGGCGGCGGGGCGGGACCGCCCACACGGCGCATACGGCCGCCCCCCCAAGCCCGAGCTGTGGTACCCTCCTGCGGATGCCCACCCCCCTCTCTCCACGACGCCCGCTGCGTTACTCCGGCGCGTACCGCACGATGGCGTTTGACGCGCTGAGCGTCGGGCTCCTCTCGCTCTATGGCGGCGAGGTCTGCCCGCTGATCGAGCAGATGGGGCCGGTGCACCTCGGCCAGCTCCTCTTGGGGGTGTACGCCATCAGCCAAGCGCTCACCTTGCCCCTCGGCGGGCGGATCGAGGCCAGCCTCTCCCAGGAGCGCTGGCCCGAGGCCCTGGCGCGGCTCACGTTTTACCGCACCTTCGCCATCGGCGTGCTCGTCACCTTTGGCTTCACCGAGGGCTTAGGTTTCCCCATCGAGAGCGGCCTCAAGATGTTGATCGGCGCGATCACCTTGGGCCTGATCTCGGCGCTGGACGGTCGTTTTTACATCGAGAGCAAGCTCATCGACGCCGCCGAGCGCGGCGAGCTCAAGATTCAAGACGTCGGCGAGCCCGCGTCTCGGGTCAAAGAGCTGATGGTCTTGGGCACGACGGGCCTCCTGTTCTCCACCCTCGTGCTGTTTTTGGTCGTGCGAAAAGACCTCGCCGATCTCGCCTTCGTCTCCCAGATCGACCTGCCCGCGGCCTTACGAGACGTCTCCATCGAGTTCGCCTTTGTGGGCGCCGTGCTCGTCGGCGGGCTCTTGCACCTCATGCGACAGGTGGGCAACAACCTCCAGCGCCTCGTCGACGCCGAGTCCAACGCGCTGGACCGTCTCACCGCCGGGGAGCTCGACGTGTGGGTGCCCATCTCCACCCGGGATGAGCTTGGCCACATCGCCGCCCACACAAACCGCCTCGTAGACGCCATGCGGGAGCGAAAGCGGGTGTTTGAGACGTTCGGAAAGGCTGTGAGCCCCCAGGTGGCGGCCCGCCTGCTGCAAGGCGGCGCGGCGCTCGGCGGCGAGCGTAAGCGGGTGGTCGTGATGTTTTTGGACATCCGCGACTTCACGCCCTGGGTCGAGCGCACCTCCCCCGAGGCCCTGGTGCGTGACCTCAACCGCTTCTTCACCGAGGCGGTCACCGTGATTCATCACCACGGCGGCCTCGTCGATAAGTTCATCGGCGACGGCCTCATGGCCGTGTTCGGCCTAGACGATCCCCAAGGTGCGGAGGCCGCCGCGGCCACCGCCGCCTTGGAGCTTCAGGCCGCCTTCGTGACGCTCTCCAAGACCCTCGACCACCCCCTGCGCGCCGGGGTGGGGGTGCACGTGGGCGAGGTCGTGGCCGGGGTGATCGGCTCGCCGGATCGCCTGGAGTTCACCGTGGTGGGTGACGCGGTGAACACGGCGTCTCGGGTGGAGGGCCTCACCCGGGCGCTGGGCGTCGATGTGCTGCTCACCGCGCCGGTGGTCGCGGCCTTGGCGAACCCCAGCGCCTGGCGCAGCCTCGGGGAGCACGGCGTGAAGGGCCGCGCCGCCCGGGTGGAGCTGTTCGCGCCGGCCTGAGACGGGGGGACCGCCGCTCAGCCTCGGTAAAACTCGCTGTAGCAGCGGCGATCGGGGCTGCAGCGCTCGGGGCAGGCGATGCCGCCGTCGGGGCCCCAGCTCTCGACGCTCTGGGCGCAGGAGTAGGGGACCTCATTGAGCACAAACACGTCGAGCACGCGGCGGGGGTCTTCGCGGTGCTCCCGGTGGCCCTTCCAGCGCAGGTGGGTGCAGAGCTTCATGGGGTCTCCAGGGTGAGCAGGTCGCGGAGGGTGTCTTGTACGCAGGTGACCACGACGGGCAGCTTCCAGCGGGTCATCGGCAGGGGGCTCGCCGTCTTGACGCTGGCCTCTCCGGCGGCCATGAGCCGGGCCTCGGTGAGCGGGCCGCCCACGAGGGCCTCTTCAGCGGCGACGGCGCGCAGGGGGGTGTTGGCGACGCCGCCCAAGGCCACGCGGGCGAGGGTCACCTGCCCGGCGGCGTCAAACACCAGGCGCACGATGGCCTCGACGATGGGCCACTCGGCGTTGTTGCGGTGGGCCACCCGGCGCCAGGCCGAGCGCTCGTTGGGCGCGGGCGCGGGCAGGTTCAAGCCGACGATGAGCTGCCCCTCGGTGAGTCTGTGTGTGGTGCGGGGGTTCGTGCCGTCGCCGTAGAGCCCGGCGGCGTCGAGAAACACGCCGTCGGCCAGCTCCACCTGGGCGTCCCAGGCCAAGAGGCCCAGGGCGAGGGTGGAGGGGTGGGGCGCGGCGCAGGCGCCTTGGTCGTAGCAGGAGTGCAAGAAGTGGTCACCGCCCCGGGCCAGGCAGGCGTCGCCGCCTTTTTTGAGGCAGACGAGCTGCGGGTTTCGGTAATACGCGCAGCGCACCTCTTGGGTGAGGTTGCCGCCCACGGTGGCCACCTCACGGATCGCCGGGGTGGCGAGGCCCGCGGCGGCGGCGGCGAGGCCGGGGTAACCCTTCCGCACGTCCGCGTGCTGGGCGAAGGCGGCGACGCGGGTGAGCGCGCCCACCTTGAGGCCGCCGGTGGGGCCCGGGGAGATCGTGTTGAGTCCGGGCACGTCCCGCAGCTCGATCACGTCGCCGTGGTGGAGACCACGGGCGCGGCGGGCCTGAAGGTCGGTGCCCCCGGCGCGGAAGCTGCCGGTGAGGGAGGCGGCGGAGAGGGCGTCTTTGGGGAGAGTGATCATTGGCGAAGCGCCTCCAGCACACGATCAGGGCGAAGGGGGATGGACCGGAGGCGCGTCCCGGTGGCGTGGGCGAAGGCGTTGCCGACGGCGCCGGCCACGCCGATGGTGGCCAGCTCCGCGAGGCCCGCGCCGCCGCCGCGCACCCCGTCTAGGGGCGTCTCATCAAAGACGACCTCTAGGCTCGGGGTGTCGCCGACGCCGATGATGCGGTAGTCCTCTAGGTTGGTCGTGAGCTGCAGGCCGGTCTTGGGGTCGAGGCGCCGCTCCTCGTAGAGCGCGTAGCTGAGACCTTGCACGAAGCCGCCGAGGCCTTGGCTGCGCGCGACAGGCGGCGCCATGATGCGCCCGGCGGCGAGGCCCATCCAGCCGTCTGTGGCGCGTACCCGGCCCGTGGCGGTGTCGACCTCCAGGGCCACGACCACCACGGCGCCTGGCCAGGCTTTGCCCCAGCCGAACTCGTCCACGGCGAAATAATAGCCGTCGTCGTCTCGGCGGCGGCGGCCCAAGGCCCGGCGCTCTCCGGCCCGGGCGAGGATCTCCGCCCAGGTGAGGCGACCGCCGTCGTGATCGACGCCGCCGTGGCCCATGACCGCGCCTTTGACGCCGAACAGATCCTCCGCCAGCTCCACGAGCTCTTCAGTGAGCTGCTTGGCGGCGTCTTCAGCGGCGGGCACGATGGACGGCGTGGTGCGGCTCCCCGCCGAGGCCGGGCCCCGAGGCGCGTCGGAGTCGCCGAGCTGCACCTCAATCTGCGCGCGGGGCACCCCCAGGGCCTCGCTGAGCGTCCAGGCCAAGGCCGAGCGGCTGCCTTGGCCCATGTCTTGGCAGGCGCAGCGGGCGACGAACACCCCGTCAGCGCGCCCGATCAGCTCCACCCGGGTGCCTTTGGACAAGAAGTAGGGCCAGGCGGCGGCGGCGACGCCGACCCCACGGCGCAGGCGGCCCTCGCCGCGCTGGGCGTCCCGCTCACGCCACAGAGGTGAGGCCAGGGCCAGCTCGTACAGTCGTTGGCGGCCAGGGTTTGGGTCCCAACGTTTACGAAGGGTGATGGGATCTTCAGCACGTTTGAGCGCGAGCTCATCGACGGCCTGCTCCAGGGCGAAGAGCCCCGCCGGGCCACCGGGGCCACGGAACGGTTTGCCCGGCGCCGTGGTGGTGATGACGTCGTAGTCGCGGACGTCTTTGTTCTTGGACCGGTAGAGCAGGCGCAGCACGAGGCCCGTAGACCCGCCCACGGCGGCGCCGTTGAGGTTGTAGGCCTCGGCGTCTAAGCCGCCGAGGTTGCCGTCGGTGTCTGCGGCCAAGGCGATGTTCACGCTGGCCTCGGGGCGGTTGCCGCCGACGATCAGCTCCTCCCAGCGCTCAAAGGCGATGCGCACCGGGGCCCCGGCGAGCTTGGCGAGGTCTACGGCGGTGGTCATCTCTTGATCCACCCCGGCCTTGCTGCCGAAGCCGCCGCCGACATGATCGGCGCGCACCCGGACGTTCGCCCGCTCCAGGCCGTAGCGCTCACACAAGGCCTCAGCCATGTCATCGACGGACTGTGTGGAGAGCCAGACCTCCAGCTTGCTGTCGCCGTCCCAGCGGGCGACGGCGGCGTGGGGCTCCATGCAGGAGTGCGCCTGATTGTGCGCGGTGTAGCGGGCCTCAATGAGCTGGCCCTCCCCGGCGCGGGCGGCGGCCAGGCCCTTGGCGGCGCGTTTGGGCTTGGCGAGGAGGTTCGTCTCCGTGGGGCCGCGCAGGTTTCCGGCCCAGGGCGCCTTCAGCACCGGGCCCTCGGACGCGCTCGCCGCGCCCTCGCCGCCGGGGAAGATGATCATGGCGTCGGCGGCCAGGGCGGTCTCGGCGCTCATCACCGGCGCGCGCTGGTGAAGCTCTAGCTTGATGGCGGCCAAGGCGGCCCGGGCGGTGGCCTCGTCTTGGGCGGCGACGGCGGCGAGGGCCTGGCCTTCGTAACGAATCGGCGCCCCGGCCATCACGAAGGTCTTCACGGCCTTCACGCCGGGCAGAGCCTCGGCGGCGCTCACGTCAATCGAGACGACCTCGGCGTGGGGCACCGACGCCCGCAGGAACTTGCCGACCAACATCCCCGGGAGCATCACGTCTACGGTGTATTTTGCGGCCCCGGTGACCTTGGCCCGGGCGTCGTAGCGTGGGGCCTCTTTCTCTGGGCCGTCAAACCGACCGGCGCAGGCGTCGCGGATCGCCGCGCGGATGCCGACCTGGGCGCCGCAGCGGCAGACGTGACCGGCGAGGGCCTCGGCGAGCTCGGCGTCGCTGGGCTCGGTGGCGCCGTGGGTCGCCCGCCAGCGGTCCATAAACGCCGCGCCCTCCATGACGAAGCCGGGCGTACAGAAGCCGCACTGCATGGCGTCGTGGGCCAGAAACGCGCGCTGGACGGGGTGCAGCTCCGCCGGGAGACCCTCAACCGTCGTGACCTCGCGGCCCTCCAAGGCCACCGCCGGGAGCAGGCAGGCGCAGGCCGGGGCCTTGTCAACGAGCACCGTGCAGGCCCCGCAGGCGCCTTGACCGCAGCCCAGCTTGGCCCCGGTGAGCCCCAGACGCTCTCGCACCAAGCTCAGCGTAGACTCGTCGGCGCCGACGGTCTCGGCGCAGGCCACGCCGTTGACCTTGGTGTTCACCTGCAGCGTGTCGGTCGCGGTGAGGTCGACGGGGGCGGGCGTGCCGGCCTGGGCGACGGACTCCGCCTCAGCCCGCAGAGGCAAAGACGCGGCGCCGCCGAGCGCGATGACGCCGCCAAGAAAGCCACGTCGAGAGGGGATGTTCATCTGGGGTCTCCGTAACTGAACGCCGGTCATTATACCCAGCGGCGCCTCGCTGACAAGCGACGGCCGCGAAAAGTTGCGCACTCCGGGGCACGCCGATGAGGCCGCTGAGAGGATAGAGTTGCGCCGCGCGCTGCCGCGCATGTGGAGCGAAGATGAACGACCCCCTCAAGATCGACGACATCAAGGTTGGCGCTGGCGCCGAGGCCGTCGCTGGCAAAAACGTGACGGTGCACTACGTCGGCACCCTCACCAACGGCTCAAAGTTCGACTCCTCCCGGGATCGTGGCGAAGGCTTCACCTTCCGCCTCGGCGCGGGCATGGTCATCAAGGGCTGGGACCAAGGCGTGGCCGGGATGAAGGTCGGCGGCCTGCGTAAGCTCACGATCCCGCCGCACCTCGGCTACGGCGTGCGCGGTTACCCCCCGGTCATCCCCGCCAACTCGACCCTGGTGTTTGAGGTCGAGCTGCTCTCCGTCGGCTGAGCCGCCGCTCAGGCGTGCAGCAGCTTCTTGATGAGGGTGGAGGTAGGGTCGTGCCCGGCGAGCCACGCGAGGCGCACCGGGCGCTGGCCCCCCAACACCGTGATCCGCGCCGCGGCGCCTAAGTCGCGCCCGTCGCAGACCACCCGCGCCGGGCGGCGGTGGGCGTCGAGCACCTCAACGTCCACCCGTGCGCCCAAGGGCAAAGCGATGGGCCGCAGGCGCGGGATGTGGGGGTTGATCGCCACGAGCTGCAAGAGCGGCAAGCTCGGGTGACAGGCCACGCCCCCGGCGGCGGTGGCGTAGGCCGTAGACCCCAGCGCCGTCGCGGCGATGAGGCCGTCGCAGACGAGGCGCTTGACGACGACCTGGCCGTTGAGGCTCACCCGCAGGTGCGCCGTCTGCCCCGAGGCGCGCTCGACGTAGAGATCGTTCAGGGCGAGATCCGAGATCACCTTCCCGTCCGGGTCGGTGACCTCAGCGGCGAGGCGGTGCGCCTGCAGCACATGCCACTGGCCTTGATCTCGCAGCCGCAACAACAACGAGTCGGTCTCGTCCATGGCGTTGAGCAGAAAGCCCAATCGACCGCAGTTTACGCCGAGGTAGGTGTGGTGCTCACCGAGCTCGTGGATCGTGCGCAGCATGAAGCCGTCGCCGCCGAGCACGAGGCAGAGGTCGGCGGGCAGGTCGTCGCCGAGGAGCGGCGTGAGCTCGTCGCGTTTTTGGCAGGCGAGCTCGTTGTGCGGGTCGTGGCGGATGAGCACAGCCGGAGCTTATCACGCCCGGGGCCTGGGGCTCACGAAGGGGTTAGGTCGAGGTCATGCGCCTCTTCAAGTCCCACGCTCTCGGCAACGACTACCTCATCCAAGAGTCCGGCCCGCCGCCCACCCCGGCGCTGATCCGCGCCCTCTGCCACCGCACGAACGGCGTCGGCAGCGACGGCCTCTTGTGCCCACAGCCCTCTCAGCGCGCCGATTGTGGCGTTCGTATCTACAATCCCGACGGATCGGAGGCGGAGAAGTCGGGCAACGGCCTGCGCATCTTCGCCCGCTGGCGGGTGGACCGCCTCTTCACGCCCCGAGACTTCACCGTGGAGACCTTGGGCGGCGTTGTTCGCTGCACGGTGCTCGACGACGGCGTGCGGGTAGAGATGGGCCGCGCCCGGTTTGTGCCCGAGGCCCTGCCCTCCACCTTCGCCGGGCCCTTGATCGACGGCCCGCTGCTTGTGGGGGAAGAGGCGCTCATCGCGACGGCGCTCTCCGTGGGCAACCCGCACTGCGTGATCTTCGTCGAGCATGACCCGGAGCTGGCCCCCTGGCGCCGCTGGGGTGAGGCCATCGAGCGCCACCCGCGCTTCCCCAACCGCGTGAACGTGCAGGTCGCCCAGGTGCTCGGCCCGGATCACCTCAACATCCGCATCTGGGAGCGCGGCGCCGGGGAGACTTCAGCCTCGGGCTCGTCGTCTTGCGCCGTGGCCGCCGCCGCCGTGCGCGCGGGCCGCCTGCGCCCTGGCCGGATCCGCCTGGACATGCCCGGCGGCACCCTGTTTGTCACCGTCTCCGAGGCCTTGGACCTCACCTTGGAGGGGCCGGTCAGCCCCATCGCTGAGATCACCCTCGACCCGAGCTGGCTCGCCGCGGCCCTCACTCAGCCCTAGCCCACGAGCCCGTCGAGGCCCTCGCTGACCACGTCGTCCCAGGTGCGCAGGGTTGGGCTCACCCGGCGGCCCAACCAGCGCTGGGCGGCGTGAACCCAGGCGGCCTCGTCCCCCGGCGGCAGCACCTCGCCGCCCTCACCGACGAGGGCGCGCGCGTCGCCGATGTCCGAGGCCAAGGCCGGGGTGCCCTGGGCGCGGTACGCCAAGAGCTTGAGCGGGCAGAACCAGGGCGGTGCGTCGGGGCCGTAAGGCGCGAGGCCGAGGTCCATCGCCGCGACGAGGTCGGCGGATCGGGCCTCGTCCACCTGCCCGGTGAGGATCGCCTTTACCCCGGTCGGCGGCGGCGGGGGGTTCGCCCCGACCATCAAGGCCACGGCGCCCAACGACTTGGCGAGGGCGTAGGCCCGCTCGGCGCCGTGCCAAGGCTTCATGCTGCCCAAGAAGCCGATCACGGGCTCGTCCCCGAGGCCCAGCGCCGCCCGGGTGGCCGCACGATCCCCGACGTGGGCCTCCACACCGTTGGGCACGATGCGCACCCGCTCCGGGGCCACGCCCCGCGCCTCGATCACCCAGCGGGCGAGCCAAGACGACACCACGAGCACCCGGTCGGCCTGGGGCAGCGCCCGGCGCTCCCAAGCCTCGGCGTAGGCGGGATCGTGGACGGTCTCAAAGCGGGCGCGCTCCATGGCCAGAGGCGCGTTGACCTCCAGCACCCACGGAGCGCCGGTCTTCGCCCGCACCCGGGCGCCGACGTCGGAGAACAGGCTCCAGCGCTCCCAGGTGAAGCTCGGCGCGGCGCCACGGTTGGCCACGTCGGCGAGGCGCGCGGTGAGCCAGACCTCGCGGCGCTCCCGGTATCGGCTCAACCACGAGGGCCAGCCGGGGATCGGCGCGCTCTCGACGGCCACGGGCAAGGCCCCCCAGACGCCGCGTGGGTCGGATTCTTTGGCGGCGACGACACGCAGCGGGTGTCCCCGACGATGCAGGGCCCAGGCCACCCCACGAAGATGCGCTGAAGCCCCAGAAGGCCCCAACGCGGGCACCCCCAGCGCCGCGCACACCAACAGCGCTGAGGGGCTCACAGGCGCCGATCAGCCCGGAAAGGCCGCGCGAAGCGCCCGCTCCAGATCGGCGATGAGGTCGTCGACGTGCTCGATGCCGACGGACGCCCGCACCAGGCCATCGGCGATGCCGATCTCTTGGCGAACGTGCGGCGGGATCGAGGCGTGGGTCATGGCGGCGGGCAGCTCGATGAGGCTCTCGACGCCGCCCAGGCTCTCGGCGAGGGTGAACACCTCACAGGCCGCGCAGAACCGCTCCGCCGCCGCGAGATCGCCCTTGAGCTCAAAGCTGATCATGCCGCCGAAGCCGCTCATCTGACGCCGGGCGAGCTCGTGCTGGGGGTGGGTCTCATCCATCGGGTACCACACCCGCGCCACCTCGGGCCGGGACTTGAGCCAAGTGACGACGGCCAAGGCGTTCTCTTGGTGCCGGGCCATACGCACGGCCAAGGTCTTGATGCCGCGCAGGGTGAGCCAGCAGTCCCAGATGCCGGGCACCGCACCGATGGCGTTCTGCAGGAACTTGATGCGCTCGTACAGGGCGGGGTTCGCCGTGACCACGACGCCGCCGACGACGTCGCTGTGGCCGTTGAGGTACTTCGTCGTGGAGTGCACCACGAGGTCAGCGCCCAAGGCCAGGGGCCGCTGGTAGATCGGCGTGGCGAAGGTGTTGTCTACGGCGACGATGGCGCCGACGGCGTGGGCCCGGGCGGCCAAGGCGGCGATGTCGCTCACCTTGAGCAGGGGGTTCGTGGGCGACTCCAGCCACACGAGCTTCGTGCCTTCAGGGATGGCCTCTTCAGCGGAGATGCGCGAGAAGTCGACGAAGCGGTACTTGAGGCCCAGCGGCGTGAACACCTTGGTGAACTGGCGGTAACTGCCACCGTAGATGTCATCCCCGGAGACGACCAAGTCCCCGGCCTGGAGGAGATGTTGCACCGCAGCGGTCGCCGCGCTGCCCGAGCCGAAGGCGCAGCAGAAGGTGGGCACGCCTAAGCCCGCGCCCTCTAACGAGGCGACGGCGGCCTCTAACTTCTCGCGGGTGGGGTTCTGGGTGCGGGAGTACTCGTAGCCCTTGTGCTGGCCCACGGCCTCTTGGGCGTAGGTGCTCGTCTGGAACACCGGGGGCATCACCGCGCCGGTGGTGGGCTCCGGCGACTGCCCGCCGTGAATCGCCAAGGTCTCGGGGTGCTGGGTGGGGTGTTTCACTTGGGCTCCCCGGTCGCCATGGAGGCGATGTAGTCGATGAGGTCGATCTTGGTGATGGCGCCCCGAATCGCCGGGCCGCCCACGACAAAGATCACCTTAAACCGCTTGAACAGCTCGGAGAGCACGGTGATCTCCGTCGTGTCGTCTACGGTCGTGTAGTTGGCCTGCACCAGCTCCCGCACCCGCGTCTTGCCCGGCGTGCCCTGAAGCGCCTGCTCCAGGAGCCGGTTCTCAGACAGGATGCCGATGAGCTTGCCGTCCTCCAGCACCGGCACCTGGGAGATGCCGTGCATCTTCATCGTGCCGATCACCTCGCTGACCGTGGCGTCGGGGGACACGCTGATCAGCTCACGCTCGCCGCGGTGATGGAGCAGGTCGGAGACGGTGCCGAAGCCGCTCTCGGCCTCGGTGAAGCCCATCTCTTTCATCCAGTTGTCGTTGAAGATCTTGGAGAGGTAGCGGCTGCCCGAGTCCGGCAAGATGACGAGCACCTTGAGGTTCGCCGCGTCGTGCTGGCGCACCCACTTCACCGCGCCCGCCACAGCCGCGCCGCAGGAGCCGCCGCACAGGATGCCCTCCTCGCGTACCACCCGGCGGGTCATGTGCATACACTCGCGGTCGTTCACGCGGACGACGTCGTCGATGTACTGCCAGTCGATCGTCGAGGGCATGAAGTCCTCGCCGATGCCCTCCACGACGTAAGGGAAGGCCGGGGTGAGCTGCCCGGTGTGGAAGTAGTCGTAGTACAACGACCCCACGGGATCGACGCCGACCACCTTGATGTTGGGGTTCTTCTCTTTGAGGTACTTCGCGATGCCCGAGACCGTGCCGCCGGTGCCCAGGCCGCAGATCAGCACGTCGAGCTGGCCGTCGAGCTGCTCCCAGATCTCGGGGCCGGTCATGTTGTAGTGCGCCGCCGGGTTCGACGGGTTGTGGTACTGGTTGGCGAAGTACGCGCCGGGCTCGTGGCCCAGGCGGCGGCTCACGCTGTAGTAGCTGCGCGGGTCGTCGGCCTCCACAGCCGTGGGGGTGATCACCACCCGGGCGCCATACGCCCGAAGCGCCGCGCGCTTCTCTTCGGACTGCTTGTCGGGCATCACGAAGGTGCACTTGTAGCCCTTCACCGCGCCGACCATCGCCAGACCGGCCCCGGTGTTGCCCGAGGTGCCCTCGACGATGGTGCTGCCGGGGGTGATCGCCCCGCTGGCCTCGGCGTCGGCGACGATCTGCAGGGCGATACGATCCTTGATGGAGCCGCCGGGGTTCAGCATCTCCAGCTTGGCGTAGACCGTGGCCTGTAGGCCCTCGGTGACGCTGTTGAGGCGGACGATGGGCGTGTTGCCCACGCAGGATAGGACGTTGTCATGAACGTTACGCACGGCGGCTCTCTCCCGGGCTTCGGCATGGCTATAATCCGACCCTCGCCTCTACGGGAGTCAGCGTGGACGATTCCAGGGATCGCCTGGTACGCAAAGGCAGCTACATCGACGGCTCGTTTGTCCGCCCTGAGCGGGTGGATGGCTACATCAACGGCGTCAACCCCGGCGACCGCGCGGACATCTTAGGGCGCTTCGCGTTCTCTGAAGACGCCGTGGATGACGCCGTCGAGCACGCCACCATCGCGTCACGAATCTGGCGCCACGTCCCCCTCGCCGAGCGCGTGGCGGCGGTGCGGCGCTTCCGGCAGACCATCGCCAAGGCCGGTGAGAAGCTGATCGTGCTCAGCACCCGGGAGACCGGGCGGCCCTCCTGGGAGACCCGGCAAGAGCTCGGGCAGACGCTCCTGGCCTTGGAGCAGCTCATCGAGGAGGGCCCCCATCGCCTCGCGCCCAAGGTGCTGGAGCAGACCTTGGGCCGCGCCGACCGCTTCCCCCGGGGCGTGGTGGGCATGTTGTTGCCCTTCGCCCAGCCGCTCTACTACATCTGCGTGTGGACGGCGGCGGCGATGTTGGGCGGCAACACCGTCGTGTTTAAGCCCTCGAAGTTCACGCCGGGCCTGGGCCAGCACCTCGCCGAGATGTGGGACCAGTGCAAGCTGCCCCGGGGCGTGATCAACATGGTCCAGGGCTCGGGCTCCGGCGTCGGCCGCCGCCTGCTCGGCCACCCGCGCCTCGGCGCGCTCATGGTCGCGGGCAGCCACGAGACCGTGAGTGAGGTGCGCCGCCTGCTCCTCGACCGCTCGGAGCTGCCCCTGATCACCCAGTCCGCGGGCAAAGGCGCGGCGGTGGTGCTCGACGGCTGCGAGTTAGACCGGGCGGTCTACGACACCATGGTCGGGGCGTTTCTGGGCTCGGGCCAGCGCCCGTTCAACACCGGCCGGGTGATCGTGCAGGCCGGGGTGTACGACGAGTTCATCGACTCCTTGCTGCGCCGCACGGCGAACCTCACCGTAGGCTACGGCTTCGACAAGAGCGTGTTTATGGGCCCGCTCATCTCGGAGAATCTGCGCAGCCGCTTCCGCAAGTACGGCCGCGCGCTCACCCAAGGCGGGGCCGGGCCGCTCTTGGAGGGCAGCTTCAACAACCGCACCGAGCGCCGGGGCTTCTACGTCACCCCGGCGATTCACCTCGTCGATTGGCAGTCCGGCCAGGCCTTCTTAGACGCCGAGCCCGTGGGCCCC
>JAKLKE010000117.1 GCA_023150775.1 Myxococcota bacterium
CGGGCTGGAGATGTACCGCAAGGCGTCCTCATAATGAATGAGCCCGTCCTGCAAGAGCTTCACGAGGCAGGCGTCCATGGTCTGCATCCCGTCGCCTTTGCCGCCCTGCATCACCGAGACGGCCTGGTGCATCTTGTTGTCGCGGATGAGGTTTCTCAGCGCCGTCGTCGCCACCATCAGCTCAAACGCCGGCACACGCCCCACGCCGTCCCGCCGGGGCAACAAGCGCTGCGAGATGACCGCCAACAAGGCGCTTGAGAGCATCGAGCGCGCCTGGGCCTGCTGATGCGCGGGAAACACGTCGATGATGCGGTCAATCGTCTGGATGGCGTCGTTTGAGTGCAGAGTCGCCAAGACGAGGTGCCCCGTCTCGGCGGCGGTCAAGGCGGCGCTCACCGTCTCTAAGTCGCGCATCTCACCGACGAGGATCACGTCCGGGTCTTGGCGCAGGATGTACTTGAGCGCCCCGGCGAACGACATCGTGTCCGCGCCCACCTCACGCTGATCCACCGTGGCCACAACCCCGGTGTGCACGTACTCGATGGGGTCCTCAATCGTGATGATGCGGCAGGCGCGAGAGCGGTTGATGCGGTCCACGAGGCAGGCCAGGGTGGTCGTCTTGCCGCTGCCCGTGGGGCCGACGACGAGCAGGAGGCCATGGGGCCGCTCGGAGAGGCGCAGGATGGCGTCGGGCAGGGCGAGCTGGCTGGCGTCGGGGGGCTTGGAGGGGATGGCGCGCAAGGCCGCGGTCATCTCGCCTTTCTGGAAGTAGGCGTTCACCCGGAAGCGCCGCCCGTCCTCGATCTGTAGGCCGAAGTCGAGCTCACGCTCCAGCTCGTAGGCCGAGCGCTGGCGCACGCTGAGGATCGAGTAGAGGAGGGTGCGCATGTCGGCGGCGGTGAGCGGCGGCAGGTCCAGGGGCTTGAGCGAGCCCGTGAGGCGCAAGATCGGCGGGCGGCCTACGGCGAGGTGCAGGTCGCTCGCGCCACGCTCAATCGCCGTGTTGAGCAGCACCTTCATGTCGAGGCCCTTCTGGGCGGCGCCGAGGTCGCGGCTCACGAGGCCCTCCACGCCGGTCCTCATGCCTTTGGCGGCGAGCGCGAACTCTTCAGGGTTCGTGGCGTAGGCGAGCGCGATGTCGTAGCTCACCAGGCCACGGCGGTAGAGGTCGAGGAGCGTGCGGGTGAAGGTGGTGATGTCGGGGTCGGTGGAGCCGCGCATCAGGTCGAGGAGCTCCTCCACGCGCTGCTCCCGGATGAGCCGGGCGGCGGGGGGCGTCACCGTGAGCAGCTCCACGGCGACGACGCGGCCTTTGCCGTCGGGGGTGGGCAGAAGGCGCTGGGCGACGACACCTTTGAGGCTCATGGAGAGGTCCATGGCCACCTGGGCGCGCTGGTGCTCGGGGAAGAACGAGAGCACACGCTGGAGGGTCTGCGAGGCGTCCATGGTGTGTAACGACGCCAAGATCAGGTGCCCGGTGAGCGCGGCCTGCATGGCCACGGCGACGCTCTCGGCGTCTCGCAGCTCGCCGAGCACGATCACGTCGGGGCTCTGGCGCAGCACCTCCTTGAGCGCGGTGAAGAACGACGGCGTGTCGCCGCCCACCTCCCGCTGGGTGAGGCGGCTCTTGCGGTCGCGGTGCACAAACTCGATGGGGTCCTCAATCGTGACGATGTGCGCGGCCCGGGTCTTGTTGATGCGGTGCACCATGGCCGCCAAGGTGGTGCTCTTGCCGCTGCCCGTCGCACCCACCACGAGCACCATGCCGCGCTCTAGCTCCGCCAACCGCCCCAGACCTTCGTGTAGGCCGAGCTCGCCGAGCTCTAGCTCTCCTGAAGGCAAGGCGCGGGCGACGAGGCCCAAGCGCCCTTGCAGACGGTGCAGGTTGATGCGGTAGCGGCGGTCCTCGCCGTTGGCGGCGGCGAGGCTCATGCCGAAGTCGAGATCCCCGGTCTCCTCAAAACGCCGCCGCTGGCCCGTGGTGAGGGTCTTCTCCAAGAGCGGCGCGAAGTCCGCCGCCGTCGTGGGGGCCAGCTCGGCGGGCTTCACCCGGCCGTGGATGCGGAACGCGGGCTTCTTGCCCTCGGCGACGAAGACGTCCGAGGCGCCCAGGCGCTCGGCGTTCGACAACAGGCGCTCGATCAGGCCGGGCTTGGGCTCATCCACGGGGGCTCCTTCTTGGGAGAGCCCGGAGTGTACCTCTGCGGGGATAGACTAGGCGCCATGCTCCTGCTCGCCACGTCTTGCCTTCAAGGAGAGCCCCTGGCGCGGGCCTGCCTGACGCTCTTGGCCCTGGGCGGTGACGGCCTGCAGCTTTGTCCGGGGAACCTGCCGTCTCGTGGCCTTGAGGCGCTCTTGAGCCGGGTGCAGACGACCTTACGCCTTCATCACGGGTTTACCTGGGACGCGCGGGTGGCCCCGGTCTGGGATGCGGACGGGGCGCCGCTCTTGCCTATGGCCGGGCGCTCGGTGCATCCGCCGCAGACGACGCCCACCGGGGGCCTGGAGGCCTGGTTAGCGCGCGCCGCCTCGTCGGGCTGGGTGGTGGAGCTGATGCCGCCGGGCTGGATCCTGAGCGACGAGGGCTCGATCGACGCGGCCATGGCCGCCGGGCTGCGCCTCGCCGTAGACGTGGGCCACCTGCACATCCTCCGGTGCTCAGGGCGGCTCAGCGAGGCCGGGGAGCGGCGGGTGATGGACTACGCGCACATCGCGGAGCTGCACGTCTCGGACAACGACGGCCGCCTGGACCTGCACCGGCCGACGAGCCGGGAGAGCTATGGTGTGGGCTGGGCGCGGGAGCGAGCCGACGCGGAGACGCCGATGATTTTGGAGAGTTATCTGCATATGCTCGATCAGAGCGCCCGAAAAACCTTGGTGGAGCGCCTGCAGACCCCATGAACCTCCACGGATCCACCGCCGCCGAGCTTCGCGACCACTACCTCCGCTGGCGTTTTGTCCCCCTCGCCGCCGAGCTCCTGCGCCGAGACGGCGTCGGCAGCGTCACTCTGGCGTTCGCCCAGTTCTGGAACGACGAGGCCCACGACGCGGTGCATGACGGCCTCTTCGTCTCCCCAAGCCAAACGCCGGGCTGGCCCTTGGAGGAGGTGGACTGGGACACGCTCAGCCAGGCCCACCGCGCGCTCTGCGGCCGGGACCACGACGAGTATTATGGCGACAACTACGACCTCATCCACGCCTTCGCCGCCTACTGCAAGCGAGATCGTCGGGGAGTTTCAGCACTATGGCCGCGAGGACTGGCCGCTTCTGACCCACGGCCCGCCGCCCGTCGGCCGCGCCGAGCGGGTTCGAGGCGGCGCCCCGCTCACGGTGGGGGAGCTGCTGGTGGCGACTGAGGCGGATGAGCACCTCAGCGAGGCCATCGAGATGGCGTCGATCCTCATCCGCACCACCCACGCCCGCCTCAACGGCGAGCGCGGCGACGCCAAGGCGGATGCGCGCGTCCGTGAGTGGCTCCGGGCCTACGGGGGTGCCGCATGATCCCCCTCCGTGCGGTTGGCCGGTCCCCTGAAGACCTCCGCGAGATGTTGACCGACTGGTGGCTCAAGCCCCTCGCCGGGGCGCTCTTGGAGGCCGCGCCCCACGTCCGTCACCTGAGCCTCGCCGTTCGTGTGTTGCCCGGCGACCGCGTGGCCCTGCGGCTGATCCCCGGCGACGTCATTCACGAGCTCGACCCGTCGTGGGCCAAACGTGTCGAGGCCACCCACCAGCGCCTTTTCTGCGCGCCGATGGACAGCCTCGACGCCGACGAGGGCGCCGCCCGGGCCTTTGGGGCCTTCGTCAGCGACGATCCCGCCGAGTGGACGACGGCGCTCCGCCTCACCCGCGCCCGTCCCGGCTGGCTTCGAGACGGTGAGCGGCCGTTCATCGTCGAGGTGGCGGACCTGGGCCACCGCCGCCGCCCCGACGCCGAGGCCCCCGCCGAGCGCGCCCGCGCCGCCCGGATCGCCGCGCCCACCCTGGATCCCGACGTGGCCGCCGTGCTCAGCGGCCTGGAGGCCCTGGACCGCCGCGACCAGCTCATCCGGCTGTGCGCCAAGCTGTACGCCGCACGAGAGCGCAACGAGCCTGACGACCTCGTCCGCGCGGCGCTGTTTGAGCTGGAGGACGGGCTCAACGGGCCGCTGGACTATGGGGAGGAGCCATAGCCTGGGTCGCCGGACGTCTTCCCTGCTAGCGAGGAGGCCTAGCGGGGGTCGCCGGACGTCTTCCCTGCTAGCGCGGAGGCCTAGCCAGCGTCGCCGGTAGGTTCCCCTGCTAGCGCGGAGGCCTAGCGGGGGTCGCCGGAGGTCTCCCCTGCTAGCGCGGAGGCCTAGCCAACGTCGCCGGAGGTCTTCCCTGCTAGCGCGGAGACCTAGCCCGCGTCGCCGGAGGTCTTCCCTGCGAGCGCGGAGGCCTAGGCTGCGTCGCCGGAGGTCTTCCCTGCTAGCGCGGAGGCATCGGGCCGCGCCTGAAGAGGCCGTCCGCGCGGCGTACCGCGCCCCGGTGAAGATCATCGTGGTCCCCCACGGCGAGGCCGCCGCCAAGCCGTGGCTCCCGACGTTTGAGCGGAGGCCTCGGGCGAAGAAGACGGCGGAGCAGGGTGCCTCACCGGTGACCGGCGCGGCGGTCCTCGCGCCGTTTGTGTCGCCCCTCTCCGCCCAGGCGCCCCCGCAGAGGTACACTCCCCCTCATGCGCCCCGTCCTCACCGCCCTCCTCCTGCTCCTCGCCCCGGCGTCGGTCGCCGTCGCCCAAGACAGCGGCACCTTGGTGCTCGTGGCGACAGACCCGTACGGCCGCCCCGTGACGGCCACCTGGACCCTCGACGACGGCCAGGTCATCGTTCAAGAGGCGTCCCAGGCCGAGGTGTTTGTGCCCGCCGGTCGGTACAACATCGCCGTCACCGCCACGGGCTTCTTCTCGGCGACGGTGGGCGTGGAGGTGCTGCCCGGCCGCCGCGCCGAGGCCCAGGCCATGCTCGACGCCTCTTTGGTCACCCTCACCGACCGCCGCATCGTCATCCACGACAAGGTGCAGTTCGAGACCGACCAGGCGGTCATTCGCCCCGAGAGCCACGACCTGCTGCGCCAGGTCGCCCGGGTGATGTTTGAGCACCCCGAGCTGCTCATGGTCAGCGTCGAGGGCCACGCGGATAGCCGCGGCTCGGAGTTCTACAACCTCGAGCTCTCCACCCGCCGCGCCGCCGCCGTGAAGGACTTCCTCGTCCAGCAAGGCATCAGCCCCCTGCGCCTCAAGTCCGCAGGCTACGGCGAAGACCGCCCCATCGTCGCTGAAGAGAACGAGGCGGCCTGGGAGCAGAACCGCCGCGTCGAGTTTGTCATCGAGCGGCGGGCGGACTGAGGAGGCGATCCCGCACGCGGGCCTCCAAAGCGGCGACCTCTTCGCAGAGATCTCGCACCCGCTTGTAGCTGCGGGCGGCCTCGCGGGCGAGGGTGTCGCGGCCCTCATAGGGGCTCTGGGACAGGCCACGCTGCGCGGCGTAGGGGCTAAAGAAGCGCTCCTTGGGGTCACGCTCGGCGCGAATCTCCTTCCAGCGCCAGCCCTTGGGCAGATCCGTCATGCCCGCGAGCACCCACACCTCGACCTCTTGCCACGCCAGATCGGCGATGAGAACACATTTTCCTGTAGGTGAAGCCTCACGCTCGACAAAGTCCAGGCGTGCCCGGCGGCCTTCTTCACCGTCGCGGTCCACGATAATGAGAATGAGATGCACCATCGCCTGATACTTGGCGACGATTGCCCGAATACGGTCGGGCTTCAACGCTTCGCTTACCCCGCCCAACAGCGGGTTCTTGCAGACCTCCACTACCGCGCCCGGTCCCACCGCTGCCTCTACTAAGGCGGTGACGAGCGGTTTGAGCACATACTGGTCCTGGCGGAAGTCCTCAGCGACAACGAGCACTTTGGCCTTCATGGGGCCTCACCTTCGCCGCCGACGACGGCGTCTGGGGCGGCAGGGGGCTGATCAGCCTCGTCAGGTTCGCTAAACACCGCTGCGTCCTCCAGCCATCCCGACGTGAGAAGGCGCCCGAGGTCCTCGGTCTGGAGCAGCTCAGCCACGCCGGGCAGAGACATGATGCGGCGTAATTTCGTGTATTTGGAGCCCTCGGGGCGGTAGGTCAACACCGCGTGCTCCCGGTCCTCTGGGTCCAAGAAGGCCAACAGCGCCGGGTTGTGTGTCGTGGCGATCACCTGCACGCCTTGGGTTCGGCAGGCCTGGCGCACGAGCTGCAGCAGCAGGTGCATCCGCGTGGGGTGAATGCCGTTGTCGAGCTCCTCAAAGAAGAAGAGCTTACCCGTGTCTGGGCTGTGCAGCGCCGCCGCGAGGGCCAAGAAGCGCAGCGTGCCGTCGCTGGCGCTCTCGGCGCTGGTCTCGACCCCGTCGGCCTCCGCTAGGTACACCATCACCTTGCCCCGATGGTCGAGCTTAAAGACGAGCTCCGTCACGTCCATCGGCGTGAGCGCACGCACCCAGCCGAGCAGGGCCTCTTTGCGCGCCGGGTCGCGGCTGATGGCTTGGAGCACGGAGGAGAGGTTCTCGCCTCGGTCGCCAAGGATTGTCACGCCAGGAGGAGAGGGCTCCCGCATGGCGTCGGGGTGGAGGTCCAAGAAGCGGATGGAGGAGAAGATCGCGGCGACCTCGGCGCAGCCTCGGCGAACGTAAGGCGAGATTCCGCGCTTCTCACCGAGCTGTGCGAGCGTCGTCGTATCGGAGCCAAGTGAGGGGTCATTACCAGAAGAGTGTACTCCCAGCACCCGAACGTTTGGGAGCCCCTGCGGTAGAGCCGAGCGTTCGTCGAGGCGAGACGAGAACAGAACGTCTCTGGAGTAGTAGGCATGTTCGATGTAGGTGTGAGGACCTATGAGCGGGTCTGAAGTCATGACATTTGCGCCATAAGAGAGGACACCCCTACGAGATTCGTGTATGACCACGACCGTGAAGCTGTCGCTTCCAAAGGTGCTCGCCTCCGCCGCGCCCCCACGAATTGGCCGCCACTGCAGCACCCCGCCCGCGCCGTAGCGTCCGCCGAGGATCTCCGCCCAGGAGTAGCCCAAGCCGACGCCGTGCAGCACCCGTAGAGCGTCGCGGATGTTGCTCTTGCCTGTGGCGTTCGCGCCGACGATGAGCGTGAACGGCCCGAGGGGCAGCTTCACGTCGACGAGGGACTTAAAGTGGCGGACGCCAATCCTCTTAAACACCCCGCTCACCCCTCCTGCTCCAAATACTCCCGCACCGTCTCGCCCTTGCCGAACCACACGAAGCCGCTGTACGCCAAGAACATCAGCGCCGGGCTGTAGTTGAGGTCTTTGATGACGGTGATGATCTGCCAGCAGCGCTCGCTGGTCTCGCCGCTGCGGTAGAGGTGCTCCAGGCCAAGCGTCACGTCGGTCACGCCGTAACAGACCATGCCGATGCCGATCATCGCCGCGTTGAGCGGCACGTAGGGCGGTACGTCGGGGTCTCCAAAGGGCGAGCGTAACCACACGGTGGTGCCCGCCCACACCCCGGTGGCCAGGACCGCCATGTAGATCAAGAACACCGCGAGCATCGCCGTGGGCTGCTGGGAGAGGAGATCCCACCAGATCGCCACCACCCCGGCGGCGACCACGGCCCAGAACACGCCGAGGCCGATGGTCCACTTGCGCGCCTTCGCCGCGTCGTCGCCGCTAAGCGAGGCGCGGAGGCCCTTGAGGTGGCGCACGATGAGCACGATGTGCACGACCAAAAACACGGCGAGGCCGATCAAGAAGCTGTTCTTCTGCAAGAAGCTGGGATCGGGGGGCACGCCGCCCACGGGCGCCTCGGGCACGCCGACGATCATCGGCACGAGCACCAAGAAGACGTCGCCCACCAAAGAGAGCGCGATGGCGAGCTGCACCAAGGCCCGATCCCGCCGGGACACCGCCGCCACGCCGATGAACAGGGTGATCACCACATAGCCGAGCGTGCGCAGCACCCGGGCGATGCCCGCGTAGTCGGGGCCCCGGAACCACTCCCACCAGCAGCCCGTCGCCGCCGCGGTCTCGCAGCTCATGTCCGTGGGGCTCGCCGTGAGCAGGTCGTTGAGACCCGAGCCGGTGAAGGTGCCGGTGAGCCACGCCAGGGCGATCCCCATCAGCAGGATCAAGGCGGCGGTCTTACGAAGGACCGGCTGTCCGGTCGGCTCCCCCCAGAAGGTCATCGGGGCTCCTTAAGGTGTAGGCGGCGGCGTGGGGCTTGGTGGCGTGGGGCTCGGCGGCGCCGGGATCGGCGGCGGGGGCCCGGTCAACAAAGGCTCAGGGCGGATGTCGGTGTGTCGCTTGATCACGAGGGGCCGCACCTCAACGGCGCGGACCACGCTCAAGCCGTTCGGCGCGGTGAAGCGCACATCATAGACCCCCGCGGGCAGATCGTGGATCAGCGCCGTCGTGAGCGGCCCCACGCGCCCCAGCTTCACCCCGGCGATCTCGACGTCGGTGAAGGCGTTTGTGCGGTTGATGAGCTCCAGATCGCCCAAGCCCACCGGCGGCGGCGCGTCGTCCACCGTGGGCAGGGGGCGCGCGGGGCTCAGGCTGTCGGCGACCTCGGGGGCGACGTACAGCTCACGAAAGCCCTCTAGGCGGCCTCGGGTGAGCGTCGGGCTCGGCGCGTAGGGGCCAAAGCCCCCACGTTCTTCAGCGGCTGCGGCGGAGGCGACGAGACCGAGGAGGGCGAAGGCGAGGGCCAGGCGCGTCATGTTGGGCTCCAGCGGGGGCGATCAGGGCTCCACCCGCGAGAGACCAGTGTAGCTGGTGAGCGTTTTGCTAAGGTCGTAGGTGTTGCCGTTGTCAAAGGTCGCGGTGTGCGACTCGGTGACGAGGCCGATGCCCGCGACGTAGACCTGATCGATGTAGCCCTCCCGCACGAAGGCGCCCGTGCCCAAGAACCCGGCGTAGGTGATGGTGTAGGTGTTCGTGAGGCGGTAGCCGGGCACGAGCTCGCCGCCGAGATCCACGGTGACCTCGTTGAGCTCGACGTAGGTGCCTTTGCTGTTCATCTCGAAGGGGATGTCGGTGCCGCCGCTCGCCGGGTCACCCTTCATGGTGATGGTCAGGGTGTAGTCGTAAGACCAGGAGCCGACGCCGCCGATGAAGGCCTCATCCGGCAGGTACATCCGCTGCACGCTGTGGGTCCCGGCGAAGGTGCCCGTGGCGCTGCCGCCCGCGCCCAGGTACGCCACCTCCCAATAATCGACGAAGAGCCCCTCTTGGCCGCCCACGTCGCAGCCGACGTCTTGGTAGCCCGCCCAGCCCGAGCCGTCGGCGAGCACCATGTCCGTGGTGAAGCGGTAGAGGCCCGAGGCGGCGATCTCGCCCTCGCCGGTCTGGAACTCGGTGCCGGTCTGGCCGTTGTAGACGATGTCGTAGCTGCGGCTCCAGCCCTTGATGTCCACCGGGTCCCAGTAGTTGCCACAAGAGCCGGGCCAGCCTTCGACCTCGCTGTCTTCAGTGTCGGCGGAGTCATCCGTCCCGCCGCTGTCGTCGATCACCGTGGAGTCATCCGTGGTCGAGTCGTCCGCGCCGGAGTCGTCGTCGCCGCCGCCAGAGTCGCCCGTGGCGCCAGTGTCCGAGGCGCTGTCGTCGTCGGCGCCGTAAAGATCTTTGCCTTGGTTGATCGAGCCCGTGCAGGCGCCGAGGATCAGGGTGAGCACGAAGAGAGGGCGGGTGGGTGACATGAGGCTCCTGGTCGCCGCGAGCCGAAGGGGGGCTTCTGCGGCAAAGCGCAGCCATGTACCATCACCGAAGGCGGGTCCGCAACCGAGGCCCCGTCAAAGGAGCCCGGAGTGACCTCAGCGCAGGCAGAGCTGCTCATCGTGGGCGTCGAAGAGCTGCACACGATGGACCCCAGCCAGGGCGAGGGCCCCACGGGCGTGCTCCGCCAGGCCGCCATCGGCTTCACCGGCGGCCGGGTGAGCTACCTCGGCCCCAGCGCCGGGGCCCCCGAGGCCCTGCGCCGCGTCGAGGCCCCGGGCCTCATCGGTCTGCCCGGCCTCATCGACTGCCACACCCACAGCCTCTACGCCGGGGATCGCGCCGCCGAGTTCCGCCGTCGCCTCAACGGCGAGCCCTACACGTCGATCTTGGAGTCCGGCGGCGGCATCCTCTCGACGGTGCGCGCTACCCGCGCCGCCAGCGACGAGACCCTCGCCGAGCGCCTGCACGCCCGCCTCAGCGCCATGCTGCGCCAAGGCGTCACCACGGTCGAGGTCAAGACCGGCTACGCCTTGGACGAGGCGCATGAGCTGCGCTGCCTGCGCCTCTTGCGAGAGGGCCCTTGGCCCCAGCGTGTCGTGCCCACAACCCTGGGCGCCCACGCCATCCCCGCCGAGTTTCGCCAAGACCGCGAGGCCTACGTCCAGCTCATGCTCCAGCGTGTGCTGCCCCAGGCCGCCGAGCTCGCTGAAGCCGTCGATGTGTACTGCGACCGCGGCGCCTTCACCCTGGAGGAGACCCGCCGCGTCTTAGAGGCCGGCATGTCCCGGGGCCTCGTGGGCCGGGTTCACGCCGAGCAGGTGGACTACACCGGCGCCGCCGCCTTGGCCGCGTCTTTGGGCTGCGCCTCGGCGGACCACCTGGAGCGCATCGACGAGGCCGGCATCCTGGCCATGGCCCAGGCCGGGACCATCGGCGGCATGTTGCCGACCGCCATGCTCTACATGAAGGACACCGCCCCGCCCGCGCGCCAGATGATCCAGGCCGGCGTGCGCCTCGCCGTGGCCACCGACTACAACCCCGGCAGCGCGCCTTGCCCCGACCTGTGGACCGCCGCTACCTTGTCCTGCCTGCTCATGGGCCTCACCGTAGAGGAGGCGCTGTTGGGCATCACCCGCCACGCGGGCCTCGCCCTTGGCCGGCCCGAGCTCGGCTGGCTCACCGTCGGCGGCCCCGGCGACCTCTGCCTGATGCGCCCGCCGCCCGGCGCCCCAGCCCGGGCCGAGACCTTGGTGCAGCACATGGGCGGCCACCGCGCGGCCCTGGTGGCCCGTGAGGGGCGCGTGGTGCTGGAGGTGGTGAGCGGGTGGTGAGGCCTGATCACGGTGTGGGCTCCACCCGACAGCGCTTCAGCGCCCGGTCACAGCGCACAGCGCTCGGCGCGTCGATGACCACGGGGCTCAGCGCGCCAGCGGGCCAGCCGCTCATCGTGGCGTAGTAGGTGCCGGGGGCCAAGGTCGCGGGCAACAGGAGACGTTCGCCGTCGCGCGAGAGCGTGACCCCCTCCGCGCCGGGCGCGGCGGTGACCTTGACCTTGGCGGCCCGCCGGGTCGGCGTCGGGGCGGTCGTGGCCTCGACGGTCGAGGCCTCGACGGGCGGGGCCACTACGGGCGGAGCTTCAGCGGAGGGTGCCTCAGCCATGACCTCGACGCGCGCGGTCGCCGCCTCGGCGCTCGGCCGCTCGGACACCAACAGCGTCACGCCGCCCACAAATAAGCTCACGCAGGCGCCGACAAACACCCAAGGCGCGAGGCTCACTCGGGGCCGATCCGGCGGTGGTGGCAGGCCGACGGTGAGGGGTGGCTCGGGCGGGCGTGGCGCGCTCACGAGCTCGGTCAAGACGCGGGGGGCCGTCAATCGTTCGCCCGGTCGCCGCGCGGCGAGGGCCTCGGGCACGGCGTGCTCAGCCCAGCCCAGGAGGCTCGGGGCCTCGGCACCCCGGGCGAGGCGGTGGGCGCGGGCGTGGCGCTCGACCTCCCGGGCGCTGGGGCGGTCTTCAGGGCGGGCGGCCAACATCACACACAAGAGGCCACGCTCGGCGAGGGTGAGCGGCGACGAGGCGAGGCGGGCGGTGATCTGTGCGTTGTGGGCGTCGGGGTTCAAGAGCGCGCGGCCCAGACGCTCGCCGAGGAGCAGCTCAGCGGCCGTGGCGCCCAAGGCGTAGACGTCGCCTGCGGGCAGATCCACCCCGGCGAGGCGCTCGGGGCTCATGTAGCCGAGGGTGCCGTAGCGCACGGCCTGGGTCTCGGCCTCACGAGCGGCGAACTCGGCGCGGGCGATGCCCAAGTCGAGGATCTTCACCTCGCCCCCGGCGGTCACGCGGAGGTTCTGGGGCTTAATGTCACGGTGCTGGACGAGGAGCGGCGCGCCGTCGGGGCCGAGGGTCTCCGCCGCGCAGCGTAAGGCCGAGGCCACCTCAGCGACGATCTCCCACACCACAGAGACGGGCATCGGCGCGACACGAGACACAAACGCGCCGAGGTCTGCGCCCTCGACCAGCTCCAGCACGACGGCCCAGCCCTCCTCAAAATGCACCAGCTCGAAGCTCTGCACGATGGCGCGGTGGCGCAGGAGCCCCAAGATGCGGGCCTCGTCGCGCAGGCGGGCGAGGAGCTCGGCGCCGTGCTCGTGCTCGGTGACCGAGGCGTGCAGGAGCTTGATCGCCACCTCCCGGGTGAAGCCGCCGCGCCCAGTGAGACGCGCCCGCCACACGGCGCCGAAGGCCCCGCGGCCGAGCTCTTCGAGGAGCTCGTAGTGTCTCATGGGAAGTCGTCGTCGTGGAGGGTGTCGAGGAACTCGCGCTCGCGGCGCTTCTCATCTTCGGACCAGTTGGGGAAGCGGGCCTTAAACAGCTCGTAGCCGCCGGGCAGATCGGTGGTAAGGGCGCAGCACAATGGGCCGTCCGGCGTGGACTTAGCGATCTCAAGCGCGCGGTCGGGAGCCAGCACACGCAAGAGGCCGGCCCAGGCGTCGGAGGGCTTGAAGGTCCAAGGTGCATAGATCCGTGGCGTCGAGGGGGGCGCAAGGTCGTTGCAGACGTCGGAGCGTAGAAACTCGTCGTGCAGGCTAACGAGTAGATCTACCTCGGCGGGCGTGGCGGCTTGGCGGTGGTCGTAGAGCCACTGGAACAACCAGAGACAAGTGCTGAACAACATGGTGTTGTGCAGGAGGTGGCGGTAGAACAACGCCCGATCCACCGGATCGTCCATGGTCAGCCGCCGCCCTTGGAAACACTGGGCGATCTCCTCTTGGCTCATGCTGAACGGGAGCGGGCTGGGAAAGTAGTCGCGCATTTCCCACCTCTTGTGCTCAGGATAACGCATGAGGATCAGCGACAGCTTTTGAACCAGATCGGGCGTATACTGATACCGCCGGATGATGCGGCGAACAGCCTCGATGGCGGCAAGGCGCTGCTCTGGATCGAGAGGATCGAGCGTTGGGAGGATCTGCATGAGCGCGGGGTACATGACAATCAGACGCTCAGGATCAAGGGGCATAGTCATAGCCAATCGTCCTCGTCGAGAGAGTCGAGGTACTCGCGCTCGCGGCGCTTCTTGTCCTCAAAGTAGGTGGGGAAACGCTCGTTAAAGAGGCGCCCACGCTTGGGGTTGCCGATGATGAGGGTGGCGCAGACGTCGGGGTCGGGGGTGGTCTTGGCGAGCTCGAGCGCGCGGTCAGGGGCGACGACGCGGAGGAGGTCGGCCCAGGCGCTCTGGACGTTGGTGTGGATGAACTCGTCGTGCAGACTGGCGAGGAGGTCTACCTCGGCGGGGGTGGCGCCTTGGGGGTGGTCGCGGAGCCAGCGGAGGATTCGACCTCCGGTGCTGAATGTCATGTCGCCGTTAAGGCGTCGGTGGTAAATGACGCGGCAGTCCTCAAGATCCGGCAGCATCGAGCGCACATCGCTAAACCACGCGCGGAGCTGTTCATCACTGACCTGCGCAGGCACAGAGGAAGGTACACAGCCCGAGGCGCTATAAAGGTCAATACGTTTGAGTCTTTGTGCAAGCCCCGCGAGTCGATCCTCCTCGGCGTCTGTGAAGCGGAATCTTCGAATGATCCGGCGAACGGCCTCAATCGCCGCGAGCCGATGCTCTGGGTCCAGCGGGTTTAGCGAGGGGAGCACCTCCTGCACTTCACTTGGCAGAAGGACCAGCGACTCGGGGTCAAGGGGCATGGGCGAGGGCCTCCTCGAAGCGGGCGAGGTTCTTCAGCGTCATCTCGACATTGTTGAACACTTGTGCGTTGAAGTCTTTTGGGGTCATGTGGGCGATCTCGGGGATCCGCGCCTTTGCGCCCTCTACCGCCTTCCGGCGTGTCGAGAGAGCCAGCAGGTCGCCCAAGGTCATGGAGTGCGGACCAATCGTGAAGGGCGTGCTCGGAGGCAGGCCCTTCTCCATCAGATTGAGGTAGATGTTCGGGTTCAACATCTCCCCGAAGACAGGCTCGTCGGACATGATGACGTAGCGCACCTCACGCGGCGGGCCATCGGCGTCCAGCTTTGCCCAGTCGCCGTAGCGCTTTGGCTGGCGCATCGTGTCTTCCCAGTCCCTTGGGGCGCCTCTCCCTCCGGACGCTTCGCTGTTCCACTCCGCGTCCACCTTTCGCGCGAAGGCCCTCGGCGAGGCCTTGATCTCTTCAGCCACAAGCACCCCGGCGCGGGTCTTGTAGTAGGCGTCGATCTCTAGCTCTTTGGCGCCGTCCACATCCGGGAGGCCCTTCACCTTGTCCCCGGGCCGCACGCCGATGCCGATCTCGGTGCCCGGCGCGATGTCGCCCTTGATCAAGAGCTGGAGGTATCGCCCAAGCTCGGCGAAGGGCCCGAACATGTGGCGCTCGTTGGCTTGGTCGAGGGCTCGCACGAGCTTCTCGGCGGTGGGATCCCCCTCGGGCAGGAGCCCATCGGACAAGGCGCGCTCGAGGTTTTTTAGGACACGCTCGGCGCTGGAGAGGAGCTCGGGCCGGGTGATGCGGCTCAGCACGGGCTCCAGGACCGTCGCGAAGCGGCTGCGCACCCGACCCAAGGGCAAGAACCAGGGCGCCGACGCGGCGAGCAGCGTCCCCGCCTTCCCCGCCGCGCCCGCCGCCTTCGCCAGGTCCCCAACGCGGCTCGTGATCTTGAGCGCCCGCATCACCTTCGT
>JAKLKE010000118.1:0-1699 GCA_023150775.1 Myxococcota bacterium
GGGCTTCTTCCACGTCTTGACCCACGCCTTCTTCAAGGCCCTGATGTTCCTCGGGTCGGGCTCCATCATCCACGCCCTGCACCACCAGCAGGACATGCGGAAGATGGGCGGGCTGCGCAAGTACATGCCCGTCACCTTCTGGACCTTCACCGCGGGCTACCTGGCGATCATCGGCTTCCCGCTCACCTCGGGCTTCTTCTCGAAGGATGAGATCCTCTGGCTCACGTTCATCACCCCGCCGGAGCGTGTCGCGCTCTTCGGGGACTACGTGAACGTCGCGGGCGTCTGTTACGGCCTCGCCTTGGTGACGGCGCTGCTCACCGCGTTCTACATGAGCCGCCTGTACTTCTTGACCTTCTTCGGGGAGTACCGCGGCGGTCAGGATGATCACGGCCATGGCCATGACGCCCACGGCCACGATGCCCACGGTCACGGCCACGACGATCACGGTCACGGCCACACCCCGCACGAGTCTCCGTGGCCGATCACCGTGCCGCTGGTCGTGCTCGCGGTGCTCAGCCTCGTCGGCGGGTTCTTGAACACGCCGCACTGGTTCCCGGTCGGGGCCCATGAGGTGCTGCACCACTTCTTCGCCCCGGTGTTCGGCGCCTCTGAGGCGGCCTTGGGCGACTTCAACTGGCCGATGGTCGCGGACTACACGACGGCGGCGCTCACCCGCAGCACGGGCCAAGAGCTGTTCTTCATGAGCGTCACGCTCATCCTCATCGGCTTCTCGGTCGGCATCGCTTGGGTGGTGTACGGCGGCAAGAAGGCGACGGACCACGGCGTGCAGCTCGACTACATCGCCACAGAGAGCGACCGGGTTTACCAGGGCTCGCTCAACAAGTGGTACATCGACGAGCTCTACGACGCCGTCATCCTCACGCCGACGCGGCTCATCAGCCGCCATGTGCTGTGGGCGGTGGTCGACGCGCAGCTCATCGACGGCTTGGTGAACTGGTGCGGCCAGGCCGCCCAGGGCCTCGCGCGGGGCTACGGCCGCTTCTTCCAGACCGGCCGGGTGCAGGCCTACGCTTTGGGCGTAGCCGTCGGCACCTTCCTCATCGTCTTCGTCTACTCGATCGGGTGACTCGGTGGACCATATCCTCTCGATCTTGACCTTCTTGCCCCTCGCGGTCGGGCTGGGGTGCTTCGTGGCCCCCGACAAGGCGGCCTCGGGCCTCGCCCTGGTCGGGTCCCTCGTCACCTTGGCGCTCTCGTGGACGCTGTGGGGCAGCTACGACCCCTCGGGCGCTGCTTTTCAGCTCACCGAGACCATCCCCTGGATCCCCGACCTGGGCATCCACTACGCGGTCGGCATCGACGGCATCTCGCTCCTGCTCATCCTGCTCACCACGGTCTTGACCCCGGTGATCATCCTGAGCGCGACCCCGGCGATTCATGAGCGGCTGAACCAGTACCTCGGCTGGATGATGGTGCTGGAGAGCGCCATGATCGGCACCTTCGTGGCGCTGGACACGTTCTTGTTCTACGTCTTCTGGGAGCTGATGCTCATCCCGATGTACTTCCTCATCGGGATCTGGGGCGGTGAGCGGCGCATCTACGCGACGATCAAGTTCTTCATCTACACGATGGTCGGTTCGCTGCTGATGCTGGTGGCCATCGTGTACCTCGGGATCCAGGCCGGCGCGCCGGCCGGGCGGCCCACCTTCGACTACGACGCGATCATGGCGCTGAA
>JAKLKE010000118.1:1709-14543 GCA_023150775.1 Myxococcota bacterium
GCTCTTGGTGGACCTCTACACCCTCGACATGCCGTACAACGCCCAGCTCTGGCTGTTCGCGGCCTTCGCCTTGGCCTTCGCGATCAAGGTGCCGATGTGGCCTCTGCACACCTGGCTCCCTGACGCGCACTTTGAGGCGCCGACGGGCGGCTCGGTGGTGCTGGCGGGTGTGCTCCTCAAGATGGGCACCTACGGCTTCGTGCGCTACGCCATGCCGCTCTTCCCCGAGGCGGCCGTGGCCTTCGCCCCGGCGATGGGCGCGCTGGCCGTCATCGGCATCGTGTACGGCGCCCTGGTCGCGATGGTGCAGGACGACATCAAGAAGCTCGTCGCTTACAGCTCCGTGAGCCACATGGGCTACGTCATGCTGGGCCTCTTCGCCCTGAACGCCCAGGGCGTGACCGGCGCGGTGTACCAGATGTTGGGCCACGGCCTCGCCACCGGCGCGCTGTTCCTCCTCGTCGGTGTGCTCTACGAGCGCCGCCACACCAAGGCCATCGCCGAGTACGGCGGCCTCGCCAAGGTCGTGCCGGTCTTCGCCTTCGTGTTCATGCTCGTGACCTTCGCGTCCGTGGGCCTGCCCGGGCTCAACGGCTTCATCGGTGAGTTCCTCATCCTGCGTCATCTTGGGCGCCATCTACATGCTGTGGATGTTCCAGCGCGTGATGTTTGGTCCGCTGACCAACGAGAAGAACAAGGCGCTGGCTGACCTGACCCCCCGTGAGCTGGTCTACCTCGCGCCGATCCTCGTGCTCATCGTCCTGATGGGCGTGTACCCGCAGCCCTTCTTGGAGGTGATGCAGCCGTCCGTGGAGCGCGTCGTGCTCCGCTTGGCTGAGGCCACCCCCTCCATTCCCCCCACCGCCTCGCTCTTTGATCCCTCGGCGGCCGCCGCTGTGGAAGCTGGGAGCCGCTGATGTCGCCCCTGACCCCTCCCCCGGTGCTGGTGCCCGAAGGGCTCTCCCAGGACCTCGCCGCCTTCGCCCCCGCCTTCGTCATCTTTGGCGCTGCGCTGGTCATCCTCTTGTGGGAGGCCGTCGTGCGGCCCGCCGACAAGCGGGTGTTCATGGGCTTCTCCTTGACGGCGATCCTTGTGGCCTTGGGCCTCAACGTCGGCGTCCCCGTGGATGACCGCCTGGGCTTCTCGGGCATGGTGTCGTTTGACGCCTACAGCGTCTTCTTCAACTCCGTGTTCCTCATCTCCGCCGCGCTCTCGACGCTCTTGTCTCACGACTACTTAGAGCGGGTGGGCGTGCGCATCGGCGAGTACTACTCGCTCGCGCTGTTTGGCCTGTTCGGCATGATGCTCCTGGGCATGGGGGCTGACCTCATGCTCCTGTTCGTGGGCATTGAGGTGATGTCCATCGCCTTCTACTGCCTCTCGGCGATCAAACGCACCGACGCCCGGGGCATCGAGAGCGGCTTCAAGTACTTCATCATGGGCGCCTTCGCCTCGGGCATCCTGCTCTACGGCGTGTCGTTCGTGTATGGCGCCACGGGCACCACGTCCCTGCAGGGCATCCGCGCCGCGATTGACGGCGGCGTGCACGGCGGGATGTTGGGCTTGGGCGTGGCGTTCATCATCGCCGGGTTCATGTTCAAGATCGCCGCGGTGCCGTTCCACATGTGGGCCCCGGATGTGTACGAGGGCGCTCCGGCCTCGGTCACAGGCTACATGGCCACGGGCGTGAAGGCGGCGTCGTTCGCGGCCTTCGGGCGGGTGCTCTTTGTGGCCTTCTTGGGCCTCAAGGATGACTGGGCCGCGCCGCTCATGGTCATCGCCGCGGTGACGATGCTGCTCGGCAACCTCGTCGCCTTGGTGCAGGACGACCTCAAGCGTATGTTGGCCTACTCCTCCATCGCCCACGCCGGCTACATGCTCATGGCGCTGGTGGCGGTGGACTCGGAGAGCGTCGGGCTCAACGGTCAGGTCTCGGGCCTCCTGTTCTACCTGCTCGCCTACACCTTCATGAACCTCGGCGCCTTCGCGGTGCTCACGCTCATGGCCGGGGACCGGGACGATCTCACGAGCATCAAGGGCCTCGCGGGGCTCTCGACACGAAACCCCGGCGTGGCCGCGGGCCTCGCGCTCTGCTTGTTCTCCCTCGCGGGCATCCCGCCGACAATGGGCTTCGTCGGCAAGTTTTACCTCTTCGCGGCGGCGGTTCGCGCTGATTATGTCGGCCTCGCGGTGATCGCGGCGCTGTCCGGCGCGATCGGGGTCTACTACTACCTGCGGCCCATCGTCGTGATGTACATGCAGGAGGGTGGGGAGCCTTTGGCGCTTCGCCCCACGGCGGCGAGCATCGGCGCTTTGGCCATCGCGTCCGTCGCGATCCTCTACTTTGGCCTCTTCCCCAGCCAGCTCATCGAGCTGTGCCAGGCGGGTGTGCTCTCTTTGGTGGGGTGAATCCCCCCTCGGGGCAGCATCTTCGCGGCGGGCCCTCGGGTCCGCCGCGTTTGTCTCTGGGGTCTTGTGCAGCGAGATTTGCGATGCCAGCCGAAGCACAGCTATAATCCCCCGAACGTCTCGACATGGCCTCCCCCAAGGCCCATCTGCTGGAGCCCCCCATGCGACCATCCGCCCTCTCCTTTGGCCTCTCGGTGATGACGCTGCTCGCGGTCGGCTGCAAGTCGGGTGACTTGGAGGACAGCGGCGACGCCGGCGCGAGCGACGACAGCCGCTTCACCGTGACCCCGCCCGCGGGCGGCCTCGGGCAGTCGATGGCGGTGACGGTGCTCGCCGACTCAAGCGCCTTCGAGTTTGGCGCCACCTCCCTGGACTTTGGCGCGGGCATCCTCGTAGAGTCGGTCACGGTTCAGGACGGCTGGACAGCGGTGGCCGACATCCTCATCGAGCCTGACGCGGACATCGGCCAGCGCGACGTCACCGTCGAGATCTCCGGGAGCACCTCCGTGCTTGACCGGGCCTTCCGGGTCACCGAGGAGTTCTTCACCGTCACGCCCGACCGGGGCAAGCTCGGCGAGACGGTGGACGTGGAGCTCGTCGGCACCAACACCCGCTGGAAGGCGGGGCGCACCTGGGCCAACTTCGGCGATGGCGTAGACGTGCTCGACGTGTCCGTCGTCTCCGAGACCTTGCTCAACGCGACGATCTCCATCGACGCCGACGCGCCTCCGGGCCTGCGCGATGTCTACACCGAAGACAGCGGCAAGATCGTCACCCTCTACGACGGCTTCCAGGTCGACCGCATCGCCTTGGGCGCGGTGTTTGACCCCGTCGAGGCCGAACAAGGCGACACCGTCGAGTTCACCGTCTTCGCCCGGGGGACCAACTTCCTCCAAGACGAGACGACCATCACCTTCTTTGACGGCGACGGCCTCAACCCCGACATCCGCGTTGACTCCATCACCGTGCTCGACGCCGAGAACCTCTGGGGCCGGATGACGCTGTCCAACGCCGCGGAGCTCGGCCTGCGCGACGTGCTGCTCACCACGGCGGACGAGGGTCTGCGTATCCCCGACGCCTTCACGGTGATCGGCGGCGATTATTCCCTGGACGAGGTCGCCATCGACCTGCGCTTCACCGTCGTGCGGGGCCTCGACAACTCCTCGGGCGGCATCTCCGAGTCCGTGCAGGCCTCTTGTGTGTTCTTCATCCCCCTCGATCCGCCCTGTCCGGCCGGCGGCGGCATGGGCAGCAAGCCCGAGCCCAGCCCCTACGACACCAACGCCATCGGCCCGATCACCGGCTCCGGCAGCTCCAGCGAGGACTGCCCCAACCCCACGACCTTCTCCGCCGGCGACTACGTCTGGCTGGAGTCTGACAAGAACATCGTCACCTTAGAGAAGCAGGTCGACGCCGCCTCGGGCATGATCAGCTACGTCGGCGTCGGGCTGACGATGGCGGACTACGTCACCGACAACGTCTACGATCTGCACCTCCAGGGCGACCCGGACGGCTTGGCCGAAGAGATCGTCGAGCGTGTGTTACCGACGGTGCCTTCAGACTGGTCGATGATCTCGCCGCAGCTCTGGGGCAACTACACCCACGACCGCACCCAGGACTTCGTCTACTCCTGGACCCCGGCGATGACCTACCCCGACGCCATCTTCGTCACCTCGATCTCCGGCACGACCTGGGCCGAGACCGGCGACCCGGGCCTCGCCATCTCGATTCCTTGGGATGACGGCGAGCACACCTACTTCGGCTCGGAGCTCATCAACTTCGACCCCAACCCCGTGTCGTTCACGGCCTACAGCTTCATCGAGGGCCCCGAGTTCGGCCTGAAGAACTCGATCTACCAGGAGAACCAGTCCGAGAGCTACATCTACCTCGGCGCCTCTATGGTGCTCAAGTAAGCCCCCCTCTGGGAGTCTCCTTTATGCCTCCGGTCCCCCTGCGCGCGGGTGCGCTCATCCTCGTGGCCGCGCTTCTGAGCGGCGGCTGCACCGAGAACGAGTTCATCGCCCAGCCCTTTGACAACATCGCCGTGGTCACGGGCGACTTCGACTTCGTCGAGTCTACGCTGCTCCGCCAAGAGATCGCCTACCAGCGCTACGAGGGCTACATCTGCTGCGCCTCGTATGACTCCAGCATCGACCCCGCGGGCATCGCCCAGAAGGCGGAGAGCCTGTTCTTGTCGGAGAACGCCGAGGGCCAGGCGGAGATCGACACCTACGACGCCGTCTTCGTGAACTCCGGCGCCCGTGGCCTCGGTGACTACGAGTACAACGGCATCGAAGACGACGATGACTTCGTGAAAGATCCGCTGGTCATTGAGCGGGTGCGGGCCTTCGTCGAGGACCGGGGCCGCGTGCTCGTCGTCTCCGACTGGGGCTACGACCTCATCGAGGCCGTGTGGCCCGACAAGCTGGAGCTCGCGGGGGATGACCTCGCCTATGACGCCGCGCAGCTCGGCGTCGGCGGTCAGCGTGTCGCCGCCGAGGTCAAGAGCGACGTGCTGCGCAACCGCCTCCAGGCTGGGGCGGCGTCGCTCCTGTTCAACTACGGCAACTGGTCCGTGGTGGAAGGGGTCGGCCCAGACGTGACCGTGCACCTGAGCGGAGACGTCAACTTCCGGCCCGACGGCGGCGACGGCGTGAGCGTCATCCCCGACTCACCCCTGCTCGTCTCTTTCGCCGCGGGCCGTGGCCTCGTCGTCTACTCCTCCTTCCATTGGGACGCCCAGACCGCGGCGCTCTCCGATGAGATCCTCCTCGCGCTCATCGAGGGCTTAGACCCTGGAAACGCTGCAGACCAAGCAGATGAAGAGGTGCCTGATGCGCAGTAAGTCCCGGGCGCTCGGCCTCGGCGGCGGCCTCGTCATGGCCCTGGCCTTGGGCGCCTGCACCGAGAACAACTTCTACCGGCAAGAACACACCGACGTGTTTCAGCAGACCCGGCGCAACACCGTAGACGTGCTGCTCGTGGTCGACAACTCCTGCTCGATGGTGGAGGAGCAGAACAAGCTCGCCTCCAACTTCCAGGCGTTCATTCAGTTCTTTCAAGGGGTCGATGTCGATTACCAGATCGGCGTGATCACCACGGACAACGAGGCCGCCGAGTTCTCCGGTCGCCTCGTCGGCGGCGACGACGAGGTCATCCTGCGCAGCGCGGACGGCCTCGTCTTGGAGCGTGTGGCCTGGGATCGTGACTGGGACCTGGCCCCGGGCGCCTCGTGGAGCCTCGACCCCGATCAGATGAGCGTCACCGGCAACGACCGGCGCGACGCCTGGTGCTCCGGCGTCGACGCCTTCGGCGCGGGAGACCTGGGCACGCCCGGCGCGGCGAACCCGAGCTGCGGCGCGTCTGGGCCTGAGGCTGAAGACAGCGGGGACACCGGCGCGGACGACACCGGGCCGAGCGAGACCTCTGAAGGGGTGGCGCCCGCCGTGGGGGAGGTGATCATCACCGAGCTCATGGTCGATCCGGTCGCCGTGGCCGACGAGCTGGGCGAGTGGGTTGAGCTGACGAACGTGTCCGATCACACCCTCGACCTCGGCGGCTGCACGATCACCGATGACGGCCGCAACGGCGCGATGATCCCCGCGGGCACCTTGTTGGCCGCTGGGGAGCGCCTCGTGCTCAGCCGCAGCGATGATGGCGCGGTGAACGGCGGCCTCGGCGCCTCGGTCTCCCTCGCGGACGGCATGACCCTGAACAACGACGTGCTCATCCTCAACCCTGACACCGAAGGCGCCGGGGAGATCTTCTCCGAGATGGTCGCCCAAGGCACGACGGGCACGGGCATCGAGATGGGCCTGGACTCGGCGCTCTCCGCGCTCTCCGAGCCCTTGTTGTCTACGACAAACGCCGGGTTTGTTCGGCCCGAGGCCAACCTCTCGCTGATCATCGTCTCCGACGAAGAGGACTCCTCGCAGTACGCCGTGGACCACTACTTCAGCTACTTCGCTGGGCTGAAGGGGGACGCGGCGTTCCGCGATCACAGCCTGTTCAACCTCTCCGCCGTCGTCGGCAGCGAAGAGCCCGAGTTTGAGGGCGACCCCTCCTGCTCGTCAGACGACGGCGTCGCGAGCTTCGGCTCACGCTACGTAGACCTCGCCCAGCGCACGAACGGCCTCATCGAGTCCATCTGCGACGACGACTTCTCGCCCATCGCCCAGGAGCTCGGCCTGACGCTCTCGGGCCTCGTGGCCGAGTACGAGCTCTCCGAGCGCCCCCGGGAGGACACCCTGCTGGTGTCGTTGTACTCCACGGCGAACGAAGAGGACTTCGAGAAGGAGCTCGTGCGTGACGTGGACTACATCTACGTCGTGGAGCGCAACAGCCTACGTTTTGTGGAGGACCAGGTCCCCCCATCCCAGTGGTACATCAAGGTCGAGTATGAGCTGCTGCCCAACGGCGCGGTTCAGGAGTCGGACACCGGCGAGGACGGCACCCCATGATCGTGTTGTTGCTGTGGAGCCTCGCGGCTTGCCAAGAGGAGCCCGAGTGCTCCGAGACCACCCCCTGCGCGTTCGGCGCGGTCTGTGAGCTGGGGGTGTGCGTCACGATCCCCTGCTCGACCTCGGCCCAGTGTGGCATGGAGGAGTATTGCGACAACCGGAGCTGCGTGTCCGGCTGCGCTGAAGACTCCGACTGTTACCCCGGCGACGTCTGCAACACCGAGTTCAACACCTGCGAGCCCCGCGGCTGCCGCAGCACCCAGCTCGACTGCGACTTTAAGGAGTACTGCGACGAGGGCTCCGGCGACTGCTACGAGGCGGGCGGCTACTACTGCAAGCCCTGCGACGGCGACGACGACTGCGGCGGCAACGAGAACCTCTGCCTCGGCTTCGGCTCCTCGGGCAGCTACTGCGGCGTGACCTGCTCCACCGATGACGACTGCCCGGCGGGCTTCGACTGCTTGCCCATCGGCGACATCAGCGGCAACATCGTCGCTTACCAGTGCCTCACCTACTGCTGGCTCTACGACGAGGACGGCCAGAGCGGCGCGCCCCCGGTGGGCCTGCCGATGCCCGAGCCCGAGCCGGTCTGTGACGTGACGGAGGGCGCATGACGCCACGGCTCCTCGCCCTCTTTCTTCTCACGGGGCTCGCTGGGCTCTCGGCCTGCAAAGGTTCCGATGACGGCGACACCGGCGAGGTCAACCTAGGCCCGGCGCTGACCCACACCCCGCCGGCCTCCCTCACCCAAGGGGAGGCGCTCCGGCTGACGGTGCTCGCTGAAGACGCGGACGGCGTCGTCTCCGTGTCGGTCATCTACCGGGTTCAGGGCGAAGAATATTGGTCCAACGCCGATCTTGTCGAGGCAGACGGCGAGTGGTCCGTCGAGATCTCCGCCGACGAGGCCAGCCCTCCGGCGGTCGAGTACTACTTCAAGGCCACGGACGAGGCCGAGCTGAGCTCCGTCTCTTACCTGCCCGCCGATCTGAGCGTTGAGGGCCCCTTCACCGTCGCCGTGCTCGCCACGAGCCAGGGCCTGCCGTTCTTCGAGGACTTTGAGGTTCAGACCGGCGAGAACTTCTTGTCCGACCTCGGCTGGGGCAGCGACGCCCGGGGCTTCCCTGGCTACGTCTGGGGCCTCTCGGCCACCCGGGCCTATTCTGGCGAGGTCAGCGCCTACCACGCCCGCGGCGTCGAGGGCATCTCGGCGATGGAGGACTGGCTCATCTCCCCGGCGCTGGATCTCTCCGGCCAAGACCGGGTGCAGGTGACCTGGCGTGAGTACGGCGTGTACGTCGAGGGCGCGAGCCACAAGCTCTACGCCTCCGTCGGCTCCCGCGACCCTGAAGACGGCGACTATGTGCTCCTCGCCGAGCTCGCCGCCCCCGTTGAGGACGAGTGGTCCCGGGCGCCGCTGATCGAGGTGAGCGAGCTTGCCGGTGAGCGTGTGGTCTACCTCGCCTGGGTGTACGAAGGCAGCGAGGCCGACGACTGGTACATCGACGATGTGCTCGTGCGGCCCCTCACCATCGATCTCACGAGCGAGCTGTCTTGGGCGCCGAACCCGGCGCACCCCAGCGAGACGACGACGCTCAGCCTTGAGCTGCTGAACCTCGCGGACGCCAGCGCGGACTCGCTGACGGTCACCGCCAGCCTGCCCGAGGGCGGCGGCGTGTTCACCGAAGACACGGTCACCCTCGACGGCGGCGTCGCCGCGTATGGCTCGGTCACGGCGGATCTTGAGCTGAACATCGACGCCGCCTGGCCCGACAACAGCCCGATGCCCGTCTCTTTCACCGTGAGCGACGGCCTCGACTCCTGGAGCTTTGAGGAGACCTTCATCGTCGGCTCTCCCACCACGGGCGCCTTGACCCTGGCGCTGAGCGGCTCGGGCCTCGTGCAGGTGTCCTTTGGTGTCGGCGACCCCGACGCGCCCACCTGGGAACAAGACGTCTACAGCGCCTTGGCCCCGGTCGGCGCGCTCAGCGTCGAGGTAGACCTCACCGAACAGCACGCGCTCCTGCCGCCCTCGGCGGGCCCCCTGCGGTGGTTCGCCCGCGTCAACAGCGCCGCCACAGGCCGGGTCACCGACCTGAGCTTCACCACGGGCGCGGAGCGTTGGGAGGCGTCGATCACGCCCACCCTGGTCCTCGACGGCGAGACCTTGGTGTATGTGCCCGAGCCCCCGGCGCCGACCCTGGTGAGCCCTCGGGCCAGCGTCAGCTCGCTGAGCCCCGGTGTCTCGGACGTCGCGCTGAGCTTCACCCTACGCAACAACGGCGGCGACTTCGCCGGCCCGGTCAGCGTCTCCTTGTCCAGCGCCGACGCCGACGTGCTCGTCACCGACGGCGCGGCGCTCTTCGCCGACGCGGCCGATCTGGAGCCCGGCGAGCAGCTCCCTTACGCCGACGTGTTCCGCTTCAACGTCAGCGCCGACCACGTCAGCTCGCTGCCCATCACCGTCAACGTAGACGTCACCGACGGCCTGGAGTCCTGGTCGTTGCCCGTCGAGCTGACCGTGCCTTGGCCGGTGATCAAGGTGACGTCCGTGGTCATCGACGACCGCATCGGCGGCGACAACGACGGCCTCTTGGAGCCCGGCGAGACCGCCGATCTGGAGCTTGAGCTCACGAACGTCGGTGATCTCGACACCTTCGGCGTGATTCAAGGCGCGCTCAGCGTCGCCTCGGGCTCCGTCGTCGCCGCCACGCCCCAGACGGCCATCGAGACCGTCGGCTCGATGACCGTGGGCCGCACCCGCTCCGCCGACTTCAACCTGACCGTCGACGCCGGCGCCTCGTTGGGGGAGGCACTCGATCTGGTGCTCACCTTCACCGACGGCACGGCGACTTACCTCGCCGACCTGCAGCTCATCATGGGGGAGCCCCCCTGGCTCTCGGTGACGCCCATCGACGACAACGTCGGCGACCACTACGAGTCCGACTTTGACCTGCTCAACGTGCAGTACCGCTCCGACGGCAGCACCTTAGAGCTCAAGTTCATCTCGGCCGCGGAGTTTGACCCCAGCAAGGCCTTCGTCGAGATGTGGGCCGTGCCCACGGCGGCGGACTACACCTACTATCGCCTCGTCTACCAGTCGGGCTCGGCGAAGCTCCAGGGCTACGCCTCGGGCGCGGGCTTCGTGACCTTGCTCTTGCCGACGGCCACCTTCCCCGACGCCAACACCCTCATCTTGAGCTGGCCTTTGGCGGACATGGGCCTGCTCACCACGAGCTTCAAGGCGGGCTTTGGCGCGGGCTGGTGCGGGAGCGTCACGGGCTCCTACTGCGACCACTTCCCCGATGGCTGGGGCTACTACTACTCGAGCTACAGCTCGTCGAGGTTCTTCACGCTGTCATGGTGAGCCGACCAACGGTGGTGTTCTCCCTGGTCGCCGTCATGATGATCGGCTGCAACTCTTTCGGCCTGCAGGAGCTCGACAGCTCCCCAGACGAGTCCGGCGGCGGCACAGGCCTAGACCCCTGCGCCGGTCAGCCCCTGTGTATCCAGGCCCTCGACCCGAGCTGGGGCCCCATCGCTGGGGGGACCACCGTCGAGCTGCGGGGAAGCGGCTTCACGGACGGCGCCGTGGTGAGCTTCGGCTCGGCGGCGCTCGACACCACGGTGCTCGACGACGACCTCGCCTTGATCACCACCCCCAAGGTCAACTCCGAGGCCTCCGTAGACGTGACGATCACCGCCGATGGCGCCTCGTTCACGCTCTACGACGGCTTCACCTACGCCGACGCCGACCCGGGCGACAGCGGCGGGGGAGGGGACGACAGCGGCGGGGTGAACCCCACGGGCCTCGTCGGCGGCCTCGTTGAGCTGAGCTACTTCGCCGTGGGCTGCCCGAGCTGCTTTGGCGCGACAGACTACCTCGACTACTCCGTGGCCGCGGCCCTGCACAGCCCGGTCAACGGCTCGTGGAGCGACGGCTTGCCCGCCCGGGGGAGCTGCGCCCGCGACCCGGAGACCGCCAACCTCAGCTCCAGCTTCATCGACGTCGGCGCGCGCCTGTTCTTGAGCGCCGGGAGCCGCACGATCACGCTCAGCGAGAGCGGCGGGGTGTACAGCGCCTCGGGCCTCGCCCAGGCCGACTACGTCAAGAACACCGCCTGGGATCTCTCGGCGACGGACGGCGGGAGCTGGGGCCCCTTTGAGGTGGCCGACGTGCTGGAGACGGCTGAGGGCTTCACGGATCTGCAGCCCATCGCCATCGCCGAGGACGGCGCCCGGGCGTTCACCGCCAAGATCCGCTCCACCAACGCTAGCTTCACCTGGGCGCCGAGCGGCGTGACGGAGAGCTTCATCCTGCGCCTGGACGTCTACACCCCGAACGGCGCGTCTTTCGTCGGCGCCATCGTCTGCCACAGCGCAGACACCGGCGCCCTGACCGTGCCGTCCTCAGCCTTCTCGGGCCTGCCGACCGGGGGCCTCATGGCCGTCTGGATGTACCGTTACCAGACGGGTGAGTCGGTGTTGCCCACGAACGGCGCCACCTTAGAGTCCGCGGCGAGCATCGGGCTCTTGGGCACCGCCGTCTTGCAGTAGGGCCCCGCGCTCCGTCGCGCCCTACTTCGCCGCCTCTTCGTTGGGCACAGCGCGCACCTCAAGGATGTCGATCTCGGCCTCAGCGAAGCCCTTGACCTTCATCTCGATCTCGACGCCTTCGGACCAGCGGAGGTTGAGCTCCTCGTCCTCTTTGGCCAGCTCTTGGAAGAGCTGCGAGGTCATCAGGCGCTTGGGGGCCTTCTTGTCGTTGTCCGGCGGGGCCAAGGTGCCCACCATGACGGCCTCGTGCCGGGGGACGATGCCCTCGATGGGGATCTCGACGGTGTCGAGCACCTTGTCGTTCTTGTCCTTGATCGTGGCCTTGAGGATCACGTCGGTCATCATGAACTTGGACTTGTTCTGGAGCAAGAACTGGAAGACCGTGAGGTTCGACTTCCGCTGATCGAGCTGCAGCCAGGACGAGTTCTCGACGAAGACGTAGCGATCGGGGTTGTAGAGGGGGTCGAAGTCCTCACGCGCCTCTTTGCCGCCGAAGAGGTAGCCCGGGATGACGTGGTCGTTCTTGACGTAGCCCTTGACGCCGTCCGCGGACTGGATGTGGTACCACACCCCCCGCTTGCCGAGCATGTCGAGGGTGGAGTCTTTGGCCACGGTGCCGACCGCCTCGCCGTCGGGCTTGGAGAGCACCGGCGCGTCGGGGAAGGTGACGAGGAGCTGGGTCATCGCCAGGCCGCCATCGCCCAGCAGATCGAGCTGATCGTGGGTGGGGATCTGCCTGTAGAAGTCGTAGCCGACATACGCGGCGCCCAAGGTGATGAGCCCGAAGAGGATCATCACCGGGGTGCGCAGGGCTGAAGGCGCTGCAGGGGCGTCTACGTCGTCGAGCATCGTGGAGCGGTTTGACGTGAAGCTGCCTTTGAGATCGGGGATCTCAGAGGCGTAGAGCCAGTCGGCCGCGCCGGGCGGTTGAATCATGTCGGTCGCCGCGAGCTTTCCAGACTTCGCGAGCGACTTGAGCTCGTCGAGATCTTTCGCGGCGAACTGACGATCCCCTTGGGAGACCAGCCATCGGCTCATGAGAAGCTCCTCTCCTGAGTGCTAAGAGCGTGCATTTAGCGCGGCGCGCGGTTGGGTCAAGCAGATCGTTTGACGGGCCTCGCCCCGTTGACCCAGAGTTCACCAGCGGGTAAGGGGAGGCCGAGGAACAAATGCCCTTCCAGCGCCTGCGCTTGCTGATCGCATATGACAACGCTCGGGGCCTCTGCGGGGCGGTGGTGCCTCGGCTCCGCGCCATGTTGGAGCACCGCGCCTTCGAGGTGGAGCTCCTGGAGATCGGCGACGCCCCGGTGGCCGTGGATCTCACGGAGTACAACGGCCTCGTCTTGGGCACCCCGGCCTTTGGTTTCGGCGTGCGCGGCGTCGGCCCCTCCGAGCGGGTCAAGGCCTTCG
>JAKLKE010000118.1:14553-14818 GCA_023150775.1 Myxococcota bacterium
TTACGCAACACCCGGCAGCTTGTGCTCGACGCCGGCGGCCAGGCCATCTGCGCCCAGGGGTATTGGCGGCTGCGCCCGGAGCACGATGAGCACGTCTTACCCGCGGAGTGTATGGTCCGCGTGCGCTGAGCGTCCCCGGTCAATCTGGAGTATACTCCTGCGGATGCGACCCTCCCCCTCGCGCTACCTCCTCCCCGCCCTCTGTCTGGTCGTCGTGGCCTGTGAGCCGCCGCCGTACACGCCCACAGAGACGCCGGTCTCCACG
>JAKLKE010000119.1 GCA_023150775.1 Myxococcota bacterium
CACCGGGGTATTGTTGGGTCTGTGTGGGCTCTCGAACTGGTATTATGGCCTCTTCGCGGGGCTCGTGGGCTTGGCCTTCGTCGCCGAGAGCCTGGGCCGAGGCCCCCGCGCCGCCGCGCTGCGCCCGGTCTTGCCTTGGGCCTTCGTGCCCGCGGCCTGCCTGACCTTGCCCGCGCTATGGGCGTTTCGGGCCACGATGAACACAGACGCCGCCTTGGTCGCCCGCGACGCGGACTTTGTGCTGGCGAGCCTGATCGGGCACAACGTCGTCGATACGCTCAGCTTCTTCCGCCCGGGCGACCACCACAGCCCCGACCTCTTGGCGCTCTACGATGAGCGCCTGCGCGCCGTCGTCTACCTGGGCTGGGTGAGCCTCGTGTTGGCGGCCTGGGGCGGCCGCGACGGGCAGCGCCGCGGGTGGGTGGCCTTGGCCCTCGTCTCGTGGCTGCTCGCCTTGGGGCCGTTTCTGTACATCGGCGGTGAGCACGCGCTCTTGCCGGGCTCTGTGTTTGTTCCCCTGCCCTTCTACGCCTTGTGGGCGAGCCTGCCGCTGTTCTCGACGATCTCCCACGCCTACCGCTTTGTGCTGCTCACCCAGCTCGCCTTGGGGGTGCTGGCGGCCTGCGCCTTGGCCCGGCGGCCCCGCCTCACGCCGATCCTGGGCCCCCTCGCCGCCTTGGCCGTGCTCCTCGACAGCGCGGCCCTGAGCCCAGCGGACTGGCCCGTGCCGACCGCCGACACAGACGTGCCCGCCGTGTACGCCCAGATTCAGGGCGAAGGCGCGGTGATCGACCTCCCCGTCTCCCTGCAGAGCTTGGCCCAGGGGCGCTACGCCCTCTATCAAACCCAGCACGGTCGCCCGATCCCCTACGCCTTAAACAACCCCACGCCGCCGATCCTCGACGCCCGCCGCCTCACCCGCCTCATCATCGATCTTGAGCGCAGCGCCGTGGCCTCCCCGCCGCCGACCCTGCCCATGCTCGACCTGCTGGTGTCTCGGGACCTGCTCGTCTCCGAGGGCTTCGTCGCCATCGTGCTGCATCCAGAGCTGTATCCCCCGGCGATGGGCGAGAAGCTGCGGGTCACCCTCGACCGTGTGTTAGGGCCCGGGGTGGAGGTGGACGGGGCGGTGCTTTATCGGTTTAGCCCGAGCCCCGCAGCGCCGTGAGCGCGGCCTGAATCTCGCCCCGCCGGGGGTCGGGATCGGGCAAGGCGGCGAGCAGCTTCTGGAAGGCGGAGCGGGCGCCGGGGAAGTCGAAGAGCGTGTTCGCGCGCAGCAGCCCGAGCTGGGCCAGGGCCTCTAAGTGCCCGGGCCAACGGGACTCGGCGTCTACGAACAGGGCCTCGGCCTCCTTGGGCTGGCCTTGGGCGTGGCGCCAGATGCCGCGGTTCACCAGGCGCTCGGCGTGGAGCTGGGCGTCTTGGGCCGGGGCCTCGGCGTTCATCGGGCCGATGTGCCCACGACAATCGGCGAGCGCCGCGCGCACCTGGGCCAACAAGACCCGGGGGGCGGCGGGGCGACTGTACACGACGGGGCGCACAAACGTCTCATCGAGGGGCTGGCCGGGCAAGGTGTACAGATGGGGCCGCGCCGCGTCCCAGTCTTCAGCGATCCAGTCCGCCAGACGTGTCTCGGGGTACACGCGGCCGCCGCAGGCGTAGCTCAGGCCCAGGCCGTCGGGGAAGGCCGCGTCGAGCTGCCGGGCGAAGTCTAAGGCGCGGCCGAGGCTTCCTTCGTCCTCTTGGGGGTGCGCGCCAAGCAGCACAGAGCCGCCCAAGGTGCGGTAGCCCCGCTTGAGGTAGAGCTCGGCGAGACGCTCAATCGAGCGCCGTGTGGCGGGACCGGCCCCGGCGCGTAAGAGGCCGTCGTCTAAGTGGCCGAGCTCGTAGCTCAGGGCCGTTGGGTCTAGCCCCGCGCCCTCGATGAGGTCCAGGAGCTCATCGTCCATAGGCGCGGGCTGCAGGAACACGGCGAGATCGAGGCCACGGCCCGCGAGCGCGCGGAGCACGGCCTTGGCGTGGCGGGCGTCGGGGGCGTTCAGCTCGGAGCAGCCCAACCACAGACGTTTGACCCCGGCGCGCTCCAAGGCCGTCACCTCGGCGACGATGTGCTCTACGGGGCGAGGCTTCACGGTGAACGCGGCGAAGCGGGCCTCCACACAGAAGGCGCAGCGGCGGTCGCAGCCCGTGGAGATCGAGACGGGCACACGCCCACCCCGGGCCAAGGTGAGGCGCAGATACTCGGCCATACGCGGCGTCGGCGTCGGCCAGGCCCCGGGCATCTTCGCGCCTGCGCCCCGGGGCATCGGCGGGCTCTGGTGACCGGCCTCGGGGGCGCGGTCAAGCTCGACGACGCGGGGATCGTCTGTGGGCAATACGGGGCCCATGCCCAGGGCGAGGCCCCGGGCGAGGCCATACATGAGGTCTTCAGCGGGGCCCCGCACGCCCCGGGTGGCGCCGAGATCCCGCAGGATCGGCGCGGCCCCTGCGCTGAGCCCGGCGCCGCCGAGGATCACCCGGGCGGCGCCGACCACAGCCACGGCGCGCGCCACGAGGGGGCGCACCGCCGGGAGATAGTCGTTTGTGTCGATGTCGCCCTCACCCACCTCGCCCCGCACGACGAGGGCGTCGTCGATGTTTCGCACCGAGAAGCCCACCACGTCCGCCCCCTGGGCCAGGGCCTCATCCAGGACCGCGAGGGGATCCTCCTCGATGAAGGGCGCGAGCAGCACCACCTCACAGCCCCCAAGCCGCATCACCTGGGCGACCCGCTCCATGCCATAGGGCGGCACCGGCGAGGCCGTGATGGCGGGGTTGGCGTAGACGAGGAGCGCGCGGGGCTTGGGCGGCGTGGCGGGGGCGGTGGGCATGGCGGGTAGTGTACAGGACGCGAGGTGCGGCGGGGTGGCGGGGTGGCGCCGCTAAAGCGTTGCTCGTCCAGATTGAGGTCAGATCGCGCCGAAGGACGGCGCCCGGTTGGGCTCGCCGAGCCGACGCATGGGGGCTCATGCCGAGGTGAGGCGGGGCCGACCAGGCGTCGTCGGGCAAGCGAGATGACCTCAAGCTGGAGGAGAACCGCTGTCCCCCCTCGCCCCCATCCACTCATGCACACGCGGCCACACAAACCGCGGCGCCTGGGTGCCCAAGATGAGGTCGAGGTGGCCCCAGTGGACCTCGTGGTCGGCGTGGTTTAGCACCTCGTACTGTTTGTCGGCGCTGCCGGAGCGGTCAAACGCCACACGGGCGTCGTCGGGGGGCATGAGGTGGTCCTCGTCTCCGGCGAGCACGAGCAGGGGCAGGTTGAGCTTGCTCCAGGCCTCCTCGTACTCAAACTTGCCCGTGGCGGCCCAGCGGCTCATGTCGAGCCAGACGCGCAGCGACGTCCAGTCGAAGCCCTTCACCAGGCGCTCGTGCAGGAGCGGGGGCTCGACGCTGCCGGGCCACCAGCCGGAGATCGGGAAGGCGTAGCCCGCCACGTCGGAGACGGCGTACAGTCGGGCGAGGAGCTGGCCCGCGGCTTTGGTGCGTAGGGTGAGGCCTTGGCCGACGATGAAGTCCTCCGCGCCGTGGCTGATGAGGCCCAGGAGCTTGAGCAGCCAGTTGGCCTGGGCGAACTGGAACAGGGCGCCGATGCCCACCACGCCGCGCATCGGGGCCACGGTCGCCGCGCCGTAGCTCGCCGCGCCGCCTAAGGAGTGGCCCACAAAGAAGGCCTCGCCGTCAAACGCCCGGGCGACTCGCGCCACGTCCGTCACGTAGTCGGCGAAACGTTCGCCGGTGAGGCCCTGGGGCGGGCGGGAGTTGCCGTGGCCCCGCAGCTCTAGGTTGTAGACGTCCCAGCCCTGGGCCGCGAGCCAGGCCGCCATGCTGCGATCGGTGCAGTCCCAGGTGTAGCGGTTCTGGGCGAAGCCATGAACGAGCACCACCGGGCCCCGGGTCGCGCCCTCGGGGGCCACGCGGCGGGCCAAGGCCAAGGTGGGGTGCTCGCCGTCGCCGGGCAGCTCGACGGCCTGGGCGAGCAGCTCGGCGTAGGATTCGAGGTTTAGCCGCTGGCGCAGGGGCTCGGCGGGGGCGGCGGTGAAGGGGGCGGGCGGGTTGGGGGGCATTCCGCCTAGTCTACCGCCTCTGAAGGCGGGGCCGCGCTCATCGCCGCGGTGGCCTCGGCGACGATGGCGGCGTTGCCGATCACCAAGGGGGTGCGCTGGTGCAGGCCCGTCGGCACCAGATCGAGGATCGCCGTCTTCCCGTTCGTCGCCGCGCCGCCGGCGGCCTCGGCGATAAAGGCCAAGGGGAAGGCCTCATACAGCACCCGCAGCTTGCCGTTGGGGGACTTTTTGGTGCCGGGGTAGATGAACAGGCCGCCCTTGAGCAGGTTTCGGTGGAAGTCGGCGACGAGGCTGCCGATGTAGCGGGCCGACATTCCCCGGGCGGGATCCTTGAGGCTGCGCACATATCGCACGAGGCGCTCGTCCCACTGGGCCTCGTAGCCCTCGTTGATCGAGTACAGGCTGGCGTCGTCGTGGCTGAGCTTGAGGTCGCGGTGCGACAAGAAGAACTCACCCACGGAGGGGTCTAGGGTGAAGCCGTTGACGCCGTGCTCTTGGGTGGCGATGACCAAGAGCGTGCCCGCGCCGTAGATGATGTACCCCGCGGCGACGAGCTCTCGGCCCGAGCGCAGCACGTCTTGAAGCTCACCCGGCCCACCCTCGGGGCTCGCCGTTCTGGTAGGGCTCGGGGATGTGGATCGGCGCCTCCTCCTCTTCGCTGACGATGAGGCAGCACACCCCGGCGTGCTCCAAGGCGCGCTTAAACGTCTCGTTGGCGTAGACGTCGAGCTTCATCACGAACTCGCCCTGGATGTTCTTCTCGCCGGTCTGGCCGATCATGCCCGCGAGCCCGGCGCGGTTCACCCGGGCGGAGACCATCTTCGCGGCGAGCATCACCTGGTGCATCAAGGCCACGAACTGCCCGGTGCGCGCGGGGTGGCTGCGCGCGGTCTCCATCAAGAAGCGGTCGAGGGTCAGGCCCTCCTCAAACTGTGGGCGCATCGGCGGGCTCTCGGGTCCAGGGGGGACGCCCTCTTTAATCCAGCGCGGGGCGTCCTGGCTACTCGGCGCATCATCCGCTATGATGGCGCCTCTCTCCGCGAAGGAGCCGACATGCGCGCCCCCACGACGACCCTGATCCTCCTCGCCCTGGCGCTGCCTCTGGGCTGCACCGAGTACGACATCTACCGTGAGCCCGAGAAAGAGGACGAGCCCGTCGTTGACTCCGAGCTCCCTGAAGAAGATCCGGTCCTAGAGCCCGACATTGAGGTGAGCCCCAAGACGCTGAGCTTCGGATCTCTGCCCAAAGACTGCACGTCTGAGGCCCAAGAGGTCACGATCTCCAACGTCGGCGACGCCACCCTGAACGTGACGGAGCTGGCCTTTGATGGCTCGGGCACCTCCAACTTCGCGCTCAGCGGCACGGTCACGGCACTAGAGCCCGGCGAGTCGGCCACGGTGCTCGTCACCTTCACGCCGCTCGCCGCCAAGACCTTCTCCGTGAAGCTCGTCGCCAGCTCCGACGACCCCGACGAGCCCACCGCCTCGGTGAAGACCGAGGGCACCGGCGCTGAAGACGCCACCTACGAGGAGGCTTTTGAGCAGTCCGCCTTCGAGAGCGTCGATGTGTTGTGGATCGTCGACAACTCGGGCTCGATGTCGGCGGCGGTGGGCCAGGTGAAGTCGAACTTCCAGTCGTTCATGTCCGAGTTCTCCAAGCTGAACCTGGATTACCAGCTCGGCGTGGTGACGACGGACATGATGAACCCCGCCGAGTCCGGGCGCCTGCAGGGCCCCGAGGGCGTCACCTACGTCACCCCCACCACCCCCGACGCCGAGAACGTCTTCGCCGAGATGATCGACCAGGGCATCATGGGCTCTGGCGACGAGAAGGGCCTCTCCGCCGCCCGGGCCGCGCTCACCGATCCGCTCCTCACCGGATACAACGCCGGCTTCTTGCGTGATGACGCGGCCTTGGCGGTGATCGTCGTCACCGATGAAGACGACTCCAGCCCCTTTAGCCCCACAGACTTCGCGACCTGGCTTCTGGGCCTCAAGGCCGATCCCAGCCGGGTGTCGTTCTCGGGCATCACCGGGCCCGACCCCTTGGGCTGCAGCGAGTGGGTGGGCGCCGACTTCATCACGGCCGTCGCGGGCACCAAGTACAACCAGGCCGTCAGCCTGACCGGGGGCATTCAGCAGTCGATCTGCTCGTCTACCTTCGATGACGCCTTGCAGTACCTCAGCCTCACCGCCGTCGGCATGGAGTACCGCTTCCCGCTCACCCAGGTGCCGTCCAACATCGGCCAGATGTTCGTGAGCGTCGATGGCGTGAGCGTGGACTACTACGACGGCAAAGACGGCTGGACCTATGAGCCCAGCGACAACCACCTCGTCTTCCACGGCGAGAGCATCCCGCCGCCCGAGTCCGACATCAGCGTGAGCTACCCCGTCGCTTCAGAGTGCCCAAGCTAGGCCGCCTCAGGTAGACTGCTGGCCCTATGCACCTCTCCGCCCTGCTCCTCGTCCTCACCGCCTGCCGCCCTGATCCCGAAGACGAGTCCCCGTTCTTGTTGCCTTTGGCGGATCTCGGCGCGCCGATGGCCCAGGGCGGCGGCTACGATCTCACGAGCCCCCAAGACGCCTTCTTCGCCGCGCGCCACGTCACCCCCGGCGTCGAGGAGCGCTGGGCGCTGCCGCCGTCGAACCTGCCGCTCTTGTTGTGGGAGGAGCTGCTTCAGGGCGAGAACGTCGCCGACCCAGGCTCGTGCCCCTACGTGCAGGCCGACGGCGCAGAACGAATCTGGGTCTCAGGCTGTCGCAGCGAAGACGGCTACGACTGGGAGGGCACGGTGAGCCTAGAGGAGACCAGCGACGAGCTCGGCGACTGGGAGCGCTGGCGTTTTGATCTGGACGTCACGAGCGAGGTGGAGGGCCGGTCCTTCGACTTTGTGCGACTGCAGGGCGGCTTTGATTACCTCAGCTCCGGCGCCACCGTAGACCGCTGGGTGCAGGCGAACTGGGCGGTTCAAGCCCAAGGATACTGGGCGAACAACTTTGAGGAGGAGCTAGAGCTGGCCTGGGCCGACCTCGCGCTCACCGGGGTGTATCAGGCCCAAGAGACCGAGAGCGGCGCCTTACGGTTTGTGCTGGAGGCCACCGTGAATTTAGGCGACAACGGCGGATTTGATGCGACAGCGGAGAGCTTGACCTCTGGGGCGGCGACGGGCTGCCCGGTGGAGCCCGACGGGGCGCTCACCCTCGTCGGCGCGCAGACCGCCGTGTTGACCTTTGAGGGCCCCGACCGCTGTGACGGCTGCGCCCAGCTCAGCGTCGATGGTGAGCGCCAAGCGAACGCCTGCCGAGGGCTGTAGCGTCTTTAGCCCTTCGCTCTGAACGAGAAGCGCGCAACCCTGGGGTACCAGCGGCGCGCGACGTGGATGGCCTCCTCGATGTCCGCCGCGCCTTTGGCCTTCTCCCAGTGGTCGTGAATCTCAAGCCAGCGGGGGTCACCCTCGGCCCGTTTTTTATCACACAGCGCCGAGAGCTTGGGCGCGACGTCACCCTCGGGGCCCATGAGGGCGTTGAGCAGCAGCTCACCGTGGTCGGGCTGGCCGACGTTGAGCGCGAGCAGCCACATCAGCAGGCGGATCTCTTGCACGGAGCCCTGGATGAGCGCCTCACGCTCGGCCCGAGGCATCGACGCGCGCAAGAGGCGGTAGATGTTCACGAAGCGTTTGGCGGCGCGGGGGGTGCGCAGCAAGACGCCGACCTCTTGCAGGTGGCGCAGCTCACGCTCGGTCACCTGGAGGCGCTCGGGGTCCTCGTAGACGGGGGCGGCGGGCGGCGCGACGGGCGCGGCCTCGACGGGCTCCGCAGGCGCCGAGGGCTCGGCGGGCGCGGCGGCGCCGGAGACCAAAAACGCCTTGGGCTCCTCCTCCGTGGCGTCCCGCCAGCGCGCGGCCTCGTCGCCGACGATGTCGGTGATGAACTGGCGATACCCCCCGGCGTCCATGGGCGGGATGGCGTAGGGGATCTGGAAGATCTTCTCCAAGTAGTTGAGCGCGCGGCTCTCCCCAGCCCCTTCGCCCTCGATGGCCTCGCCGAGCTGGCTGTCTAAGGAGCTGTGGAGCCAGCGGGCGTCGACGCCGACGACGACCACAAACAGGGGCAAGGCCAACAGCAGGTGCACGGCCTGAAGCACCTCGTAGACCCGTTTGGGCTCACAGCGGTCGAGGTCGTCGATGTACAGGACGATGCGCTCGACGCCGCCGGTGTCGTCGTGGCCGGCGCTCTGTTTGTAGTCGCGCAAGAGCGACTCCAGGCGCTCAAAGTCTTGGCGGATGAGGTTCAGCAGGCCCAGGCGTTTTTTGTAGTCTTCGCTGCCCGCGCGGTCTTGGATGAAGGAGAAGAAGCGGCGACCGGCCTGGGCCTCCTCCAGGAGCCGCTGGGTCTCCAGCAACCGGGACTCGGCGTCGCCGAGCTGGGATCGGGCGGCGGACTCGGCGGCCTCGGCGGCGGCGAGCTCGGCCTGGGCGGCGCGCAGCTCGGGGGTGTCGGGCAGGGTGTTGTCGTCGCGCTCCAGGGCGTCTTTGACGTGTTGGCGGGCGAGCTCGATGGTGTTCACCGCCGAGACGAGCTTGGCGATGCGCTGGTGGGCGAGGCCCAAGAAGGCGGAGATCGTCACCCAGGTCTGGATGAGCGCGGCGCCGATCATCGACACCAGGGGCTCGTTCCCGAGCTTGACGTTCATCACCCAATAGAGGCCGTAGAGCAGGAGCGGCACGCCGGTGAGCAGCGCGAAGATGGCGAGCACCACCCACCACTTGTTCTCGTCGCGCAGGAGCGAGGCCATGAGCGCCTGCACCCGGCCAGAGAAGGTCTTCACCTCTCGGAGCACCTCGCCGAGCTGCTCCACCGTGGCCTCCCCCTCGGCCACGCCGAGCTGGGTGAGGGCCTCGGCGAGGCCTTCGCGCAGGCGAGGGTCGTTGGCGACGAGCTCAAAGAGGCGCTCGGACTTCTTCTTCTGCAGAAACTTGCGGGCGACTTCAGCCCGGCGGCTCTCTTCAGCGAGCTTCTTTCGGGCGTCTTCAGAGACTCGCTGGGCGGCCTTGATCTCCTCGGCCAGCTCATCCTGCAGCTTCTTCGTGGCCTCCAAACGCTGAATCAGCTCGGCCCGGGCGGCGGCGATGTCTTGGGTGTCGGGGTTGAGGCGCCGGGCGAGCTCATCAAAGATGTGGGTGACGAGGCTCGCCCAGAGGTCGGCGTCGCTGTAATGCCAGGCGTTGAAGCGGATCTGCGCCACGCGGCTGTGCCAGGCGGAGCGCTCACCGGCCTCGGCGCGGCGGTGGGCGGACGCCGCGATCTCTTCGCAGCGCCTCTCTAGCTTCTGCATGAAGAAGGTCTTGCCCGCGCCCCAGTCGCCGAAGAGGCCGATGGAGAGCGGCGGCGCGACGCTCTTGGCGAGGATGACCGCGGCGAAGGCGTCGACGTCGGGGGCGATGTTGAGGCTGTCTTTCTCGGCGCCGGAGACGTGGTCGGCGGTGTAGGCGGAGACGGCGAGGGCGTTGGATGTGACAGGTGCGACAGACGTGTTTGATGCGACAGCGGGGGCGGAGTCTCCGAGGAGACGCGACACGACGGCCTCGGCCTCGGTCGCGGCGTCGGCGGTCACACGCCGGGCTCGGGGCGACGTGGCGCTCAGCTCCACGGTGAGCACGGCCAGGGCTGGGTCATCCTCAGCCCCAGGCGGCGTCAGGAGCAGGATGGAGCTGGCGTCGTTGATCATGCTCGTCGCGGTGATCACGGCGTCCCGTTGATCACCGACGCCGCCCGGCCCAGCGAGGATGACCAAGGCGCGCAGGCGGTCAAACGGCATAAAGTCGAGCGCCAAGGTGGGCCGGTTGACCCCTTGGAGGCCCCGCTTGGTGAAGGCCGCGGCGAGCGCCGCGCCTCCTGGCCCCCCGGCGGGATCCAACACGAAGGCCAAAGGCGGTAAGGGCGGCGATGGTGGTGCGGCGGCCATGATCACTCCAGAGACAACGCCGTATTCTCTCACCTGCGCCGCCAAAGGCCAAGCCTCGGCGCCGCGCCGTCTCTGGCTTGGTGTATCCTCAAGGCCCGAGGCGCCCAAGATGGTGTGTTCCCGCCTGCTCTTCGTCCTGCTCGCCGTCGCTCTGAGCGGCTGCGCCCACACGCCCAAGGCACGAGAGGCTGCGCAGGCGGAGGCCCTCACGGGCACGACCTGGCGGATCGTCGCCAACCTGCCGGACCTGGGCACGGTGACCTATGAGGTGACCTTTCACCCCGAGGGTCGGCTAGAGAGCCACAGCCCCCGCGACACCACCCCCGACGACGACCGCTGGGCGCTTCACGGGGGCCTGCTCACCCTGACGATGAACGACGGGCGCATCCGCTATGAGTGTGAGCGACTGCCCGACGGCAGCTACGCCGGGGGCGGGTTCAACCTGCGCGGCGAGCGCTGGGGCGTCACCATGGCCCAGGCTGACACAAGCTGATTGTTTGCGACAGACGCGACAGATGCGACAGGCTCAACCGATGCTTCAGCCGCCGAAGGTCACGTTGAGCGTCATGTTGACCTTGGTGCCGTCGGAGTCGGTGAAAGACTCGGTGTACTCGGTGGAGAGGTCGGTCGTGCTGATCGGCGAGGCCATGTCCCACATCGGCCACTTGTTCTTGAGGGTGTTCGCGACGTAGTCGCCCTCGTCGCGGTGCACGACCCACTTGTCGAGGAACTTCACGCCGTCCTTAAAGATGAAGGTGTGGAAGCCGGTGCCGGCGCTGGTGTGCCACACCAAGGAGTCGTAGCTGCCCGCGCAGGTGGTGCTGGTCTGCGTCCAGGTGCCGGTCATCTGCACCGTGGAGCCGCTCACGCTGAGCCGGCTCGCCGTGCCCTCGTAGACATCGACGCAGTCCACGAGGCCGAAGACGCCGTCGATGACGTCAAACTCCATGTTGAGGCGCACCGTGGCGCTCTTGATGTCGCCGACCCCCTCGGGCACGGAGGTGTCTTCAGGCTCGGTGGTGTCTTTGGGACCGCCGGTGTCGTCGTCGCCGCCGCCATCGCCGGTGTCGTCGCCGCCGCCGCCGTCGCCGGTGTCGTCGGTGGGGTCGATGTCGCCGTCGCAGTCGGGGCTGGCGGTGCAGCCTGGGTCTTCGCAGTCGAAGAGGCCGTCGAGGTCGTTGTCGGCGCCGTCGCGGCACTCGCCGCTCTCGTCCCCTTCGGCGACTGCGCAGTCTGGACTAGAGGCGCAGGCGTCGTCGCCGCAGTCAAAGAGACCGTCGCGGTCGTTGTCTGCGCCGTCGCGGCACTCGCCGGGCTCGTCCCCTTCAAAACGATCTCCTGCGCAGGCGCCGACAAAGATCAGCAGGGACAGCAGGATGGGGCTTCGGAGCGAGGGGGTGCGCGGCATGGTCTATCTCCAGTCCTTGCAACTCTATCGCAAAGTGGGCAGGATCGCGCGCACGTCGGCGCTGGCGTCCGAGATAGGAGACTTCATGGCTCGCCTCATCGTACATCGTGGTCCAAACCGCCTGTTGGAGTTCCGCATCTCCGCCCAGCGCGCCTTGATCGGCCGCGCCGACGCCGCCGACCTCGGCCTGCCCGGAGACACCATCTCCCGCTTTCATTGCACCGTTCAGCGCAGCCCAGACGGCGGCTGGGAGGTGCTCGACCGCAGCCGCCACGGCCTGCGGGTGAACGGCGCCCCCGTCGTGGGCTCGGCCCCCCTCGATCACGAGGACGAGCTGACCGTAGGCGAGTTTCGCCTGATGTTTTACACCCGGGACGCGGGCCTCGCGACGCCCACCGTCGCCGCGCGAGGCGTCGCCCCGCCCGTCGAGCAGCTCTTGACCGCGGACGACACGCTCTCGGTGCAGCGCCTCGTGCTGGAGGTGCGGGAGGGCCCCGACGCCGGTCGCCGCGAGGTGCTCAGCCAGCCCGAGCTCAGCGTCGGCGGCCCCGGCAGCGACATCGTGCTCAGCGATCCGTCTCTTTGCCCCGAGCATGTGCGCATCAGCGTGAGCCGAGGTCGGGCGCTGATCAAGCCTGGCGCGGGCTTCGCCGTGCTCGACGCCAACCGCGTCGATGAGCCTACGCCGCTGTACCTCGGCGAGGACGTGCGCATCGGCGACACCTTCTTCCGGGTGGAGGCCGAGACGGCCACGGCCACCCCCCGGGCCGAGCGCTTCGGGGCGATGGTGGGCCGCTCGGAGTGTATCCGGCAGGTCTTCGGCCTCTTACACAGCGTCGCCCGGCACACCACGACGGTCTTGCTCACCGGCGAGACGGGCACGGGCAAAGACCTCGCCGCCAAGGGGATTCACGAGGCGAGCACCCGCGCCGATGGCCCCTTCGTGGCGATCAACTGCGCGGCGCTCTCGGAGAGCCTGTTTGAGTCTGAGCTCTTCGGCCACGAGCGCGGCGCGTTCACCGGGGCGAACAACCCCCACGCCGGGGCCTGGGAGCAGGCTGATGGCGGCACCCTGTTTCTCGACGAGATCGGTGAGCTGCCCGAGCCCGCCCAGGCCAAGCTCTTGCGGGCCTTGGACTCCGGGGAGATCCGCCGGGTCGGCGCCAGCCGCGCCATCTTCCCCAAGGTGCGCCTCGTCGCCGCCACAAACCGCGATCTTGTGCAAGAGGTGAACGCCGGGCGCTTTCGCGCCGACCTCTACTTCCGCCTCGCCACCATCGTCGTGAAGCTGCCGCCTCTGCGGGAGCGTGTGGAGGACCTGCCCATCGTCGCCGAGTCCATCTGCGCCGCGCTCGGCCCCAACGTGACCATTCAAGACGACGCCATCGCTCTGCTCTCGACCCACCACTTCCCGGGCAACTTCCGCGAGCTGCGAAACGTGCTCACCCGGGCGGTGGTGCTCGGCGGGCACACCATCTCCGCGCGCTCGATCTCCTTCGCGGCCTGGGCCGCCGACCCGGCCCCGCGCCTGCCCTTTGAGACCTCGACGGCGAGCGGCCCCGGCCCCGGCGCGGGCAGCCGAGCCGTCGATGAGCTCGACCGTGAGCGTATTCGCGCCGCCTTGAGCGTGCACCGCCGCAACCTCTCCGCCGCCGCCGCCGCCCTGGGCGTGGCCCGGTCTACCCTCGTGCTCAAGATCAAACGTTACGGCCTGGATTATTAGGCCCCCGCCCAAGTCCACGCCCCCTCCCCCGAAGGCCCAAGATGCGCATCGCCTCCTTGCTCCCGAGCGCCACCGAGATCCTCTGCGCCCTCGGGCTCCGCGACGCCCTGGTCGCCGTGAGCCACGAGTGTGACTTCCCCGCCGACGTGACGGGCCTGCCGCGCATCACCCGCTCGATCATCCCCCACGGCCTGAGCCCCGGCGAGATCGACCGCCGCGTGAGCGAGGCCGTGCGCGCGGGCTCCCCGCTTTACCAGGTCGACGGCGACATGCTCGCGGCGCTGGCGCCCGACCTCATCGTCACCCAAGGCCTGTGTGATGTCTGCGCGGTGAACCCCGACACCGTCCACGAGACGATCCGCGCCTTGCCCGAGGCCTTGCCCAACAACACCCGCGTCGTGAGCCTCAGCGGTGACTGCTGGGAGGGTGTGCTGCGGGATCTGCGCCTCGCCGGAGAGGCCGCCGGGGTGGGTGAGCGGGCCTTGCAGCTCTCCGATACGCTTCGGGCCCGCTGGGCCGCCGCCCAGGCCCCCCGGGAGGACGGCCCCACCGTGGCCGCCTTGGAGTGGACGGACCCGCTCTTCTTCGGGGGCCACTGGGTGCCCGAGCAGATCGCCGCCGCCGGAGGCCGGGACGTGCTCGGCGAGCCCTTCGTGAAGTCGGGCCGGGTGAGCCTCGATCGGCTGATCGCCGCAGATCCCGACGTCGTGCTCGTGATGGCCTGCGGCTTTGATCTCGACGCCAACACCGCCTTCGCCGAGACCTTCGCCCGGGGCCCCGGCGCCGGGCTACGCGCCGTTCGGGAGGGGCGCCTGTGGGCCCTCGACGCCAACAGCCACTTCTCCCGACCCGCCCCGCGCCTCGTGGACGGGGTAGAGATCTTGCGACAAATCTTCGGCGACGCTGCGACTCCCCAAACCGCCGCGCGCCGCGTGTCCCCTGGAGCGACCCTCTGATGACCTGCACCCTGCTCTTCACCCTGCTCATCGGCGCGACGGCCTATGCCCAAGACGGCGGCTCTCCTTGGGGGGGTGACGAGAAGAAGGACAAGGAGCCGAGCGGCCCCTGGGGCACGACCCCGCCGCCGACGCCACAGCCGACGCCCGCGCCCGCCCCGGCCGAGGGCTGGGACACCGGGCCCGCGCCGGAGACCCCGGCCTGGGAGACGCCTCCGCCGACCACACCGGCCCCGAGCGGCGGGCCGGCCTGGGGAGAGGGGGAGGCCCCGCCGGCGCCTGTCGCAGTGACACCCCCTCCGCCGCAGCCCGTGGTTCCGCAGCAGCAGCCCTCGCAGGAGGTCTTGGCGCGCGTCGGCCCAGCCCGGGACTGCCTCTCCGACATCTGCGCCCGAGGCGAACGCGACGGCAAGCTCTACCTCGACGGCGTCATGGTTGTGGCGGATCCTTTTGTTGGGCTCTCCACCTTCACCGGCAGCGCGGACCTCGCCTGGCAGTCCCCGGCCCCAGCCGCCGGGGTGGCGGCGGTGTGGATGGTCCCCGTGGGTGCGCTGTCGGTGCCCATCGCCCCCACCCT
>JAKLKE010000011.1 GCA_023150775.1 Myxococcota bacterium
TTGATGCTGTCGATGCCGAGATCGCTCTCAAGCCCCATGTCGAGGTTGAGCATCTCCGAGGGGTAGCCCGTCTTCTCGGCCACAACCGCCATCAGCAAGGACTCCACGTCCACCGCGGCCGAGGCCTTCGGGGCCGGAGCGGCGACAGGCGCGGCGACAGGAGCCGCGACGACCACCGGGGCGGGCGCAGGCGCCGGAGCCGCGACGACGACCGGAGCGGGCGCAGGCGCGACCGCCACAGGCGCCGCCACCGGAGCGGCGACCGGAGCCGCGACCGGAGCCGCCGCCGGCTGCGGGTGTGACCAGACCGGCGGAGGCGGCGGGGCGTAGCTCACCGCGGGCGGCGTGTAGGCCACGGGCGCGGTGTTCACCCGGGGCGCGGCGCCCACAAGCTGGTTGAGCCCGGCGAAGGAGGTCTGCACCGTGCTCAAGAAGGCGACCTGGGCCTGGGCCATGGACTGCTGAAACGCAGACTGCGCGTCAGCGGTGCGGGCCTGCATGTCTTGGAACGCCGCGAGCCAGGCGAGGGTCTCCACCCCTCCAGGCGCGGCGGGCGCGGCGGGGGCCGCGGCGTGCTGGGCGGGCACCTCGACGGGCACCTCCCGCACGACCTCTTTGATCACCTCCTTCACGATCACCTCCGGTACGAGTGGGACGGGCTCAGGGTTGGGCCCGGGCAGGCCCGCCGCGCCGCTCACGGGCGGGTAAGGCTTGCCGAGATTGCTCCCGTTGATGGGCAGCGTCAGGGCCGCGCGCTTGACGCTCGCGGGGTCGATGGGCTCGGCGTAACCCGCCCACAGCGCCCGAGCGTCGAGAGACACCCCGGCGGCGGCGAGGCGGCCAACGCCGCTGAGCAGAGTTGTCCAGCCGTTCTTGCCTTTGCGGTCCAGCGCCACGGCGAGGTGCGGGCGCTCGCCGAGGATGCTGTCCACGAGCCCGGTGAGCACGGCCTGGGGGCCGACCTCCACGAAGATCGCCGCGCCGGCATCGGCCATGGCGACGATCTGCTCCACAAACCGCACGGGGCTGGCGAGCTGGGCGGCGAGGCCCTGGCGAACCTGGGCGGCGTCCGCGGCGTAAGGCGCCGCCGTGGCGTTCATGTAGACCGGCAGGCCGGGCGCGTTGACCTCAAGATCGGCCAAGAACGCGCCGAAGGGGCCCACGGCGTCGGCGACGACGGGGCTATGAAACGCCGTCGCCACCTTGAGCCGCTTGAAGCTGAGCCCCGCCGCGCCGAGCGCCTTCTCGGCGGCCTCGACGGCGACCGTAGGCCCGCTGATCACGATCTGCGTGGGGCTGTTGTGGTTGGCGAGGACCACGTCGGGGTGCGCGGCGAGGGCGGCCTTCACCTGCTCGACGCTCGCCGAGACCGCGCTCATCGCGCCGGGCCGAGCGGCGGCCTCGGCCATCAGCTCACCCCGGCGCCGGGCGGCGCGTAAGAGCGCCTCCGTCGAGAGTGAGCCCGCCGTCCACAAGGCGCAGAGCTCGCCGAAGCTGTGCCCCGCGGCCATCTCAGGCGCCACACCCAAGGCCTTCAGCACCTCAGCCAAGGCCAAGCTCGTCGCGCCCAAGGCCGGCTGGGCCCACTCGGTGCGGGTGAGCTTGTCTTGTTGTGCGGCGCGGTCTTCATCGGAGAACACCGGACGCGGGAAGACCACGTCGTGCAGGCGCTCTGCGCCCATGTGTACGCCCGCGGCGACGTCCCAAGGCACGATCGCGGCGTCCAGAAGCCCGGCCACCTCACCGCCCATCTCGACGAGCTGGCTTCCTTGGCCGGGGAACAAGAACGCGACCTTGCCCAGCTTGGCGCCTTGCCCATACGCCACACCGTCCGGCGTCGAGAACGGCCCAGAAGCGAGGCGCGCGGCGGCGGCGCTGAGCTTGCTGCGGGCCTCGGCCTCGTCCTTCGCCACGACGGCGAGACGGCAGTTGGCGTTGGCGTCAAAGGTCCCGGCGAGCTCCCAGGCCCGGCGCTGCAGCGTCCCCGGGGCGTCGAGCTTGAGCCCCGTCGCCAAGGCGGCCAAGGCCTCGGGGCTCGGCGCGCTCAAGAGCAGCAGCTCCGTCTCTTGGGTGCGCAGGCGCTCCGCACGTTTGCCCGGCCCGGTGTACTCCTCCATCGCGACGTGGAAGTTGGAGCCGCCGAAGCCGAAGCTCGACACCGAGGCCCGGCGGGGGTGCTCGGGGCCACGAATCCAGGGCCGGGTGCGGGTGTTGAGGTAGAACGGGCTCTTCTCAAGCTCTAGCTTGGGGTTGGGCCGGTCGACCTTGATCGTCGGGGGCAGGCGTTTGTGGGCCAAGGCCATCACGGCCTTAAACATGCCCGCCGCGCCCGCCGCGGCCTTGGTGTGGCCGATCTGCGACTTCACCGAGCCCAAGGCGCACCACTGGCGATCTTGGCGGCCGCTGGCGTCAAAGGCGAGGCGTAAGCCCTCAAACTCGGCGGCGTCCCCGGCCTTGGTGCCCGTGCCGTGGGCCTCCAGAAACTCGACGGTGTCCGCGCCGTAGCCCGCCCGGGAGTACGCCCGGCTGAGCGCCTTGGCCTGGCCCTCGGGCACCGGCGCGTAGACGCTCTTCGCTTTGCCGTCAGACGACGCGCCAACGCCGGTGAGCACGGCGTAGACCCGATCTCCGTCCCGCTCGGCGTCCTCAAGACGTTTGAGCGCGAACATCGCCATGCCTTCGCCCAAGAGCGTGCCGTCGGCCTTGTCCGAGAACGGGCGGCAGTCGCCGGTCTTGGAGAGCGCCGGCGTCTTGGAGAAGCACATGTACATAAAGATGTCGTTCATGGTGTCTACGCCGCCGCAGATCACCAGGTCCGAGTCACCCAGGTACAGCTCGTTCACCGCCATCGACACCGCGGAGAACGCGCTGGCGCAGGCCGCGTCGGTCACGCAGTTGGTGCCGCCGAGGTTCAGGCGGTTGGCGATGCGCCCGGCGACGACGTTGCCCAGCAGGCCGGGGAAGGTGCTCTCCACCCAAGGCGTGTAGTGGCTGTAGATGCGGTCGCAGGCCTCTTGCACCTTGGACTCGGGCAAGCCCGCGTCACGCAAGGACTTCTGCCACACCGGCCGCTGCAAGCTCGACACCATCGAGCCGAGCAGCTCTTGGGCCGAGGTGACGCCGAGGATGCAGGAGATGCGGTCCTTGTCGGCGCTCTCAAACTGCCCGGAGCAGGCGTCTTCAAGCACCTTCCGCGCCACGATGAGCGCGAGGAGCTGGGAGGTGTCCGTGGCCGGGACGATGTTCGGCGGCACCCCGAAGCCCATGGCGTCGAAGTCGACCGGGTCCAAGAACGCGCCGCGGTTGGCGTAGGTCTTGCCCGGCTTGGTCATGTCGGGGTCGTAGTAGTCCTCGATCAGCCAGTGTGAAGCGGGCACATCGGTGATGAGGTCACGGCCAGCGAGGATGTCCCGCCAGAAGCCGGAGTTGTCTTGGGAGCCGGGGAACAGGGCGGACACGCCGACGACGGCGATGGGCGGCCTCGGGGCGGCGGGGCGGACGGGCATGGAGCGATCCTCGTCTTGAGCGCGTCAGCGCAGCGGTCGGGGGGCAAAGTGGAAGGCGGCGGCGGGCACGGGGGCCCCGGCGCTGCGAAGCTGGTGAGCACGGGTGATCACCGCGGCGCCCTCCAGCAGGTTCAGGGCGATCTGGGCGGCGCTGCGGCCCTCCAAAGGCTCTAAGAACGAGCCCCGGGCCCAGTCGTTGAAGGCGCCCATGGCGGGGCCACACCAGATCTGGTAGTCCATGCGGCGGTCACCCGCCCCGGCGATGGCCCAGCGGGAGGACTGCCCGAGGTACCAGCGAAACACGAGCGCCATCTTGTGTTTTGGGTCACGCTCGGCCCGGGTGACCTCTTTGGGCTCACGCTTGAGGAAGTAGGCCTTCGTCTCTTCCCACACCTGGGCGGCGGGCTTGAGCAGGATCTGCTGCTCCAACTTGGTGCGCTCGGCGGCGGGGATGCTCTCTAAGCTCTCGTAGTTTGAGTACAGCTCGTAGAGTTTGTGAGCACGAACGCCGAACATCGTGCCCCGGCGGAGCACCTGCACCTTCACGCCCAGCTCAAACATATCGGCGGCCGGGGCCATCACGACGTCGCCCAAGGCGGCCTGGGTGAGCAGGCGTTTGCCCTCGGGGGAGAGCCCGGCCTCGATCGACGCCTGGTTCACCGAGCCCGTCAGCACATAGGCCGCGCCCAAGGCGAAGGCCGCCGCGACGGAGCTCGGCGTGCCTAAACCACCCGCCGCGCCCACCCGAATCGGCCGGGTGTAGCCGTGCTCGGCGCAGAGCCGATCCCGCAGGGCGGCGATGACCGGGAACAAGGCGCCGAGGGGCTGGTTGTCGGTGTGGCCGCCGGAGTCGGACTCGACGGTGACGTCTTCAGCGATGGGCACCAGCCGGGAGAGCCGAGCCTCCTCAGCGGTGATCTGCCCTTTGGCGAGGAGCTTCTCGACGAGCTCCGCCGGGGCCGGGGCCATGAAGCGCCCCGCCGTCTCGGGCCGGGAGATCTTGGCGAAGACGTAGTTCTTGCGGTGAATCCGCCCCGTGCTGTCTTGGCTGAGGCCGGTCAGGGCGTACCGCACGATGAACTGCGTGAGCCCCATGTACGCCGCCGCCGAGACCCGGCGCACCCCACGCCGCAGGTAGAGGTCGACGACGGCCTCCTCCAGATCGGGCTCGTTGGGCGAGTGGATGAGGTTGGTGCCCCAAGATGCGCCGTCAGGGCCCAAGGCGCCGATGATGCGGTCGAGCGCCTCGTTCACCCGCTCCAAGGGCAGCCCGGCGGCGCCGAAGAAGCCCAACATGCCGACCTTGGCCATGGCGATGACCAGGTCGGTGGTGGCGATGCCGTTGGCCATGGCGCCGGAGATGTACGGGAAGCGGGTGCGGTGCACCTCGGTGAACGACCGATCGCCCAGCCACTCGGGGTAGAGCGGCGGCAACGAGGCGAGCAGGCGATAGGGCCCCGCGCCGAAGGTGCCGCCGAAGCCGAGGCCGACGCCGCCCGTGGCGGGATCTTGCACGACGAAGACGGGCTCACGCACCCGCTGAACCGCGGCGACGAGGCCATCAGCGGCAAAAACCGGGGGAGCGTCGCCTGGGGACCAGGCGCCGAGAGCAGGGAGAGCAGCGGAGGACATCCATTCACCGGGGGGTGCGGCCGCGACGGGTGCGACGATCGATCACTGACACTTAACGGCCAAGAAGTGCACATGACCCCCCCAAGGGCGGGGCGGTCGCGTGATTTTATCGAATCGTAACAGGCTGTGTGGCCCTTGGGAGGGGGTGTACGCGGTCGAATTCTGGCTTGCCGCAGAGAGGAGAACAGATTAGGCGGCGCATTACCCAAATTGACGCCCTCGTGATTACTGACGGTAATCAGGCATCTTGAGCGCCCTACGATGGATCCGACCCCGCCGATCAGAGGGTTCCAGCGGCGATACGGCCGCGCAGGCCCTCCAGGGTGAGGCGCAGCGCCTCTTCGGGGCCTACAGGCGGGTCGTAGCCGAGATCCCGGCGGGCCGCGCTGAGGTCATACCAATGAGCGCTTGAGATCTGGGCCACGGTGAAGCGGGTGATCGGGGGCTCCCCGGACAAAGACAGCCCGCGCCAGATCCCCTCGATGATCGCCGCCCCCGTCAGCGCGAGGCCCTTGGGCACCCGGCGGGTGACAGGCGGGAGGTTCAGGGCCAGGAACACGCCGTTGAGCCAGTCCCAGACCCGCACCGGCTCCAGATCGCTGATGAAGTAGGGCCGACCGGCGCTGGGGTGCCCAAACTGGAGAATGTCTCCAGCGGAGACATGCGCCGCGGCGGCGTTCTCCACATAGGTCAAGGCCACGCGGTTCTCGCCGTCGCCCAAGATCCGCAGACGCCCGGCCCGATGCCGCTGGATGAGCCGGGGCAGAAGGTGCGGATCGTCCGGCCCATAGATGAGGTGCGGCCGCAGCGCGGTCACGGCGAGGCCGGGGCTGTTCGCCGCCAAGGCCAGGCGCTCGGCGATGGCTTTGGTCTCGGAGTAGTAGAACAAGAACTCCTCGGCATACCCGACGGACTCGTCTACGCCCTCCTCGTCGTGGCCCCGAAAGCTCACTGAAGGTGAGCCGGTGTACACGAGCTTCGGCACCCCGGCGGCCCGGCAGGCCGCGACGACGTTCTCCGTGCCGGTGACGTTCACCGCGACGTAACGCTCCCGTGGGCCCCACATCCCGGCCAGCGCCGCCACATGAAACACCACATCGACGCCCTCAAAGACCTCTGTGAGCCCGTCCCCAACGCTGAGATCGTGCTGGACCTGCTCCACCCCCAAGGCGTCGAGGGCCGCATGTCGGCTGCGGGCGACGGATCGCACGGCGTCGCCCCGCGCGCGCAGGCGCCGGGCGATGGCCTGGCCCAAGAAGCCCCCTGCCCCAGTGATGAGCGCACGCATCGTCTGCTCCTTCGGCCGTCAGCGGGCGCGGGCCGCCCAAGCCGCGAGGGCCGGGCGGTCGATCTTGGCGTTGTGACGCCGATCTACGGGGAAACGGTCGTAGAACAAGACCCGCCGCACCCGCCGCGCCTCGTCGTTCGTCTGCGCCATGGCGAGCAAGGCGCGGACAAGCTCATCCCGGCGCAAACGTGTCGTCTCTTTGGGCTCGACGATGAGCACCGGCTCACCCGCCACACCCACCACCGCCGTGCGCGCGACGTCAAGGTGGGCGTTGAACAGGCCCTCCAGGCGGTCGGGGAAGATCACCCCGCCCTCTTTGAGCGGCACCCGGTGCGACTTTCGCCCACAGAACCACAGGCGCCCGGACTCATCGACATAGCCAACATCGCCCATGCGGTGCCAGCGGCCTTCAGCGGTGTCCACCTTGGCCACGGCGTTCTCTTGGGGCAGCTCTTTGTACTCGGGGCTCACCATCGGCCCCAGCACGGTGATCTCGCCGATCTCGCCTTGAGGCACAGGATTGACGGCGCTCACCGGGCCATCGGTGATGGGGATCACCCGCACCGTGACCTCGTCAATGGGCCGCCCGACGCAGGTGCCCGCCCCCGCCGCCGTCTTCGCCCCAGCGCCGGCGAGGATCTCCCGGCTGCCGATCACCGAGAGCGGCAGGGCCTCCGTGGCGCCGTAGGGCGTGAAGATCTCGACGTTCTCCCCCACGAGCCGCCGAAAGGCCTCATGAATCGCCGGGGAGATCGGCGCGCCGAAGGTCAAGACCCGCTTGAGCTGGGGCAGACGTAGGCCGCCGCGCTCCTCGCCGTGCTCGATGAGCCGGGCCATCACCGCCGGGCTGCCCACGAGCTGATCGGCCTGGGCGTGGTGCAAGGCGGCGAGCACCGCCTTCGCTTTGGCCGTCGCGGGCTTGGAGAAGTTGATCTCGGGCAAGGTCACCGTCATGCCCAAGCTCACCGAGAACATCGCGAAGGGCAAAAAGCACGGAACATCCGACTCTCCCGCCCGAATGCCCATCATGCGCCCGATGAGCTGCGCCTGGGTGGTGAACATGCCGTGGGTGTAGACCACGCCCTTCGCCGGGCCCGTGGAGCCCGAGGTGAAGAGGATCGAGGCCTCGGAATCCGGCGCCACCTCCGCCATGGGGAACGCGCCCCGCTCCGGCAGCAGGCAGTCTGCGTAAGACAAGCCGCCGAAGAGCCAGGCCCCGCCGCCTACGGTCAGCCGCCGTTTGACGCTGCCGAAGCTCGACGAGAACACCCGGGAGAGCGCCTGCCCCGCGGGGATCGCGATGAGCGCTGAGGGCTGATTCGCCGCCACGCAGCGTAAGAAGCCCTCGCGGCCCATGCCCGGGTCGATGAGCACGGGCACCGCGCCGAGCTTGTACAGCGCCATTCCCACGACAAAAAACTCGAAGCCCGGCGTGACGAGCATCGACACCCGCTCGCCTCGGGTGATGCCCAGACGCTCCTGAAGCCCCCAGGCCAAGGCGTCGCTGCGCTCGTGCAGGGCCTTAAAGCTCAGGGTGTCGTAGAGGCGGTAACCGTCCTCGGGGTGGTAGTCCCCGGCCATCGCCAAGGCCACGGCGTCGGGCCGCGCGGCGGCGTGCCCGGCCAACATTGACGCGAAGTTATGCGAACCCGCGGCGCTCACCGCGCCTCCAGCAGGGCTCGCACCTCGGCGATCACCCGCTCCGGCGCGTCCTCCATGACGTAGTGCCCGACGTCGTCCCAAGCCGTCGAGCGCGCCCAGGGCATCCGCGACTCAAACTCTTTACGGAAGGTCGGCGAGAAGCACCAGTCTTGGTCACCCCACAGAAGCCGCACGGGCAGGTCTTTGAGCCGCCCGAGCCCACCCTCGACCTCTTGCAGCGTCTTGTAGCTCGGGTGATCCGGCGACATCGGGATGTCTTGCACAAAGCGGTGAATCGCCACCCGGTCGCCCCAGGAGGCGTAAGGCGCGGTGAGCCCGCTCTTGACGGCTTGGGAGAGCGGCCGCTCCGTCGTGCGCCAGGTCGCCGCCCAGACGAAGCCGTTGAAGCCGCGCACCAGCACGTCGCCGAACAAGGGCACCCGGCAGGCCGCGATCGACGGCGGGATGTGGGGCGACGGGAAGGCCCCGGTGTTCGTGATCACCACCCGCTTGACCCGGGGCAGCTCACGCAAGGCCGCGCCGAGGCCGATGGGCCCGCCCCAGTCGTGCACGATGAGGGTGATGTCGCGCAGATCGAGGGCCTGGATGAGCCGCTGCACGTTGTCGATGTGGTCGGCGAGGCGGTAGGTCCAGTCCTGGGGCTTGTCCGAGAGCCCGCAGCCGATGTGATCGGGGATGACCACGCGCATTGTGTCGGAGAACGCCGGGATGAGCGCACGCCAATAAAACGACCAGGTGGGGTTCCCGTGCACCGCCAAGATCGCCGGGGCGTGCTGGGGCCCCTCGTCGAGGTAGTGCATCCGGCCGCCGTTGACGTCGAGGCGACCGCCGGTCCAGGGGTAGAGGGCCGCGGCCTCCGCGCTCAGCACCACAGGGGAGTTGCTCACCAGTCCACCCTCATCATCGCGACGTTGAGTCCGCTGCCGATGCCCATCAGGGCGGCGGTCTGGCCGGTGCGCAGACGACCCTGCTCCACCGCCAAGGCCAGCGTGATCGGCACCCCGGCCGCGCCGACGTTGCCGAGCCCGGTGTACACCCGCAGCGCCTTGGCGTCGGGCAAGGAGAGGTTCTTGATCAGCGCCTCGTGGTTCGCCTTGCCGACCTGGTGGAGGGCGTACTCGGCGATCTGGGGGTGATCCCAGCCGAGCTCGACCCGGCTCTGATCCCAGGTGCGCCGGGCCAAGGCCACGCCCTCGGCGAGCAGCTTCGGGGGGTCGGTGACCATGCCCGTCTCCGTGCCCAGGCACAGGCGGTTGTGCTCCGTGGCCGCCTGGAACACCCCGCCGCGCAGGCGGTGCCCGGTGCGGCTGTCGTCGGCCCGGCGCAGGATCATCGCCACGGCCGCCGAGCCCAAGGTGAGCGTCGCGAGGTTGTCGCGGTAGGTCGAGGCGTTGGCCTCGGGGCGCCGCAGCCGCTCCAAGGTGGACTCGGTGACGACGCGGCTGCCTTCGCCCGCCACCACCATGCCCACCTTGCAGGCGCCCTGCTCGATGAGGTTGGCGACGACGGACATCGCGCTCATGAAGCCCAAGCAGGCGTTACCGACGTCAAAGTTGAGGCAGGCGCTCTTGAGCCGCAGGTTGCCGTGCACGAGGCAGGCCACAGACGGCTCCAAGAAGTCGCGGCAGACCGAGGACGAGACGAGCACGTCCACGTCCGAGGCGGCGATCCTCGCCTCGTCCAAGGCGGCGCGGGCGGCCAAGGTGGCGGCGTCGGACGGGGCGACGCCGGGCTCCCAGAAGCGGCGCTCCTGAATGCCGGTGATCGCCTCCAGCCAGCCCGGGCGGATGCCGAGGCGCTGGTAGAGCGGCGAGAGCGCGGCCTCGATCGCCGCGGTCGTCATGACCTGGGGGGGCAGCGTGTAGGCGAGGGCCTCCACGTTGACCCGTTCGAACAGCATGGGGCGCTCCAGTACGCCGGTCGAACTAACCCAACCCCTCCGCCAACGCACCTCCCCCCTGGACAGCGTTCGTTTCCAAGTTAGAAACGTGGCCTTGCGGAATTATGCAACGGAGCAGCGATGAACACCCCCGACCACGAGCGGCAGAGCCTGCCCGACCACGCGAACGAGCCCGACGATCGGGCGCTGGACATCGACCAGGTGGGCATCATCGGCCTCTCCTACCCCATCTCGGTCTGGGATCGAGCGCGGAAGCTCCAGCACACCGTCGCCAAGATCGGCCTCACCGTGGGCCTGCCCCAGCGCTTTAAGGGCACCCACATGAGCCGCTTCGTGGAGATCTTAAACGAGCACCGCGGCGAGCTCTCCTTGGGCACGGTGCCGCTCATCTTGGCCGAGGTGCAGCGCCGCCTGAACGCCGACGACGCCTTCATCGACGTGGCCTTCCCCTACTTCATGGAGCGCCACGCCCCGGTGAGCGGCGCGGCCTCGCTCATGGAGTATCTCTGCGCCTTTCACGCCGCCTTGCGCGGCCCGGCCTTGGAGTTCACCCTCAAGGTGACCGTGCCGGTGAAGACCCTCTGCCCCTGCTCCAAGGCCGTGAGCAAGTACGGCGCCCACAACCAGCGCGGGCTGATCACCGTCGAGGCCCGCTTCGACGGCATGTTGTGGATCGAAGACATCGTCGAGGCCGTCGAGTCCTGCGCGTCTTCACCGCTCTACGCCTTGCTCAAGCGTGAGGACGAGAAGTGGGTCACCGAGAAGGCCTACGAGAACCCTCGTTTTGTCGAGGATCTTGTGCGCAACGTCGTCATCGCCCTGCGCGACCGCGAGGGCGTGCGCTGGCTTCGGGTGAGCGCGGAGAACATCGAGTCCATCCACAACCACTCGGCCTTCGCCCAGATCACCTGGCCCTCGGCCTCCCCGCCGCCGCCGAGGCCCATCGCCCGCCGCCGCGAGCTGCCCTTGGGCGAGTGGATCCGCAACCAGCGCGCCGAGCGCGGCGTGACCCAGCGGGAGCTCGCTGAGGCCATCGGGCTCTCCGCCTCGGCCTTGTGCCGTGTGGAGCGCGGCGAGCGCCCCCTGCCCGCCGAGGCCGCCCCGCGCCTCGCCCGCGCCTGGGGCCTCGACGAGGCGCGGGTGCTGCTGCGGGCCGGCGTGGTGCCCCCGGACCTGCTCCGCCGCGTCGCTGAAGATCCCGAGGGCTTCTTCGCCTGGGCCCAGACCGGCGGCGAGGCTAACCCTCTGGGGTGAGCGCCGCGCCGACCACCCAGCGCAGGCCGACCACGCGGCTCTCGCTGTTGTTGTGCGGCAACACCGCCTCCCCTTCAGCCATGGCGCCGACGTAGATGAACAGCCACTCACCCTCGCCCCAAGGAGCCTTCCAGGCGCTCTGGGGCACGGTGAAGCCGCCGTCGTTCGTCACGACGCAGCCGACGGTCTCCAGCTCGTTGTAGTTCGCGTCGCTGCGGCGCACCATCACGAGCAGCTCGTCCCCTTCGCCGCCCTCCCACTGGAGCTTGAGCTCATCGGGGCCGAGGGTGATCGCCTCGGCGTCGTCCAGCTTGGGAGAGGTGAGGGTGACCGCGGCGGGAGTGCGGGCGAGGTCGCTCACCGTCATGCCCGAGAAGGGGCCGTTGGCGACGGACTCGAGACGCCAGCCGCCTTGGGTGCTCAGGGAGCTCGCCAGGGGGTTCGCCTCAAAGAAGCCGTCGTTTGCTAAGGTGAAGCTCAAGGCGCCATCGGGGCCAGAGAGCGTGGTCTGGTTGGCGCCGAGCTCCATCAGCCGCACGTCGGGGAAGCCCGGCCCGCTCACGCAGGCGTCTGCCTCGCCGCCGAAGACATCAGCGTAGCGGATGTCTTTGGGCTGAATGAGCCCCCACCAGGCCGAGCCCCAAGAGACCGAGCCCGCGTCCCAATAGCCGCCGAGGAGCTCATACCACTCAATCGCGCCCAGGGCCCCGGCCTGGCCGCTGCCGTCGCGCAGGTAACGAAACGCGCCCTCGGCGAGCACGACGGACTCCCCGGAGTCCACCCGCAGATCGACGTTGCCCTCAACCCCCGGCGGGGCCACGACGACGAGCTCCGTCGGCGAGAAGCTCTGAATCTGGGCCTCCGCGTCGCCGAAGAAGACCCGCGCGCCCTCGACAAACTCGCCGCCGGTCAAGGTGACGATCACGCCGCCCGCGTCACTTCCGTAGGACGGGCTCGGCGCGTCGAGGCGCAGCACCTCGGACCAGCCGGTGTCTTCACCCAGCTCAATGTTGCCTTTGTGGCAAGCGCTGGCGAAGACAAGAAGGGAGAAGAGAGCAGGGAGAGAGCGCTTCATGGGGTCCTCCGGGGGCGATTCATCACCCTGGCCCGCTCTACGCCCGGCGCTGAACGATCATTCACTCCAAGAGGTGGGTCGAGAGATCGGCCTCATAGGCGGCGCGGATCGCGGGCAGCTCACCGAGGGCCTGCTCATAGGCGGCCTCGGCGATCTGCGGGCCCAGCCAGAACTCGTGAGGGGCCGATCGCCCCACCCGGGCGTTGAAGATGTGATCGGCCAAGGCCGCGTCCCGGGCGCTCGACCGGTGCATCAAGGTCAACATCGAGCGCACGAGGTCGCTCACCCGGCGCAGGCCCGGCAGCTCACTCACCGACGAGCCCTCCTCGATCATGCGGGGGATGACGTTGGAGGCGAGGATGAAGTCGGCGCCGGCGGTGTGCACGACCTCGGCGGGCACGTTCGCCGAGACGCCGCCGTCCACGAGCCGCCGCCCGGCGTACTCAAAGCTGGAGAAGATGCCCGGGAAGCCCGAGCTCGCCCGCACCGCGTCGGCGAGGGTGCCCGCCGGCAGCACAAACGACGAGGCCGTGCGCACGTCGGACGCCACGGCGAGGAGCGGGATCTCCGTCGAGAGCTGGTGGGTGGGCCCGAAGAGCTGGTCGATGAGCAGGCCGATGGGCACCGTGGAGACCGTGCAGCCCAAGGCCATGGGCATCAGCGCCCGGCTGTACCGCTCCAGGCGATCAAGCCCAGCGGGCCCGGCGGCCACCCAGGCCGCGCCGACGACGGCGCCGAAGCTCGTGCCCGAGACGTAGTCGATGGGGATCTCGCTCTCGTGCAGGGCGCGCAGGAGGCCCAGGTGCGCGAACCCCCAGGCCCCGCCGCCGCCCAAGGCCAAGCCGACGGCTTTGCCGGTCAACATCCGGGCGAGGCGGTTGCAGGCCCGGCCGAAGGGGGTCTCGTCCATGCCGAGCTGGCGCACGATGCGGCTGCCGGCGTAGACCTCCTCCACGGACTTGTCGAAGGGCACACGCACCGACTGCTCCAAGGCCTCGTGAGAGTCGGGGCCTTGGGGGCGGCGACCGGGCACGGTGCGCTCGGCGGCGATGCCTCCGGCGGGCTGGCGGAGGGCGTGGATGAGCCGCTGGTGCTGGGCGAGGGTCACCGAGATCTGGGTGTCGCCTTGCTCGTAGAGGTGGACCACGGTGAGGATGCGGTCGAGCAAGGGCTGATCGGGCACCGATGTCCGCGACACGGTCACGAGGACGTGCTCGTGCTGGCGCTGGAGCTCGGTGCAGAGATCCGCCGCGCCGCCGCGGTCGACGGGCCAGTAGATCGTGGGGAGATCGCCCGGAAGATCGGCGCTTCGGGCGCGCACGCCGCCGTACCAGCCCTCGGAGATCTGCGCCCGCAGCCGCAGCGCCGTGCGCTCGCCGTCGAGATCGAGCACCGCCACGCTCGACCCGCGCTCGTCCAAAGCGATGGCCGTGCCCAACGACAGCGCCGTGGCGCCTAAGTTGGTGACCGTGGTGTGGATGAGGTGGGCCCGGCCCCGCTTGCCGTCTTGGGGGACGGGCACCGCCGCCGCCGTGGTCGCCCGCAGGCGCACGTGCAGGTGCGCGACGGCCACCCAAGGCAAGATGAGCACCCGGCCCGAGGTGGCGGCCTCGATGAGGTAAGGCTGGACCGGCGGCTGCTCATCTTCGAAGCTCTGGGCGCCCAAGAGCGTGCCCGCGGGGATGAGCTGGCCGAGGCGGCTGTTGGGCACAGCGCGGGCCGAGGCGACGCTGTGGGAGAGCCGGGCGGTGCCCCGAAGCATGATGATGAGGGACTTGTTGCGTTTTCCCGCCTCCAGGAGCACCTCACCGGGGAGGCAGTCTCGGACATGGCCACATTGGAGGAGCTGCTCTCGCCAGGCGGCGGGCAAGGCGCGTAGGCTCGGCTCTTGGCGCAGAAGCTCGTCGAAGACGTCGAGCTGGTGCTCCAGATCGGCGAGAGATCCCAACAGATCGCGGATCTGCCAGGCGTCTTGGAGGCCGAGCAGCTCGTCGATGTCGATGCGCAAAAGCTCCACGGGGGTGATCGCCACCACCCGGGGATCCCGATCCCGGGTGACGGCCCCGGCGCCAAAGACGCGCCCAGCGGTGCCCCGGCGCGGGTTGACTCGAAGTGGATCCTCAACCTCCACCTCACCCCGCAGCACGAGCGCGAGGCTGCGCCCGTTGAGCAAGGGTGTGCGCGCGGCGTGCTGCTCACGTCGGGCGAGGCGCAGCACCCGATCCTGCTCTCCTGGATCAAGGCGCGCCAAAAAGGTGGCCTCGCGGATCCAGCGCTCATCGGGGCTCAGCTCGATCATGAGGCCACCACCTGCTCTGCGCCGTTCTTCATGAATGGAGAGTTTGACGGGAGCGCGGGCTCAGGTCAAGGTTTGCCGCCACCGCGCCGGAGTTCACGGGATGAGGCCAACGCCCAAGCTGCTCCCTCTCGCCCTGCTCTTGGCCTGCGCTGAGGACACGCCGCCCGGAGACCCTTGCCTGCCCGGCGAGGCGCCCACCCTACGCTTGGGCACCGGAGAGCTGGCGTATGAGGCGCTGCCCGAGGAGGGCGCGCGCTTCGAGATCATCCACGGGCCCCAAGGCGGCGTTCACGCGCTGATCGGCCTCGCCGCCACCTACGCCGACGCCTCGGACCTGTGGACGGCCCAGCTCACCGGGCGCATCGACGGCGCCGTGGCCGCCGAGGCCTTCCCTTATCTGGAGGCGCGGTGCAACGGCGCCGCCGGGGAGCTACAGACCTGGGGCACCCTGCTCGTGTGGGAGCTCAGCCCCGAGGCCCTCGACGGCGCGACCGCCGAGATCGACGCCACGGTGACCGACGCCGCCGGGACCACGCTGAGCGCCTCCATCACCGCCACCCTCTTCGACCCGACGCTGGAGTAGAGCCTCATGCGCACCCGCTCGACCGCCCTGATCTTCGCCCTCACGGCCTTTGGCGCGGGCTGCAAAGACGCCCCCGGCGAGGACACCGCCGCCGTCTTGGTGGACTGCTCCACCCGGCCCTTGACCTTGCCCAGCGCCCGGGGCGAGGTCGGCGGCGCCTGGGACGCGGTGAACGGCCGCCTGGTGCTCTTCGGGGGTGATCAAGGTGTGCCCGTCGATTGTGCCTCCCAGACCGAGTTTGTCGCCGAGACCTGGGCCTTTCACCCCGACTGCGACAACTTCGCGCCCATCGTCGCCGAGGGCCCCAGCGCCCGAGGGCGCGGCGCCGTGGCCGGGGACGCCACCCACCTCTACGCCCACGGCGGCCGCTTCCGCGACGGCAAGAGCGGCGCCTACACCCTCCACGACGACCTCTGGGCCCTGGACTACGCCACGGACACCTGGACCTTACTCGCCGAGTCCGGCCCCGGAAAACGCACAAACCACGTCATGGTCGCCGCCCGGAGCCAGCTCTTCCTGTACGGCGGCAACAGCTCCACGAACGGCGCGAGCTTCACCCCGCTCTCTGACCTGTGGAGCTTCGACCTCACCACCAAGACCTGGACCTTGCTCCAAGAGGACGCGGGCCCCGGCGAGCGCCTGTTCCACTCCGCGGCGATCTCCCCCAACGAGCGCACGCTCTACGTCTACGGCGGCGGCGACGAGCGCGCGTTCACCGGCCCCTTCTTCGGGGATCTCTGGGCCTTGGACCTCGACAGCATGACCTGGACCGAGCTGAGCGACGGCAGAGAGTCCGACGCCCCCGCCGCCCGCATCTGGGCCGGGCTGCACGGCCTCGACGGCCAGGTGCTCCTCTGGGCGGGCCACGACGACGGCCGCCTGGGCAACACGAACGAGCTCTGGACCTTCGATCTCGGCGCCGGGGCCTGGACGTCGGTGACCATGGGCGACACCCTGAACAGCGGCGCAAACGGCTTCTGCGACTTCCCCGCCGACTTCGTGACCCCCGACCTCACCGCCCCCGAGCGCCGCAACGCCATGGTGAGCGCGCTGGACGGCGAAGGCAAGCTGTGGACCTTCGGCGGCAAGACCGACTGCGGCATCATCAACGACGTGTGGAGCTTAGAGCTGGGCTCCTTGGCCTGGACGAGCCGGTCCAAAGCCACCGCTGGGGAGATCTGCCAGCGCGCCTACGCCGAGTGTGAGACGCTCTGCTACTGATCGCTAAACTTGTTCAGTGAACACGTTTAGCGATTGATCTGGCCGAGGGCGGTGATGAGCCGCTCTAAGTCGGCGTCTTGGACATAGGCCTGGGCCGAGACCCGCAGCCAGAGCGCCCCGTCCAAGAAGCTCACGGGCACCTCGACGCTGAACTCATCAAAGAGCCGGTCGTGGAGCGCCAGGGCCCGGGCGAAGGAGGGCTCCCCAAAAGAGGGCGGCAGCACGATCGCCGCCATGGCGCCGACCATGGCCTCCTCACAGGCGGGGATCGCGCCAGGCACAGCCTCGACGAGCCTCGCCCGAAAACGCCGCGCCTGGGCCTGGTTGGCCTCCATGAGCGCGTCGCCGCCTAAGGATCGCCAGAACTTGAGCCCCGCCGGGGCGGCGAGCCAGGCGCTCACGTCTCGGGTGCCGGTGAAGTCAAACTCAGCGGCGAGGCCCTGGCGGTAGCCGTGGCTGATCACCGTGGGGTGCAGATCAGCGCGTTGATCGGCGGCGACGGCGAGGATCGCCGCGCCTTTGGGGGCGAAGAGCCACTTGTGCAGGTTGCCCACGACCCAGTCCGCGCCGAGCGCCCGCACGTTGAGCGGCACCTGACCCGGGCTGTGCGCGGCGTCGACGAGCACCCGGGCGCCTGTGGCCTTCGCCCGGCGCACCAGCTCGTGAATCGGCAGCACCACGCCCGCGGCGGAGACGATGTGATCGACGACGACGAGGCTCGGCTTGTGCCGGGCCAAGGCGGCGTCAAAGGCCGTCAACACGCCGGTCTCGGTGAGCGGGGCCCGGGGCAGGTTCACATGAACCACACGCCAGCCACCACGACCGCCGTGGCGGTGCAGGCTCTGGGCCACGGCGTTGTAGACGTGGGAGAGGCAGAGCACGACGGCGTCCCGAGGCAGGCGCAGCGAGGCCAAGACCGCGTTCACCCCCGTCGTGGCGTTGTCGACGAAGACGAGGCCCTCGGGATCTACGTCCACAAACGCCGCGAGCTCCGCCGCCGCGCCGCGCACGAGGCCCGGCAGCTCCCGCACAAAAAAACGCACGGGCTCGGCCTCAAGGCGCTCCTGAAAGCCGCGCTGGGCCGCCAATACGGCGCGGGGTGTGGCGCCGAAGGAGCCGTGGTTCAAGAAGCAGACCGAAGGGTCTAGCGTCCACAACGACCGAGGGGCCAGACTGCTCATTTGGCCATCGCCGGCTCAGCCAGCCCGGGCTCGGCGAGGGGGGCCTCGGGCTCGTGCTCACCGAACATGCGCCGCCCGAGGTCTACGCCGCGAACGGGGCGGTTGATGATCCCGTTGACCACGGCCCCCGAGGCCATCAGCCCGAACAGGCTGGGCATGAAGCTCACCGTGCCCTGGACGACGTTGCGGTCGTCGCAGGAGTGCATGCCGTTGTCGCCGCTCGGGCAGACGCAGTGGAAGGCGTCGGCGACGTCTTGGTCGAGCACCACCGGGGGCTCATCAGACCAGACCGCGAGGATGTTCCGAATATCGACCCCACGGCGGCGAAGCTCCTTGCGGATCACCTTGGCGAAGGGATCGACGCGGGTGTGCGCCAGCTCCGAGAGCTGCACCCGGGTGGGGTCGAGCTTGCTGCCCGCGCCCATCGCCGCGACCACGGGCAGGCCCCGGCGGCTCACGGTCTCCAACAGGTGCAGCTTCGCGGTGACGTTGTCGATGCAGTCGATCACCCAGTCCCAGCCCGGCGAGAGCAGGGCCTCAGAGGTCTCCGCCGAGAAGAACGTGGCGTTGTCGATGACCTCCGCCTTGGGGTTGATCAGGCGGCAGCGCTCGGCCATGAGCCCCGACTTGGGCAGGCCCACGGTGCGCCGAAAGGCGTGGAGCTGGCGGTTGAGGTTCGTGATGCACACGTCGTCGAAGTCGACGAGGCCGATGCGGCCCACCCCCGCCCGGGCGATGGCCTCAGCGGCGAAGGAGCCGACGCCGCCGAGCCCGACGATGAGCACGCTTGAGCGCTGAAGCCGGGCCCAGCCTTTGCGGCCGACGAGCAGCTCGGTGCGATGAAACGGGTGCATACGCGCCTCTCCTCGAATCAAGACCATGTTTGGGCGGCAAACCCCTACCCCGTCCACCTCAGGCCGTCACCCCATGAGCACGAGGCGCGCGGTGAGGCTGACGAGCAGGCCCCGGGCGAGCAGGCGCGGCGGGTACTCCGCCCGAGGGCCGGGCAAGACGCCGAGATCGACGATCTCCAGCGCGAGGCGGCCGCTCGGCGGCGCTTCAGGCACAGGCCAGGCCGTCTCGGCGAGGGGCTGATCCACGTCGCCGGGGGGGCTCACGCCCGGCGTCACGAAGGCGAGGTGCCACCACGGCGTGAGCCGCGCCAGCTCCGTGTCCATGCCCTCGTGGGTGAAGAAGCTCGGCAGGCGCGCGGCGACCTCTCCGCCCAAGGCCCCGCCGACGGAGACGACGGCCCGGGCGCGGTCGCGCAAGCTGGCGTCAGCGCCTAAGGCCGCGACGATCCGCGCTGCGCCTTCACCAACCCCGATGAAGATCAGGCGATCCGCCGGCTCCTCGATCAAGGGCGCGAGGGCCTCACAGAAGGGGTCGATGGCCAACGGATCGAGCCGGGCGGCGCGGCCTTCGCCCAAGACCTCACGGAGCGCGTCAAAGAGGCCGTCGCTCAACGTGTCCCCGGAGGGCCCGACGACCACCCAGCGCGTGAGGGCGTTGCGGCGGCGCAAAGCGGCGATCACCGGCTCCCCCCAGGCCGCCAAGGCGTCCCAATCGGCGCCGACGCCGAGCATCCCGGCCAGATCCCAGTCCGGCCCGAGCGACATCGGGTCCTCATAGAGCCCCTCGTCCGCCCCGCGCCCGAAGATCACCGCGAGGCGATCCTCCACCCCAGGCGTCTGGATCAGCTCCTCGACGAGCGCCCGCTCATTGGGCAGCGCCGGCGTGACGATCGGGCTTGAGGCAGGATCCTGCAGACGCGCGGCGAGGGCGCGGGCGGCGGGGTTGAAGTAGACGCGCTGGCGACCCGCGGCGAGCCAGGCCGCGTAGTCGCCGCCGCTCGCCTGAACCTCACCTCGAAGCTGGGTAATCAGCGTGATCTTGAACAGGCGCTCCCAGTCCAAGGCCACGGCGCTCGGCAAGGTGAGCCAGCCCGCGTACAGCGCGAGGCCCGCGCTCGTGATCCACAGGCCAAGATCCAGCCCGCTCATTTTGATCTCCGAAGCATCATCCTGACCACCTTGCGCGCTGCGAGTATTGACAAGTCAGTCTAGCCCTTGTAATCATGCCGCGACGGCTTCCTATCAGGAGACCGCCAACCCGACCTTCATGCTGTCATGGGATCGGGTCACCACCGCAAGAGCTCGAGAGGACGCTACCATGAACACCAAACTCATCGCCCTGACCGTTATCGCTGGTCTCTCCTTCACCGCCTGTGGCGACAAGGAAGCCGAGAACGCCGAGAACGCTGAGAACGCCTGCAACGCTTGCAACGCCTGCAACGCTTGCAACGCTTGCAACGCTTGCGCCGCCTGATCCTTCGGGTCAGACCAAACGTCGCCCTCGATCGGTCTCCGATCGGGGGCGCGTCTTCTCTGGGGGTGCCGATCCCGGCGCTCCGGCTCGGGGATCCTGGCTCACGACCGCCTCACGCGGCCTGTCGCTCCCCACGTTAATGGTGCGGCATGGAACGGATCCTCAACGGTTTTCTCTGGACCTTGCTCATCGGCGTGGGCGGTCTCTTGGTGTGGGACATCGCCAAAGACAAGCTCTTGCCCCAACCTTTTGAGCAGCCGAAGACCCACGCCGCCGCCTTGGTGAAGATCGCCGAGACCGCGCCCGAGGCCCGCGAGCCCTGGATCGTGGAGCACTTCAAACAGCTCCCCCTGCCCGCCCAAGGCCCCGCGCCTGAGGGCTGGAGCGAGATCGAGACCTCACTCAACCCCGAGTCTTGCGGGGCCTGCCACCCCCAGCAGCTCGCCGACTGGAAGACGAGCTGGCACGCGGGCGCCATGGGCCCCGGCGTCACCGGCCAGCTCATCGACTGGGCCGACAAGCCCGGCCTCAAGCGCCAGTGCCTCTCCTGCCACGCGCCGCTCGACGAGCAGCAGGCCGTGAACGAGGACGGCAGCGCCAACCCCAACCACCAAGAGGGCCTCGCCGCCTCGGCCGTAGGCTGCGCGAGCTGCCACATCCGCCAGCACACCCGCTCGGGCCCGCCCAAAGACACGGCCCCCAACCTGGAGGGCCCCCACGGCGGCTACGAGGCGAAGGCCGAGTTTAAGAGCGCCCAGATGTGTGAGAGCTGCCACGACTTTAAGGACGGCCAGAAGTCTTTAGAGGGCAAGCTCTTGCAGGAGACCTGGGACGAGTGGCGCCGCACCCGCTTCGCCGCTGAAGGGGTGACCTGCCAGTCTTGCCACATGCCTGAAGGCCGCCACACCTTCAAGGGTGTGCACGACCCCGAGATGGTGCGCTCGGCCTTCACGGCCACGACCAAGCTCGTGAACCCCGGCGAGGGCCTCCTGGAGCCGCTGCTCGTCGAGCTGACGATCACAAACATCGGCGCGGGGCACCGTTTCCCCACCTACACCACCCCCCAGGTCACCCTCATCATCGAGCAGGTGAACGCGGCGGGTGAGGTGATCGAGGGCACCCGCCAAGAGGGCGCCGTGGCGCGCTACGTGAAGCCCGATCTCTCCACGGAGATCTACGACACCCGCCTGTTTCCCGACCAGAGCTTCACGCTGAGCTACACCGCCCGCCGCGACGGGGACGCCGTCGGGCTCAACGCCCGGGTGGAGGTCTGGCCCGACGAGGCCTACCGCCGCTTCTACGAGATCAAGCTGCGTAAACCCGAGAATCACCCCTTTGGAGAGGCGGAGCTGCGCCAGGCGCTCCAGGCGAGCATCGACAGCCGCTTCGTCGCCTGGGAGCAGCAGATCCCCTTGGAAGGCACATGAAGGTTCCGCTTGACCTGCTCGCGCGTCACTACGACGCCATCGCGCCCACCTACGACGCGGGCGGGGTCGAGCACAACGAGACGATGTGGCGCCACACCGCCACCAACGTCGATCGACCACGACGACGTGGTCCTCGACCTGGGCTGCGGCACGGGCAACGTCGCGCGCACCTTGGCGCCCCATGTGCGGCGGGTGGTCGGCCTCGACTGCTCGGCGCGGATGTTGGACCGGGCCCGGCTCGGCGCGCCCAAAAACTGCGAGTGGGTCTGGGGTGATCTCCGGCAGGCGCCGAAGGTCGAGGGCCTCACGCTCATCACCGCGAACTACGCGCTTCACCACATGGATCGCGAGGAGCTCCGGACGCTCTGGCGCTGGGCCCAACGCACCTTGCCCCCGGGCGGCAAGCTCGTGATCGGCGACCTCTTCTACAGCGTGCCCCCGGATCAGGTCGAGGGCATCGACGGCTGGTTGGACCCGACCTTGGGCGAGTACCACTCGGCTTGGGCGCTGATGAAGGAGCTTGAGGAGCACGGCTTTCAGGCGGTGCTCAAGGTGCTGCACCCGGTCATCGGCACCCTCACCGCCATGCGCCTCTGAAGGCGCGGGGGAGGTCGTATCGCTCGGCTCACCTTCCCCCCGCTTCGGCTCGTGGCGGCGATCCTGCTCTTCGGGGCGCTGGGGCTCACGAGCGCCCGGGAGATGGGGCTCGTCGGTGAGGTCGCCATCGGCTGGGGCCTCGGTCATCCGCCGCCGGTCGTCGTCGATTGGGACGGCCCGACGATGGCCGACGGCACGAGGCTGGGGCCCCTGGCCAGCGCCCAGGTTCGCCCGGTGGAGCGTGTTCTGCCGCTCGGCTTGAGCCTGCCCATCGCGGTGAACCACTACACCGGGGGCCTGCCCGACTGGCCCGCGCGGCTCTTGTTTGTGCTCACCGGGTCCTTGGCCGCGGTGGGCGCGCTGCACCTCGCCTTGGGCGCCGTGTTCATCGCCCTCACCCACCGCTTTCTGCGCTTTCATGGCAGCTCTGAGGCCGCGCCTTTGGCGGCGATGCTCTTGGCGACGGACTGGGCCTTCGTGTTTTACCGCCGGGCCTTGGGCGGCACGGAGCTGGTGCTGCTCGCCGCGGGCCTCTTGTGCCTGTGGTCGTTCTGGAGCCGCCGCTGGTCGGGCGGCCGACACGGCACCGTCGCCTTCGCCGTAGGCGTCGGGCTGGGGCTCATGGCCAAGGCCACCTTCGTCGCGACGCTCTGCGCTTTGGGTGTGGCGATCTTGCTCACCCGCAGAGACCGCCCAGCGCGTCTGCCGCCGGATCCGCCGCGCTGGGGGCTGCTCGTCGCGCTGCCCGCGCTGCTCACCGCGCCCTTGTGGCTCACCGCCATTCACCACCAGCTCGCGCCGATCCCTGGGCCCCAGGTCGTCTCCCACGACATGCTCGGGCTCCAGCTCGATCGGGCGGTTGACGGCCTCCAGGCGTTGATCTCCGGTGAGCGTGGCCCCAGCCGAGAGACGCCGTCCACCCTCGGCTGGTTCTTGTTGAGCCCCCTGCCCTTCTTTGAGTCGGCCTACGACGCCACGCCGACGCCGGTGAGCCCGGTGTGGCGGCTCATCGGCTGGGGCTTTGTGCTCGGGGGCACGGCCTGGGAGTGGCTCAGCCGGTCCAACTCCCCCTCGGGGGCGCTGCTGCGGTTTATGAGCGTCTACGCGCCTTTGCAGCTCGGGGCGCTGTGGCTCGCCAACCGCGACCTGCACCACCTCGCCCAGGCCGGGCCGAGCGTGATCATCTGGGCGGCCTTGGCCCTTGACCGCCTCGCGGGGCTGCGTGGCGCGCCGAGATCCTTCACCCGCATCGGCTGGAGCCTCGTCTTGGTGGCGCCGATGATGGTCGGCGGGGTGCTCGCTTTGCGCGGGACCGATGAGACGCTGCGCAGCGGGAAGGCCCCGCACCTGACCACTTCAGGCCAAGCTGAGCTCGTCGCCCTGCTTCGTGAGGCCCCGCCGTGCACGATCACCACCGCCGATTACGAGCTCTACGGCCTCCTCGACCTGCTCGTCCCCGAGCGCGCCCTTCGCCACGCCTGGGGCGACGTCTCCCGCAGGTTTGAGGCCCGGGATGAGGCGCTGAACGACCTGCTGCGGGGCAGCGCCGGGGCCTGCGTGCTCATCGTGCGGCCCTCAGCGCCGATGATCTACAACCTCTGGCCCACGCCCAAGGCCATTGGTGAAGCCGCAAAATCTCAGGGCCTCCAGGTGACCTCTCTCGGCGAGCTGCGTGACGCTCGGGGCGCCTGGGCTTGGCTCTACGCCGTCGATGAAGGGGCGGTCAACGAAGGCGCAGCGGCAGCCCCGCCACGGTCATCACCACCTGGTCCATGAGCGGGGCGAGGGCCTGGGACGTCCAGCCCGACCAGTCCTGAAAGCGCCGGGCGAGGCGGTTCATCGGCACGATGCCCAAGCCGACCTCGTTGGTGACGAAGATGACGTGGCCTTCGGCGGCGGCGACGGCGGCGACCAAGACGTCGAGCTGGGGGCGAAGATCGGCGTCTTCACCGTGGCGCATGAGCAGGTTCGTGATCCACAAGGTCAAGCAGTCCACGAGCACCAGCTCTGCGTGTTGTACGATCGGCGCGATGTGCAGCGGCTCCTCGATGGTCACCCAGCCCTCACCCCGATCGGCCTGATGGCGGCGGATGCGGTCGGCCATCTCGTCATCCAGGGGCTCGGCCGTGGCGAGGTAGGTGCGGCGGGGGCCCAAGGACTCGGCGAGGGCCTGGGCGTAGCGTGACTTCCCGCTGCGCGCGCCGCCGGTGATCAGAGCCTTCATCGGCGCGTGGCCCCGCTCAGAGCAGGTCGCGGCGGCGCGACGAGGGCAGAATGTTCATCGCCTCACGGTACTTGGCCACGGTGCGCCGGGCGCAGGACACGCCGCGCGCCTTGAGCAGGTGGGCGAGCTGCTCATCGGAGAGCGGGCTGTTGGGATCCTCTTTGGCGATGAGCTCCTTGATGTGGTGTTTCACCGCCGCCGAGGCCACGTCTTCGCCGGTCTTGCTCGTGCTGGAGACGCCTGAGGAGAAGAAGTACTTGAGCTCACGCACCCCTTGGGGGCACTGCATGTATTTGCCCGAGGTGACCCGGGAGACCGTGGACTCGTGCACCTCGATCTCTTCAGCCACGTCTTTGAGCACCATCGGCCGCAGATAGGCCTCACCCTTCTCGAAGTACTCCTTCTGGCGATCGACGATGGAGTGAACGACCTTGTAGATCGTCGACTGGCGCCGATAGATGCTGTTGAGCAGAAACTCTGCGCTCTCTAGCTTCGCCTTGAGGTAACGGCGCTCCTCTTTGGTGGCCGTGTCGTCGAGGAGCTTCTTATACAGGGGCGAGATGCGCAGCTTGGGCATCCCGTCCTCGTTCAGGGTGATCTTCCACTCGCCGTTGAGCTTCTCGACGGTGATGTCGGCGGTGATGAACTGCGGATCCGCGTCGCTGTAGCCGCTGCCCGGGCGCGGCGTGAACTCGTCGCGGAGCATCCGGTGGTACTCGATGACGTCCTCGACGTCCATGTCCATCTGCCGGGCGATCTCGTTGTAGTTGCGCTTCTCAAAGCCCTTGAGGTGTTTTTTGATCAGGGTCTCGAAGAAGGGATCTTCGGGGTACTTCTCTCGCGCCTGGTAGGTCAAGCAGTGCACGAGGTCGTTCGCGCCGCAGCCGATGGGGTCGAGGCCCATGACGACGAGCTGGCCGCCTTCAGCGTCGTCCATGTCTACCTCAGCCGCCGCGGCCACGTCCGCCAGAGGCATGGCGAGGTAACCGTTGGGGTCGAGGTTGTTGATGATGATCTCGGCGGCGACGGCCTCTCCATCGGTGCAGCTCTCTAAGCGGAGCTGGTCGTGGAGGTGCTGGTAGAGGCTCGGCGAGGTGGAGTGGGTGGCCTCAAACGAGGGCAGATCGTCGTCGCGGCCGCCCCCGCCGCCGCTCTGGTTCCAGCCCTTAAACGCGAAGTGCTCTTGGAGGAGCTTCTCCCAGAAGCCGAGGTCGTTGGGGTCGGCCCCGGCGGCGAGGTTGCCTTGTTCGGCGGCGTCTTTCTGTAAGGACTGGGCCCGCTCGTTGAGCTTCTGGAGACCGTCGCTCATCTCGTCGTCGACGTACACGTCGCCTTCGAGCATGACGTTCTCGGTCATCTCCTCCTGGACCTGCTCCACGAGCTCCAGACGGCTGAGCTGCAGGAGCTTGATCGCCTGCTTGAGCTGGGGCGTGAGGCTGAGCTGTTGGCGAAGCCCAAGCTCGGGCTTCATCTCAAGACCCATAAGTTCCTTCTCGTCCGGTCAGGAGCACAACCGAATCTTGGCACGGATGTTGAATGGAGCACAAGCCCCCTCGGCCATCCATTGTCTGAGGCGCCAAGAACCCCGGGCTGAGGCTCAGAAATCGTCGCCGAGCCAGCGCGCCCGCGCCCGAGGATCCGCCGCGACCTGCTCTACGGGGCCGCGCGTCACGACGCGCCCCTGATCGAGGAGCACCACCTCGTCACAGGCCGAGAGCGCCTCCCGGGCGGCGTGGTCGGTCAACAACAGGCCGAGGCCTTGGGCGGCGAGGCCGCGAAATCGCCGCACGAGCGCTTGGGTGGCGACGGGATCCACCCCCGCGAAGGGCTCGTCCAAGAGCAAGACCTGGGGGCGCGTGGCCAAGCAGCGCGCGATGGCGAGGCGCCGACGCTCTCCGCCCGAGAGCCCCGCGGCCTGGGCCTGGGCGAGCGCGGTCAGCCCGGCGTCCTCCAAGAGCCGATCGGCCTCCGCCGCCGGGGCGCCACGGGCCTCCAGGGGGACGAGGAGCTGCTGGCGCACGGTGAGCCCGGTGAACAGCGCCGATCCTTGGGGCAAGTAGCCGAGCCCGCGGCGCACTCGCTCGTGGAGCGGCCCGGTGAGCGGGACGCCGTCGAGGGAGATCTCCCCGGCGTCTTGTTCGAGCAGGCCCACGATGAGGCGAAAGGTCGTCGTCTTGCCCGCGCCGTTGGGCCCGAGCAGGCCGATGACCCGCCCCGGCGGCACCTCAAACGACACGTCATCCACCACACGCCGGTCGCCGAGGCGCTTGTGTAGGCCAGACACGACGAGGCCCGGCGGCGGCGGGCTCACCGGGGGCTCGGATCGGGGAGCACCAGCTCGCAGCCCTCACACTCCAGGCGCTCATCGTCCAGAAACAGCACCACCCGCGCGCCGCGCAGGGCGTGCTGGCCATCGGTCACCGTCGGCGTGCCCGTGAGGGTGAGCTGGCCCGTGCGGAGGTCCAACACCCCCTCATCCCCGCTCGCCCGCCACGGCGGACGGCGAAGCTCGACGCCCCCCGTCGCGACCGCGCGCTCCATCTTGCCCGACTCGCCGTAGCTCAGGGTGAGCGTGGCGCAGCGCAGCTCAAAGTCGCCGCGGTTGACGAGCACGTCGCCCTCAAATGTCGCGGCGCGGGTCTTGAGATCCCAGGCGGTCTTCGCCGCCGAGACCCGCAGAGGCCGGGCGCCCTCGACCTCAAAGGCCACGTCTTCAGCGGCCAAGGCGCCCTCGTCGTCCAGCCGCGCCCGGGTGGCGACGGCCTCGCCGAGGCCCGGTGACATCGCCCGCACGTCCTCCAGGGTGATCGTGACCGGCGGAGGCTCCGCGGCCTGGGCGGCGCTGGGCTCAGCGACGCCCGCGCCCCGTCCACAAGCGCAGAGCGCCAGCGTGATCGCCAGCCCTCGCCTCATGGACCTGGCGCTCACGCGCTCGCCACGCCCGCGAGGATCTCGTCCGTCGTGCCCGGCTCCAGCCGAGCGTCCAGGCCGGCCTCGTTCACCCGGGCGCGCTCCTGGCGCACCTTGTGCTTGAGCGCCGCGTGCACGAAGGCCGAGAACAGCGGGTGCGGCGTGAGCGGCCGCGACTTGAACTCGGGGTGGAACTGGCAGGCGATGAAGTAGGGGTGTGAGGGCAGCTCCACCATCTCCACGAGCTGGCCATCAGGCGAGGTGCCCGAGAGCACGAGGCCGCCCCGGCGTAAGGCGTCGTGGTGCACGGGGCTCACCTCGTAGCGGTGGCGGTGGCGCTCGGAGATCTCCGTCTGCCCGTAGATCCGCTGGGCGAGGGTGCCCGGCTGAATCACGCAGGGCATCGCGCCGAGGCGCATCGTGCCGCCTTTGTCGGTCACCTGACGCTGACCGTCCATCAGGTCGATGACCAAGTTCTCGGAGACGTTTGAGAACTCGCGGGAGTTGGCGTCAGCGAGGCCAAGCACGCTCCGGGCGTACTCGATGACCGCGACCTGCATCCCCAGGCAGATGCCGAAGAAGGGGACGTTGTGCTCACGCGCGTAACGAACCGCGGCGATCTTGCCCTCGATGCCCCGATCACCGAAGCCGCCGGGCACGAGGATCGCGTCGTACTCCTTGAGCGTGCGGCCCGGATCGTTGAGGTCGAGCTCTTCAGAGTCGATGTGGTTCAGCTCCACCCCGCAGGCGTGGGCGACGCCGCCATGGGCGAGGGCCTCGTTCAGCGACTTGTAGGTGTCGCTGAGGTGGACATACTTGCCGACGATGCCGATCCGGACGCGGTGGGTGGGGCGCTCCATGCGGTTGCACAGGTCACGCCAGCCCTCCAGGTTGGGGACCGCGGCCCACATGCCGAGCTTCATCAGGATGCGCTCGTCGAGCTTCTCTTCGTGCAGCCACAGGATGAGCTTGTAGATGTTGTTGAGATCAGGCGCGGAGATCACGCTCTCGGCGCCGACGTTGCAGAACAGCGCGATCTTGTTGCGCATGTCCACGGGCACGTCACGCTCGGCGCGGCACAAGAGGATGTCGGCCTGGATGCCGACGCTCAGCAGCTCCTTCACCGAGTGTTGGGTGGGCTTCGACTTGAGCTCCCCCGAGGTCTTGATGTAAGGCACGAGGGTGACGTGCAAAAACAGCACGTTCTCCGTCCCGGCGTCGATGCGGAACTGCCGGATCGCCTCCAGAAACGGCAGAGACTCGATGTCGCCGACCGTACCGCCGACCTCGACGATACACAGGTCAGCGTCCTCAGAGGCCTCCCAGATCTTCCGCTTGATCTCGTCGGTGATGTGGGGGATCACCTGCACCGTGCGCCCGAGGTACTCGCCGCGCCGTTCCCGCTCAATGACCGCCTGGTAGATGCGGCCCGTCGTGAAGTTGTTGCGCTGGGAGGTGGGGTTTCCCGTGAAGCGCTCGTAGTGGCCCAGGTCGAGGTCGGTCTCGGCGCCGTCGTCGGTGACGAAGACCTCGCCGTGCTGGTAGGGGCTCATCGTCCCGGGATCGACGTTGATGTAGGGATCCATCTTGACGTTTGTCGTGCGGATCCCGCGGGCCTTGAGCAAGGCGCCGATGGCCGAGGCCGACACGCCTTTGCCGAGCGAGGAGAGCACGCCGCCTGTGACGAAGATGAACTTCTTACGCATTGAGTGGCTTCCTTCGATGGGGTGCGTGGCCTAAGCCGGTAGTGGCGTGTTGAACAGGGCGCGGACTCGTTCTAGATCTTCAGGGGTGTCTACGGAGGGGCCCGCGGCGCCGACCAACACCACCCGGACACGCTCGCCGTGCTCCAAGAGCCGGAGCTGCTCCAGGCGCTCGGCGCGCTCCAAGGGGCCGGGTGACCAAGCGCAGAAGCGCCCGAGGGCGGCGCGGCGGTAGGCGTAGATCCCGATGTGGCGTAAGGCCGGCCCCGAGGAGGGGATCAACGAGCGCGAGAAGTACAAGGCGTCGCCGCGCTGGTCGGTGACGACCTTCACGACGGAGGGGGTGTGGCGATCGGCCTCGTCGAGGGCCGTGGCCGCCGTGGTGACCTGGACCGCCGGGTCAACAAAGGGGGCGAGCACCGCCTCGACCACCTCAGGGTCTAAGAGCGGCTCATCGCCCTGCACGTTGACGACGATGGCCGCCTCACGCCCAGAGATGGCCTCCCACACCCGATCGCTGCCGCTCGTGTGGTCGGGGCTCGTCATCACGACCTCACCACCAAAGCCGCGCACGACCGAGGCGATACGCTCATCGTCGGTGGCCACAAGCACAACGTCCACCCCAGAGACCTTTTGGGCTCGAAGGTGGACGTGGTGGATCATCGGGAGACCGGCGATCTCCACGAGCGCTTTGCCTGGAAGGCGGACGCTCGCGTAGCGGGAGGGGATGACGATGACCACGGAGGAGGCCATCGTCAGGCCGACTAACGCTTGGAGAACTGGAAGCGCTTACGCGCGCCAGAGCGGCCGTACTTCTTGCGCTCGACGGTGCGGGAGTCGCGGGTGAGGAACCCAGCCCGCTTCAAGGCGCCGCGGTTGCCGGGGTTGGCCTCGCAGAGCGCGCGGGCGAGACCCTGACGGATCGCGCCAGCCTGCCCGGCCTTGCCGCCGCCACGAACCGTCACGAAGAGGTCGTAGGTGCCGGTGCTGTCGGTGAGCTCTAAGGGCTGACGGAGGACCATCTTGAGCGTCTCACGCTCGAAGTAGGTCTCGACATCCCGCTGGTTGACGGTGATGCGACCGGAGCCGGGACGCAAGAAGATGCGCGCGGTGGCCTCTTTACGACGGCCGGTGGCGTACCACTGGGGAGAGCTGGCCATAAACGAAAGCCTCGATCGATCAGACGGTGGCGGGGAAGGTCTGGGGGTTCTGGGCGACGTGGGGATGCGTCTCGCCCGCGTAGACCTTGAGCTTGTCGAGCATCGCGCGGCCCAGACGGTTCTTGGGGAGCATCCCCTTGACCGCCTCGCGCACCAGACGATCGGGATCGCTGGCCCGGAGGTTCTTGGCGTTGACCTCCTTGAGATGACCCCAGTAGCCCGTGAACTGGTAGTAGTTCTTCTGCTCGAGCTTACGCCCGGTGAAGGCCACCTTGTCGGCGTTGACGACGATGACGTAGTCGCCAGTGTCGATGTGGGGGGTGTAGATGGTCTTGTGTTTGCCACGCAGGACCGTAGCGATGCGAGACGCCATGCGCCCCAACACCAAGTCGCGAGCGTCGATGACGTACCAGCGATGCTCGACGTCAGCGGGCTTGGCGGAATCCGTGCTCATGAACTCACCGAGCGTTGATATGACAGGAGGGAGATGAGAGCCCACGCCGAGCGGGGCCGCGAAAAGAGACACCGCTACATAAGGAACGGGGTTCGTGATGTCAAGCCGCAGCCTGCTCCCGACACGTCTGGCGTCGCTGGAGTCGCCCCAAAGGATCGCGCGGGCGCCCTGGACACGATAGCCTTGGGGCCTGGAGGCTCCATGCCGTCGCCCGCCGAGATGATACGCGCGCTCCTAAGCCAAGGACAGCCGAGCTTGTCCGCCATCGCTCAGGCCTTTGAGGCCCTGGGCCCTGACGATCGGGTGGCCGCCACCCGAGGCCTCAACCGGGCCGATCAGCGCCGCCTCTTTGAGCTCGCCGGGACCGGCGCCCCCGCCACCCTGGAGGATCTCGCCCCGGCGTCGGCGGGCCCGCGCCGCGCCGTGATCCACCACGGCACGAACACCCTGCCCCTGCCCGCCTCCCAGCGCGCGTTCCAGAAACGTTTCGCGCGGCCTGACGACGGCTCGGCGCGGCTCTTTGGCTACAACGAGGCCCCGACGCGCTGGCTCATCGGCCCGGGCTACTTCGTCACCCACAGCACTGAAGGAGAGGCCGCCTGGACGCCCCGAGGCGCCATCGTGGTCAACTACTTCCTCATCCCCGACGGCCCCGTGCCCGACGGCTGGCCCCCGGTGATCCCCAACACCCAGGGCCTTCAGTGGTTCGTCTACAACAAGACCCGGGACTTCATGCGGCGGGTGAGCGACCACCTCACCATCGGCGCCGCCTACAAAGAAGAGAAGGCCCTCGACCACTACTTCACTCTGGTCCGCGAGGACTGAGCGCCGTCGTCTTGACGCGGGCCGGGCCTGTGCTAAGACTGGCGCCTTCATCCAACCCCTGCGGAGGTTCGGCCTATGCCCCCCGACAAGGCGCGGCTCGGAAAGCGCTACACCTGCTTCTCCTGCGGCGCTCATTTTTACGACCTCAACAAGCCTGAGGCGGTCTGTCCGGCGTGCGGCGCGGATCAGGCAGAGAACCCCAACCCCGATCCTCGTGAGCTGATCCTCGCCAAGTACAAGGGCAAGGGCGGCGCGAAGCCGGCCAAACGTGAGGCTGAGCCTGAGGAGGACGAGAGCGTGCCTGATGAGGACGAGTTCCTCGACGGCGACGACGAAGAGGACGACGACATGGATCTCCTCGGCGAAGACGAGGACGAAGAGGTCGAAGAAGAAGAGGACTAAGCCTTCGGGCGAGTCGCATCACGAGGCGCGAGGGTGTCCCCTTCGCGCCTCGTGCCTCTCTGGGGCCCGCCTCACTCGTCGGCGTCTTCAGCTTCGGCGGCTTGGTCATCCTGCGCTGGCGCGCCCGGGATGAGCAGAGACGCCGGATAGTCCACCCGCACCAAGAACAGGCCCTCCCCCGGCGCCGTTCGCCCGGCCTGCACCCGATCTTTGATCTGGAGCAGCTCCGCGAACCAGCCCGGGCGCTGTTTGCCGCGCCCTACGTCGACGAGGGAGCCCACGATGTTGCGCACCATGTGGCGCAAGAAGCCCTCGCCGTAGAGCTCGACGTGCAGCTCATCCTCGACCTGCAGGAGCGCCGCGCGGTGGATCGTGCGCACCGAGGTCGCCGCCGAGCAGCCCGAGGCGCGAAAGCTGGTGAAGTCATGGCGCCCGACGAGGCTCCCGAGGGCCTCCCGCATCCCGTCGTGGTCCAGGGGCCAGCGCACGGGCCAATAGCGCCCTCGGCGCAGGGCCGAGCGGCAGGGCCCGGGCAGGATGACGTAGCGGTAGAGCTTGCCGATGGCGGATCGTTGGGCGTGGAAGGCGAGGTTCGCCTCGGCGGCCTCGACGACGGCGATGTCCGCGGGCAAGGTGGCGTTGAGACCGTCGCGGAGCTGCGTCGCATGGCGGACCCGCGCCGCCCGAAACGAGCAGACCTGCCCCAAGGCGTGAACCCCGGCGTCGGTGCGCCCCGAGGCGATCACCCGCACGGCCTCACCGCCCAACACACGGCTCAGGCGCTCCTCCACCACGCTCTGGATGGAGTGGCCCTTGGGCTGACGTTGCCAGCCGGTGTAGGCCGCGCCGTCGTACTCTAAGACGAGCCGCCAGGTGCGAAGCTCAGCGGTCAACCTTCACGCCGACGGTGAGGGTGTTCCCCGCGAAGGAGAGGCCCTCCGTAGAGAACATGCTGTCACGCCGCCACTCTACGCTCAGGTAGGTGTCGTCTACGTCCCACACCGCGCCCGCCTCAGACGCGCCGCGCGGGTCCAGCCAGTCGAGGAGCAGGTTCAGGCCTAAGGCGTAGTGGTAACCAGGCTTGCCGCCGCCCATGGCCTCAAGATCGAAGGGGGAGGTGGGGTCGATGCTGCCCTCACGCTCACGCCAGAGCCAGTAGTCAAGCGCCACGGCGCCGTAAGGCACGATGGGCTGGCCGTCGATGAGATCGAGGCGCGCGGTGACGCCGAGGCTGAGCGGCACCAAGGTGAGCTTGGCCTCTTCGCTGCCTGCAACCCCGTCCGCGGTGACCATCGTGCCCGCCTTCCGCATCGCGCCCATGCCCGCGTCGAGCTGGAGCACGCGGAACGCCTGCAACGAGGCCTGGCCGTGGATGACGAGCATCGCCCGATCGCCATACACCGACTGAATGTTGGTGTCGGCGAGGCCGAGGCTTGAGACGGAGAGCTGCATACTGCGGTCGAGCACGATCTCGCCGTCAGCGTCGCGGTGGCCCTTCACGGGCTCCGCGGCCTGGGCGACCGGCGACAAGGCCAGCCCCAGCGCGGCGAGCAGCCCCGCCTCACGGCGACGACGGCGCGTCGCCAAAAGCGCGATGAGCCCAAGGCCCAGCCCCGCGGCGTGAGGGGTCGTAGCGCAAAAGCCGCCCTTTTCGCCCGCCAGATCGGCGGCGCCAAAGGTCTCAGCGGGGGTGACCTCGTAGATGTCGCTCATGGGGCCTTCCGTATCCGAAGCGTCTACCGCGCGCACGCCCACATAGTAGGTCTGGCCGTTCGTGAGCCCGGTGATCTCGATCTCTACGGGCTCCGCAGGATCATCGATGGTCAGCGCGATGGGGGAGCTGATCCCGTCATCGGGGCCGCTGTACGCGGGGCCACCCTCGCTGTAGTCCGCGGCCACAAACGCCGTGGTCGTGAGGTAGATGTCGTAACGCGCGAAGTCCGCGGGGGCGTCACCGGCGAAGGAGACGATGATCTTGCCGTCGCCAAAGCCAACCTCGGAGATGTCGGGGGCCACGGGCGGGTTGTCGACGGGCACGTCGAAGGCGGCGCGGCCGACGAGCCCCAACGAGTCCACGACGATGAACACGCGCTGGTCACCCTCCTCCCAGTCGTCGCCGACGGTGAAGGTGACGTCTACGGCCTCATCCGCGCTCAGCTCGCCCGAGGCCAGCACCTCACCGTCCACCGCGCCCAGCCGCGCGGTCCAGTCCCCGGCGAGATCGCTCGTGACCTGAAGGCTGACCTGATCCCCGGTGATGTAGGACGCCGTGGGCGGGTTCACGATCTCCACCCACGGGAGCTCGGTGAAGACGAGCACCTCGCCGGCGCTCGTGGCGGCGAAGAGGTAGTCCCCGGCGTCGGTGAGGCCGGTCAGCGCGCCGACGGCGCTGAGGTCAAGGGTGGCCAGGGGCTCGCTCGTGACGCCGTAGGTGCCGCTGTCGAAGGGGAACAAGAAGAGGGACGACGCGCCGTCGTCCGCGAGCGCGAGCCACTCACCCGCGTCGTCGATGGTCAGCGCCGTGCACTCCAAGAGCCCGTCCTCCTCGTCGAGGATGTACTGGAACGGGTTGATGCCGCCGGAGACCTGGTACCGCACGAGGGCGCCGTCACCGTCGGCCAAGAAGATGCCGTTCGCGTAGACCGCCATGTCTTGAAAGTCAGAGCCCAAGGCGTCGTTCGGCGCGACGGCGGCGGAGCCCGTGCTGACGTCGATGCGGGAGAGGTTGTTGCTGCCGTGGTTCACGAGCACGTAGCCAGACATGCTCTCCATGTCTTCGAAGCCCGAGGTGGCGAGCGTCGAGCTGCTCACGGCGCTGGCGCTGAGGTCGGCGGTCATCACGGGCACCACAACAAAGCCCCCATCCTCCGCAGCGGCGAGCACCCAGAGGGTGTCGTCCTCGACGGCGAGGCCCTGCACGGCGTTGTCGGTGACGGTGACCGCCCCCCAGGTGTCGAGGTCACCATCGGTGACCTGCACGGCGTTCACCGTGCCATCGGCGCAGCCGAAGTAGAAGACGACGTCCCCCGAGGCCGCGTCTTCAGCGACGGCGAGGCCCGCGGCGCCGCTGCACACGCCAGCGGTCTGAACGTCCCAGGTCTCGGTGTCGATGATGTCGAGCGCCGTGGAGGAGAGCACCCCGACGTACCGTTCGTCGGAGGAGGACTTGATCGTCAGCGCGCCCGTGGCGGTGACGCCGTCGAGGGTGGCGGCGAGGCGAGAAGGGAAAGCCCAGGCTGATCCAGCCCCAAACAAGCCGAAGAGAACGATGAGTCCCATTCATACACCCAGGAGAAGCGCCGGAGCTGGATCAGCGGGCTGTCGAGCCCACCTCTGCAAGCAGTATGCCATGTTTCCGCCGTCACGGAGGCCCCCGGCGCGGGCCTTGGGGGCGGTGAGGGCTGACAAACTGTCACCTCAACCGGAGCCCTGTCAGTCGAGCCCGACAAGCTGTCATCGGGCTCAGGAGCGGGCGCCGATGAAGCCCCGGGCGGCGAGCTCCGTGGCGATGGCGACGGCGTTGGCGGAGGCGAGGCGCATGGGGTCGGCGGCGATCCACAGGTGAACGCCGTCGCCGTTGGGGTCGTCGCGCAGGCGGCCGACGCTCACCACGGCGCGCTCAAGCTGGGCCCGGGGCATCAGGGGGCGGCCCGCCCGGTCGTGGAGCTGCACCGAGCGGGAGCTCTGGAGCGCCTCGCGTAAGCTCGCCGCGCTCAGCCGCGCGTCGCCGCGCAGGTGTACGCTCATTCCCATGCCCGCGAACAAGGGCGCCAGGGTGATGTTCACCGCGACGCGGTTGGGCGAGAGGCCGAGCACCTGGCCGACCTGCTCCGCGCTGAGCCGCTCCAGGCCCGTCCAGCCGCCCTGCTCGACGTCACCCCAGGCCGGGATGAGGTCGAAGGCGAGGCCATCGGCGAAGACCGCCCGAGGCGGCGGGCGGCTGTTGAAGGTGGCGACGATCTGCCCCGAGAGCTCCTCGATGCCTTTGCGCCCAGCGGAGGCGGCGGGGAGGATCGCCGTGGCGGTGATGCCGACCAGGTCGCCGATCTTCGTGACGGCCTCAGCGACGGCGCACAAGGCCAAGGCGACGGGCCCCGGCGAGGTGACCACGCCGACGTTGGGCACACGCTCCAGGTCGAGCGCGCTGTTGATGCCCAAGGCGATCATCGGCACTTGAGGGTCGTCCCGCCAGATGCCCGCGAGATCGACGATGGTGCAGCCGGCCTCGGCGGCCTCGATGAGCAGTTCGTCACCGGGACCCTGGGGCAAGACGGCGAAGGCGAGCTCAACCCCCTCCAAGGCGTCGGGGCCGAGCGGCTTCACCGGGAAGCTCTGCCCACGAAACTCGACGGTGGGCCGGGAGCTCGCGCGGCTGGCGATGGGCACAAACGAGGAGATCGCGAGGTTCGCCCGCTCTAAGGTGAGGAGCAGCTCCTCGCCCATGGCGCCGGTCGCGCCGACGACGGCGATCTGAAACCCAGACTCAGACATCATTCACCCAGAACCCGAAGGGAGGGCGAACGTAACCACCCATCAGCCCACGGGGAGGGCGGCGTCGGAGGGGCGGATGTAGTGAAGGGTGACCGCCTCGGCGGCGATGGCCTCATGCACCCGGCCTTGTGCGTGGCGGGCCATGCTCAGCGCCGGGCTCGATTGGGGATCTTCGGCGACGACACCCCCGGCGGCCTCGACGAGCCCACGCCAGATCTCGGCCCCCTCCCCGGTGGCGATGAAGGGCGCCTGGGCGAGCGCAACGGCCTCGGCGGGGGGGAGGTCTTGCTCGTCCAAGGGCTCACCGAGCCCCGCGAAGAGGCCGACGTAGGCGCGATCTTTGCGGCCATCGAGGAGCACGAGCACCGGGGCGCCGCCGACGTGGGGCGTGGCCCGCGCCGCCAACGAGGAGACCGGCAAGACCGGGCAACCCCGGGCGACGGCGAGCCCCAAGGCCGCGGCGACCCCGACCCGCAGGGACGTGAACGAGCCCGGGCCGACGGTGACGGCGATGGCGTCGAGGTGGTCGATGCCGTCGAGCAAGGCCGCCAAAGCGGGCATCAACAAGGCGTCTGAGCCCTTCACCGCCCGCACGGACCACTCCCGCTCGACGGGGCCGACGAGCGCCGCGCCGATGAGCGGCGTGGCGGTGTCGATGGCGAGCACCGTGGGGCCGCTCATCCAGAGATCCAGCGGTTGATGTCGAAGATGAACACCATAAACATCAGCGCCACGAGCACGAGCACGCCGATCTGCTGGGCGCGCTCACGGATGGCCACGGAGAGCGGGCGGCCGCGCACGGCCTCGACCAGGTAGAAGAGGATCTGGCCGCCGTCGAGCACGGGCACGGGCAAGAAGTTCACGATGCCCAGAGACACCGAGAGCAGGCCCAGGCGCCGCGCCCAGGCGAAGAGCCCCTCTTCAGCGGCCTGCCCGGCGTCGCGGAAGATCTGAATCGGCCCGCCGAGAGACTTCTCCGGCGCGGCCTCTCCGGTGAGCAGCTTGCCCACCTGCTCCACGACCAACACCGAGACCGCCCAGGTCTCCCGGGTCGCTTGTTTCACGGCCTCGGGGAAGCTGTAGCGGCGGGCCTCGGTGAAGGGCTGCACCGTCGTGCCGGGGGTGGTGGCGATGCCCAACATCGCCCGTTTGCGGTATCGGCCCAGGGCGTCGGTGTCCTCGACGACCCGGGGCACCACGGTGAGCTGGCGCACCGCCCCCTCCCGCACGAGCGTCACGGTGATCGCCGAGGCGCTGAGCGCGTCCCCTTCGCCTTGTTGGGCGTCGCCGATGCGCACGACGACCTCGTTCCACGAGCCCAAGGCGCGGCCGTTGATGCTCACGAGGTGGTCACCGGGGAGGATGCCCGCCTCAGCCGCCGCGCCGCCCTCGACGACCTGGTTGATGAACAGGTTCGCCGGGCCGAGGCCGTAGGGGTTGGCGTTGGGGTCTACGACGCCGACATCCCGGGGGGTCCAGGTCGGGTCCGGGGTGAGGGTGAGGGTGAGGGACTCTTGGTCACCGGTCTTGTTGAGGCGGTCCACGGACAGGCTCACCGGGCCGGACTTGGCCTCCAAGGCGTCCAAGAGCGCGACCCAGGTGCCCACGGGCACGCCGTCCACGGCGGCGATGCGGTCGTTGGTCTTGAGCCCAGCGCGCCCGGCCGGGGAGCTCGGGTCGTCGACGCCGATGATGTTGTTCGCCCAGTCGCTCTGCAGGCCGAGCTGGTGGGGGAAGCCGTAGCCCTCGGAGATGATCATGTCTTGGGGCAAGACGACGCTCAGCGTGAGGCGCTCGCCGCCGCGCTGCACCTCAAAGGGCATGTTCTGCCCCGGTGTGCCGACGCCTAAGGCGTCATAAATGTCGGTCCAGAAGAGCACCTCGGTCTCGCCGACCTTCACGATCCGGTCGCCGACCTGCAGCCCGGCGGCCGCCCCAGGCGAGGCGAGCTGCACCTCACCGACGACCGCGGCCACGTCAGGCTCACCGCCCATGTACAGGCCGGTGAAGACGACCACGGGCAAGACGAGGTTGAAGATCGGCCCCGCGGCCACGATGATCAGCCGCTGCCAGACGGGCTTGTTGAGGAAGCTCGTCGGGGACTGGGGATCGCCGTCCCCTCCCCCGCCGTCCTGGAAAGGATCGGCGCCCTCCATCATCACGTAGCCGCCGAAGGGCAAGAGGCTCAGGCGGTAGTCGGTGCCGCCGTACACGACGCCGAACAGCCGCCGCCCGAAGCCCACAGAGAAGACCTGCACCCCGACACCAAAGACCTTGGCGAAGAAGAAGTGCCCGAACTCGTGGATGATGATGAGCGTCGCCACGAAGGCCACCGCGGCGAAGGCCGTGCGGAGCCCGATGAACAGCGAGGTGAAGTGCTCAAGCGCGGCGTCGATGGAGCCTCCTCCCGCGCACGAGGCGCGGCGCATCCTCTCACACTACTGCCCGACCTCCGCCGCTGTTGCAAGCGAAGAGGCGGTCAGAGCCCCCGCACGACTACGACGTAGAGGTACAGGAGCGGCGCGGTGAACAGCACCCCGTCGATTCGATCGAGGATCCCGCCGTGGCCGGGCATGATCCAGCCCGAGTCTTTCACGCCGAAGGACCGCTTGAGCATCGACTCAACGAGGTCGCCGACGACCCCGGCGATGTCGAGCACGAAGGCCAACACGAGGCACTCGATGAGGCCGAGCTGGGGCAGGCCGAGCTTCTGGATGACCCCACCAGCGACGACCGCGAGCACGACGCCGCCCGCGACGCCCTCCCAGGTCTTCTTGGGCGAGATGCGCTCATAGAGCTTGTGTTTGCCGAAGAAGCGCCCGGCAAAATACCCGCCCGTGTCACCGAGCCAGGTCACGCCCAACGAGAAGAAGACCAGGGCCATGCCGTGCTCAAGGCCACGAAGCAGCGGCAAAAACACGACGAGGGACGGGATCCAGACGAGGCCCAAGGTGTACCGCGCGAGGCGGTTGGCGGCGCCCTCGACGGGGAGATCCTGAAAGAGCACCCGCAGCATCACCGCGAAGGCGCTGAGCACGACGGCGGCGACGAGCTGGCCGGAGCTGCCGTGCAGCGCCGCGGCGTAGATGCCCAAGCCCGTGGCCGAGAGCAGCAAGAACGCCCCGCGACGCTCTTCAGGGAAGGCCATGGCGACGTACTCATCGAGGCCGATGAGCAACACCAGGCCGACGACGATCTCCGCGGCGAGCTGCCCACCGAAGATGAGCGCGGGCAGAATGATGAGCAGGCCCACCAGAGCCGCGAGGATCCGCTCACGCATCGCCGTCTCCTCGCTGCACCTGGGCAGAGGTCTTGCCAAAACGGCGCTCCCGCGCGCTGTAGTCGCGGAACGCCTCGATGAGCTGGGGGCGCCGGAAGTCAGGCCAGGCGGTCTCCGTGACGTAGATCTCGGAGTAGGCGAGCTGCCAGAGCATAAAGTTGGAGATCCGCATCTCGCCGGAGGTGCGAATCAGGAGGTCGGGATCGGGCAGCGCCGCGGTGAAGAGGTGCTGGCTGAGCAGGGTGTCGTCGATCTCGTCCGGGCGTAGGCGGCCCTCTTGCACCTTCTTGGCGATGCGCTGAACCGCGTCTACGATCTCGGCGCGGCCCCCATACGACAAGGCCAAGGTGAGCGTCATGCGGTGGGAGCGCAGCCGCGTCTCCATCGTCAGCGCCTCCAGCGGCGCCCGCACATAGGCCGGGAGGCGGTGAAGCTGCCCGATGGCCTGGAATCGCACGCCGTTGTCCACAAGCTCACGGCGCTCTTGCACGAGGTAGCGGCGCAGCAAAGCCATGAGCGCGGCGACCTCTTGAGGCGGGCGCGACCAGTTCTCCGTAGAGAACGAGTACAAGGTCACCGCCTCGCAGCCCAGCTCACGGCAAGCGCGCACGATCTCCCGCACGGAGTCCGCGCCCGCCTCGTGCCCCTTCACCCGGGGCAGACCACGGGACTGGGCCCAACGCCCGTTCCCGTCCATGATGATCGCGACGTGACGGGGGACTTTGAGCGGCGCGTCCATCAGACCTCAAGGATCTCTTTCTCTTTGGCGCCGATCATGCCATCAACGAGGCCGACGTACTCATCGGTGACCGTCTGGACCTTCGCGAGGGCGCGCTTGAGGTCATCTTCAGAGATGTCCTTGTCTTTTTCGGCCTCTTTGAAGAGGTCGTTGTACTCGCGGCGCACACTACGAACGCGGATCTTCGCGTCCTCACCGAAGTCGCGCACGTTCTTGGTGAGCTGCTTGCGGCGGTCACCGGTGAGCGCGGGGATGGGCACGCGGATGACCTGGCCGTCGCTCGACGGGTTGAGCCCCAGGCCCGCGGAGCCGATGGCCTTCTCGATGTCGGAGAGCGTGCTCTTGTCCCAGGCCTGGACCACGAGCAGCCGCGCGTCGGGGGCGGTGATCGTCGCGAGCTGGGTGATCGGCATCGTCGCGCCGTAGGTGCTCACGTTGACCTGCACCGAGTTCAGCAGCGCGGGGCTCGCCCGGCCGGTGCGCACGGTGGTGAGGGCCTGCTTGAGCGACTCAAGGGCCTTCTTCATGTCATCGGTCATCGCGTTGACGTATTCGTCGACCATCATCATCCTCAGTCGCCTCGGGTCGAGGCTTTTAGGAGTTCAAGACGAGCGGCGCGCGGCGGCCTCAGCCCGCGACGAAGGCGGAGGGAGCGTCGTTGCCGACGCGGGTGCCGAGGTCTTCGCCACACACCACCTTGAGCACGTTGCCCGGCACGCCGAAGTCGAAGACCACGATGGGGAGGCTGTTCTCCATACACAACGAGATGGCGGTGGAGTCCATCACCTTGAGGCCGAGCTGCAGGGCGTCGATGTAGCGGAGCTGCAAGAAGCGCCGGGCCTCGGGGTGCTTCATCGGGTCGGCGTCGTAGACCCCATCGACCTTGGTGGCCTTGAGGATCACGTCCGCGTGAATCTCGGCGGCGCGGAGCGCGGCGGCGGTGTCCGTGGAGAAGTAGGGGTTGCCCGTGCCCGCGGCGAAGATCACCACGCGGCCCTTCTCTAAGTGACGCTCAGCGCGGCGGCGGATGTAGGGCTCGGCGATGCGCTCCATGGGGATCGCCGACATGACGCGGGTCTTGACGTCTTTCTGCTCAAGGGCGTCTTGGAAGGCCAAGGCGTTGATCACCGTCGCCAACATGCCCATGTAGTCGGCGTGGGCGCGGTCCATGCCTTTGGACTCGCCAGCGATCCCCCGGAAGATGTTGCCGCCGCCGATCACCAGGGCGACCTCAACCCCGAGCTCATGAACGGCCTTCACCTCATCGGCGAATCGCTCGATCACCGGCTGGGAGATGCCAAAACCATCGTTGCCAGCGAGCATCTCGCCGGAGAGCTTGAGGAGGATTCTCTTGTACGCGGGCTCGGCCATGGAGTACCTCTCAAGGTGGTTTTGTGCGGCTCAGACAAGAACGAGGCGCGGGAGGCTTTGGGCCCCCCGCGCGACGTCTCTCAGGCCTTCACGCCCGAGACAGCGGCGACTTCGGCGGCGAAGTCATCGGTCTTCTTCTCAAGGCCCTCGCCAAGCTCAAAACGAGCGAAGCGACGGATCTTGATGTTCTCACCGATGGTGGAGACGGCCTCGGTGACAACCTGGGCCATCGTCTTGCTGTCGTCCTTGATGAACTTCTGCTCAAGCAGGCAGGAGTCCTCGTAGAACTTCTTGAGCGCCGACTCGACGATACGGTCGACGATCTTCTCGGGCTTGCCCTCGTCCAGCGCGCGCTGGCGGTAGATGGCGCTCTCCCGAGCGAGCACGTCCGCGGGGACCTCCTCTTTGGTGAGGTAGAGCGGCGCGGAGGCGGCGATGTGCAGGGCGATGTCGTTCACCAGCGCCTGGAACTGCTCGTTGCGCGAGACGAAGTCCGTCTCGGCGTTCACCTCGACGAGCACGCCGACGCGGCCGCTGCCGTGGATGTACGAGTGAACCAGACCTTCGGTGGCGACACGACCGGACTTCTTCGCGGCCTTGGCGATGCCCTTCTGGCGGAGCCAATCGACGGCCTTCTCCAGGTCGCCGGTCTCCTCAAGGGCCTTCTTGCAGTCGCCCATGCCCGCGCCAGTGCGCTCGCGGAGGGTCTTGATGTCGGATGCGGTGATAGCCATGATGATTCTCTCCGTGTCAGCGCGTGGCGCTGACGGGGACAGATGAGGTTCTGAGATGGTGCCGAGCGACGATCAGGCGTTGTCGGCCGAGTCGTTGTACTCGGGGCTCGCGGACGCCTCGGGGGCGCTGTCGGGCCGGTGAATACGCTGCACGACCTCGACGCCCGGGCCGTCGTTCACGACCATGCCCGCGCCGTTGTCGCTGCGGCTCATCTGCGCGCCCTGGATGGCGGCGTCGGCGATGGCGGCGGTGAAGAGGCGGATCGACTTGATCGCGTCGTCGTTGCCGGGGATGACGAAGTCGATGCCGTCGGGATCGCAGTTCGTGTCGCAGAGGGCGACGACGGGGATGTTGAGGCGGTTGGCCTCACGAACGGCGATGTACTCCTTCTTGGGGTCGATGATGAAGATCGCCCCGGGGACGTTGCGCATCGCCTTGATGCCGCCGAGCACGCTCTCCATCTTCTCCACCTCGCGGGAGAGCTCAAGGGCCTCCTTCTTGGTGAGAAGGTCGAAGCGGCCATCGGCGCGGGCCTTCTCCAGGGTGTTGAGGCGCTCGATGGAGCGCTTGACCGTCTGGAAGTTCGTCAACGTGCCGCCGAGCCAGCGGTTGTTGATGAAGAACATGTTGGAGCGCTGGGCCTCTTGCTCGACGATCTCGCGGGCGGCGCGTTTGGTGCCGACGAAGAGCACCGCGCGACCCTGGGCGACGGTGGAGCTGACGAAGCGGCAGGCGTCGAGGAGGCCGCGGGCGGTGGCCTGGAGGTCGATGATGTGGATGCCGTTCTTCTGCCCGTAGATGTAGCGCTTCATCTTGGGGTTCCAGCGGCGGGTCTGGTGCCCGAAGTGAACCCCGGCCTCAAGAAGCTGACGCAGCGTGACGTTGACCATGTGTTCTCCAGCTCGCGGCCTTGGCCGCGCCTGAGCATTGCTCAGGTTTGGGTTGTTCCTCCGCCTAGAAACGATGTTCGACCCCTCGCGGGGCACCCCGAACGTCGCGATCTCTGGGCGTGTGATGTCTGCCGCCAATTGACGACAGCGGGCGCCGACCTAACCTGACGCTGTCCGGCGGGCAAGGCGGTCATCGTCTTCGCGGCGCTTGTGACCCCGCCGGAGCGCGGCTACACTTGGGAGAAGGGCAGCGTCCGCCGCGCGTCACGCGCCACAGAGGTTCTCATGAGGCTCTTTCTCCTGTCGCTCACGATCCCCACCGCGTTGACCGGCTGCATCCTCGTGCCCTTCTTCTTGGAGCCGAACGGCGGGAACGACTCTACGCCGGTCTGGGACAGCTTTGACTCCTCCCCCTGGGGCGGCGGCGGGGGCGGCGGGGGCTCCAACGAGTTTCGGCCCTTCGCGGTGTTCATCGACGCTGAGGCCGTCTACGACGGCCGCGAGATGGACGGGTACTACCTCTTCGCGAACGACTCCAACTCGTTCCAGGAGCCCATCGTCAAGTTCTTGTTCGTCGAGCAGGCCTACTTCAACAACTACAACGCCCAGTACGCCTGCGAGTGGGAGGGCAAGATCACCGTGCTCGACCGCGTAGACTCCAGAGACACCGCGTGGGGCGCCTTTGAGGTGCAGTACACCCTGGTGCAGACCACCTGCGAAGACTTCAACGAGGCCACCTGGGCGAACGGCGACCCCACCGAGGCCATCGAGTCCCAGACCTGGTTCATCGGCTACGGCCCGATGTCCCAAGACTTCCGAGAAGAGTTCCGCCAGGCGATCACCCAGTGGGGCTACGCCTGGAGCGACTATGAGCCCTACGTCTTCTCCACCTGGATGGGCGTCGCCAACGCGGCGGGGGGCTTCAACTACGATGAGGTCGACTGGTCCGTGGCCTACGACCTCGATCCTGACGGCGGCCTCGTCTACGACGACAGCGGCGACGCTGCGGCCATCGCCCTCATCGACGAGGACGGCGACGGCGCGCTGGACGTGCCCACGGGCCTCTACTCAAGCCAAGCCTGGCAGGGCTTCTTGTTGGAGGACCTGTTCTGAGGAGCGGCGACTGAGGTGCGGCGTGGGCCCAGCGACGGCGCCGGGCCCACGAAGCGCACCGCTCAGGCGGTGACCGGCGCCTCGTCCGTCGGGGTCTGCTCCCCGTCCGCGTCGAGCTGGGCCTCGGCCGGCGCCGTGGGCTCCTCGACAGGGGCCTGCTCAGCGACGGGCTCAGCGGCGGCGGGCTCCTCGACAGGGGCCTGCTCAGCGACAGCCTGCTCGGGAGACGCCGCGGCGGCCTCCTCGGCCTCACCGTCGTCATCGGGGGAGTAGCAGCACTTCTTGAACTTTTTGCCGCTGCCGCAGGGGCACGGGTCGTTGCGGCGGATGCCCATCGCCCGAGCGACGGCGCGGGCCTCGGCGCCCATGGCGGGCAGGCGCGGGGGCGGAGGCGGCTCCGGGGGCGCGGCCGGGGCGTAGCCGGGCACCGAGGGCTCAGGGGCCTCCATGCCGTCCTCACCGCCGAAGGAGGCGTCGATGACGTCGTCCTCATCGGAGAGGTTGTCCCCGGTGAGCATCGCCGGGTTGCCGCCCTGGCGGGCGATGGCCTGACGGATGGCCTCGGAGGCGTCCGGCGGCGGCTGGAGCTTCACCCGCAGGATTCGAGAGATGACCGCCTCGTCGCGCAGGGCCGTCATCAGGAGGAACATGTTGAAGCCCTCCTTCTTGTACTCCAAGAGCGGGTTGCGCTGGCCGTAGCCGCGCAGGCTCACGCCGTCGCGCAGGCGGTCCATGGCGAGGAGGTGATCTTTCCAGAGCTGATCGGTGAACTGCAGGAGGAGCTGCCGGGCGATCTGGTTGGAGGTCTCGACGCTGAGCTCCTGCTCTTTCGCCTCAAACAGGGCCTTGGCCTCGCGCAGCATCCGGCTCTGGATCTCCAGACGTGCGGTGTCGCGGAGCTCCTCGTCGGTCTCGGACCACTGGATGCCGAGGATGCGGTTGAGGCGCTCACGAAGGCCGGGGACGTCCCACTCATCCGGGCGCACACCGGCGACGATGCAGTCGTCCATGATGTCGTCTACGACACCGTCGATGGCCTCCATGACCATGTCGCGGATCGCCTCGCCGGTGAGGGCTTTGCGGCGGACCTCGTAGACGATCTTGCGCTGCTGGTTGAGCACGTCGTCGTACTCCAGCAGGTTCTTGCGCATGTTGAAGTTCTGGCCCTCAACACGCTTCTGGGCGTTCTCGATGGACGAGGTGATCCAGCGGTGCTGAATGGGCTCGTCGTCCTGAATGCCCATCTTCTCCATCCAGGCGAGGATCTTGTCCGAGCCGAAGATGCGGAGGAGGTCGTCCTCTAAGGACAGGTAAAACTTGGACGAGCCTGGGTCGCCTTGGCGACCGGAGCGGCCGCGGAGCTGGTTGTCGATGCGCCGAGACTCGTGGCGCTCGGTGCCGATGATGCGCAGACCGCCGACCTCCAACACCCGCTTACGCTCGGCCTCACACCGGGCGCGGTGCTGGGCGAGGGCGGCCTCGTACTCCGCCGGGTCGGTCAGCGGGTTGGCGGCGTCTTTGGCCAAGGCGTCGGGGTTGCCGCCGAGCTTGATGTCGGTGCCGCGGCCGGCCATGTTCGTGGAGATGGTCACCGCGCCGATGCGGCCGGCCTGGGCGACGATGTGGCCCTCACGCTCGTGCTGCTTGGCGTTGAGGAGCTCATGGGGGATGCCCTTGCGGGTCAACATCCGGGAGACGATCTCCGACTTCTCGACGGACGTCGTGCCGACGAGCACGGGCTGACCGCGGCTGTGGCAAGACTCGATGTCTTCGATGACCTTGCCGAACTTCTCCTCTTGGGTGCGGTAGACGATGTCGTCCTCGTCGCGACGCCGAATGGGGAGGTTCGTGGGGATCATCGCCACGTCGAGCTTGTAGATGTTGTGGAACTCGGCGGCTTCAGTCTCGGCGGTGCCCGTCATGCCCGCGAGCTTCTTGTACATGCGGAAGAGGTTCTGGAAGGTGATCGTCGCGTAGGTCTGCGACTCTTCTTGAACCTTGAGGCGCTCTTTGGCCTCGACGGCCTGGTGCAGACCATCGGACCAGCGGCGGCCGTGCATCTTGCGGCCGGTGTGCTCGTCGATGATGACGACCTGGCCGCCCTCGACGACGTAGTCCCGGTCACGCTTGAAGAGCGTGTGGGCCCGGAGCGCCTGGTTGACGTGGTGCAGCGTC
>JAKLKE010000120.1 GCA_023150775.1 Myxococcota bacterium
TACGGCGGTGACCGTCGAGAGGCACCCCAGATCGCGCCGAATGACGGCGCCCGCTTGGGCCCGCCGAGCCGACGCATGGGGGCTCATGCTGAGGGGAGGCGGGCTCGACGGTCACCGCTGTTGGCTCGGCTCAGCCCGTGGGCTCGGTCAGGCGCTCGGCCTTGAACAAGGCACGCTCGACGACGGGATCCTCCGGCGTGGGGAAGCCGGGGAGGTCGAGGAGCTCGATGAGCTTTCGGTGGGCCGAGCGCAGCTCGTGCACCGTCGCCAGCGCGAGCTGGAAATGAAGCCGCGCGGCGGCGTCTCCTTGGGCGTCCCAGAGCTTCTGGAACGTGACGGAGTCGAGGATCGCCACCTCGCCGTCTTCTAGCGCGCGCAGCGTCGCGGTGCGGGGGCCCGGGTCAATCAAAGAGATGAGCCCGACCACCCGGCCCGTGCCGACGTCGGCGAGGTGCACCTCTTCGCCGGTCTCGTCCTGGATGAGCTCAAAGAGCCCGTCGAGCACGACGATGATGGCGTCGCCAGGGTCGCCTTGGCGAAAGAGCTGCTCACCCGCCGCCACGCTGCGCCGGGTGAACACCGAGGCGATGGACTGGGCGATGTGGGGCTCTAAACCCCGGAAGATCGGCACATCCGCGAGCTCCATCATGGGGCACGTCCGATGAGCGGCAGGTCGGCGAGGCGCGCGCTGAGGTCGATCCCCGGGCGCTGAACGTCGTGGGCCAGGGCGATGCGCGCGTCGATCTGGCGCAGGCGGCGGCAGATGCGCAGGGTGATCGTGCGAAGCAGCGCCTCCGCTGCAGGATCTCGCTCGTTGAGGAGCTGGCGGTATTGCGCGCGCCGCAAGACGAGGAGCTCCGCCTCGGACTCGGCGATGGCGCTGCCCGATCGGGGCGCGGGGGAGATGAGCGCCATCTCGCCGAACACGTCGCCGGGGCCCGCGCGGTCAAGCTCGACGACACGGCCGTCGTCTAAGACGCGCCGCACGGTGATCTCGCCGACGAGCACGATCCAGAGGGTGTCTCCAGCCTCTCCCTGCGCATAAAGCGTCGTGCCCGGCGAGGCCGAGAGGTGGGTGAGCTGGGAGAGAAACGCCCGGCGTCCCGCCGGAGGCACTCCCGCGAAGAGCGCGCCCGTCAAGACCTCATCGGGGAGGTCCGGCGCGTCATCGGACGTGAATCGGAACATACGAGCATCTTACCTCGGTTGTGCACGAAGGGCCTCCAAGGGCGCGCCCGTCGCCTTAACTTTCGGCAGATCAGATCCTTAGACGCTCACATCAACATTGCTCTTGACGTGTCCATTTTTTTGAGTCAAGGTGGACTCGCCCATCGGTGCGCGTGTGTCGTGACCGAGCGGGCCCCCGCTGCTGAGCTGCCGCTGAGCAGTCCCGCCGCTGACCCCGCTGCCGCTGAGGTTGACATGGAGCTGCGCACCGATCGTTACCGCCCTGACGGTCCCCCCTACCTTCTTTACGCCTTCTTGGGCGTGTCCTTGGTGGTCAACCTCACGCTCGTGTGGTCGGTCATGCGCGGCGATGACGCCCCCGAGGCGGCGGTGCTCGCCGCTGAGGCCACCGTCGCCGGAGAGGGCGGAGAGGCCGCCGTCGGCGGGATTCAGGCCACGGCGGTCGTGGGCATGAACGAGAGCACCGCCGGCGCCGCGGGCTTCAACGTCGTTCAGTCCGGCGTGGTGCATAGCCTCGCCCGCACCTTTCAAGAGGCCGTCGGTGAGGACGGTGACGCCGTCGCCGCGGTGTACTCGCGCCTCTTCGTCTGGGATCTTGACCTTCGCCGCGATCTTCAGAAAGGCGACGAGGTGCGCACCGTCTGGCGCCGCACCGAGACCGCCGAGATCGAGCGGCCCGGCGGGTGGTTCAAGAGCTCCAAGGCTGGCGTGACGCTCAAGGCTTACCGCTTCAAGGCCCCCGGCGACGCCCACCCGAGCTACTGGTACCCCGACGGCACCGAGGTGCCCCACCGCCTCGTGAACGGCCCCATCGAGGAGTACATCCAGATCACCGCGCTCCTCAAGGATCGTCCTACCCACAAAGGCATGGACTTTAAGACTGAGGTCGGCGCGCCGGTCATGACGCCCAAGCCGGGCACGGTCACCCGGGTCAACTGGAACTGGACGGCGAACGGCAACTGCGTCGAGGTGCGCTACGCCGACGGCGTGCTCGCCAAGTTCTTGCACCTGGACAAGGTCAACGTGAAAGAGGGCCAGCACGTCGCCGCCGGTGAGGTCATCGCCGCCGCGGGCAACACCGGCCGCTCTACCGCGCCGCACCTGCACTACCAGATCGAGCGCGGCGACAAGGTGCTGGATCCCATCGAGTACCACGGCACCGTGCGCCGCAAGCTCGATCCCAAGGCCATGGAGCAGCTCAACCGCGAGATCGCGCGGCTGGACTCGATGTTGGGCGCCCAGGTGTCAAGCCTCTGAGGCGCTCGGCCCCACGCTAGACCTCTCGGTCTAAACCCCTCGGGCGTCGTCTCTGCAAAGGCGGCGCCCGAAGTTTTTGTGGGCGCCGCGTCTGGCTCAGGCCCGGCGTCTCGCCATGGCGAGGCTCAAGAAGAAGCCGAGCATCAGCACACGCCCGCCAGGCCAGCCCGCCTTGCGGTGGCCGTTGGGGTGGGTCGCGCAGGAGGTCTCGCTGCCGCCGTCGCAGCCCTCTTCGCAGCCCGTGCTGCTCTCGCCGCAGCCCAAGAGCGCCTCAAAGTCGAAGGGATCGCCTTCACCTTCGAAGCCGTCGCAGCCGAAGCTGCCGCCTGAACAGCCGGCCACCTCGACGGGCTGCACGTTCTCAATGTCGAGCAACAAGAAGCCGCCCATCCACTGCCCGGAGTCGTCGGGCTCCCAGAACGCCGTCTTGAGGCCGACGCCCAAGAACGAGGGGATGGCGATGGTGGGCAGGAGGTCGTCGGGCAGAAGTGAGCTGAGCACGGTGGGGATGAACTCAGCGAGGCCCGCGGAGAAGCCGGGGGCGACGAGCTCGTTGTAGGGCTCGGTGAAGGCGATGGCGTTTGTGTCGATGGCGAGGGCGGGCTCAAAGGCCGTGGCGCTGAGGTTGGGATCGATGCCGACCTCGGCGAGCACCCCGACGCGGAACAGGCGCAGGTCCCGGTCGTCCATGCTCGCCGAGAAGTCGAGGCCGAAGTCGTTCAGGGCGATGCGGATCGGCGCGCCGTCGTCATAGAACACGGCGGTGGGCGGGGCCACCGGCGCGGTGATGACGCCGACGGGGGAGGGGTTCGCCGGGTCAAACAGCGCGGCGAAGGACTCCCCGAAGAGGTTGGAGAAGAGCCCCGTGTCGAGGGGCACGCCCAAGGTGGCGACGTCTACACACAAGAGGCCGCCCGCCCAGACGTTCCACAAGAGCACGTCGAGGAGGTCCTTGTTGAGCATCAGCGCGGCGTCGTACTTGAGCGAGCTGTCCCAGGCGCGCTCGGTGAGCGTCGGCCACTCGGGGTTGGCGACGGTGGTGCCCTCGCCGGTCTCGACACAAGAAGAGATCGTGCCGGGGGTGATCGCCGCGGCGAGGCCGAGCATCAGGCCGGTCTCGTCAAGGCGCAGCTCGCTCGGGTAGAGGCTGATGCCTAAGGTGGAGTCGCCGAGGCTGAAGTCGGTCTCGATGAGCAGGCTGCCCAAGGCGTCGGCCACGGCCGTCTCGACCTCAGCGCCCAGGCCGGCGAGCTCGGGCTCGATGAACGAGAGCAGCAGCTTCGAGATGGCCTCTTCGTCTTGGCCGAGCAGGGTGCCCATGGCGCTCGCCAAGGTGCAGTCAGAGAGCGGGTTGCCGATGGGGGAGATGGTGATCGTCGGATCCGACGCGCTCACCGTGATCGTGTTGCCCCCGGCGCCGTCGGGCACGAGCGCCAGGGCCAGGTTGAGGTTCACCACGACGGAGGTGGTGGGCAGCTCAACGCCGCAGGTCTCGTTGAGATCCTGCAAGAACGAGCAGTCTCCGGCGATGTCGAGCTGCGCCGGGGTGGATCCCAAGGACAAGAACAGCGTCAGATCCAGCGCGCCATCCCCGGCGACGAGCTGCACATCTTCGGCGGCCAAGGTGAGATCGATGGCGGAGAGGCCATAGGTCAGGGGGTTTGTGTCGGCGTCATCACAGGCGAGGCTGCCGCCGATGTCGCTCACCGGGAAGGTGGGCGGCACCAGGCCGGAGACGACGTCCCCGATGCGCGCGAAGCCGCCGTTGGTGACGTGGAGGGCGGCGGCCCGCTCGACGGGCGCGCCAGGGGTGAGGGTTCCGGCGAACGCCAGAGATGTCCAGATAAGCCACATAAAGCCAAGTATACAACGAGCGCGGGCGCTTCGCTCACGCGCCCGGGCGACGACCCTCGGCGAGCCAGGCGTTGATCTGGACGATGGCCGGGAGCAGCTCGGCGATTGAGCTGACGACGAGGTGGGCCCCGGCGCGGCGGAGCACGTCTCGGGCGTGGTCGCGGCGCGCGGCGCGGTCCTCGGGGCTCAGACGCTCAAGCTCGTCCAAGCTCAAGCCGACCTCGTTGCCCGCCTCGGCCACACCCACGGCCCACATGCCCGCGTTTAGGCCCTCCGCCATGTCTACGGGGGTGTCGCCGACCTTCACGCAGGCCCAGGCCGGGTGAACCCCCAGCCGCGCCGCGGCCTCCCAGGCCATGTACGGCGAGGGACGCCCGGCGCGCACCTCGCTCGCGGCCACGGCGCAGTCTGGCGTGTAGCCCTGGGCGGCGGCGAGGGGCAGAAGCGCCTCCAACATCGCCCGGTTGTAGCCCGTCGTAGAGCCGATCTTGAGCCCTTGGGCCCGGAGCGCCGTCACCGTCTCTAAGGCGCCGGGGATGAGCGTCGCGAAGCGCGGCAGGGCGGCCAAGGCGAGGGGCTCCAGGTCGGCGTAGAGCGCGTCGATGTCGGCGTCGGTGACCTCGGCGCCTCGGGCGGCGAGCCAGCGCGCGGCGACGTTTGAGTCCAACAACATGCGCCGGATGTGCTCCCGTTTGTGGGTGCCCATGGGGCCCCGGGCCTCGTCCATCGTCACCACGACGCCCCGGGAGGCGAAGACCTCCAAGAACGCCCCGACCGGCGCGAGGCAGCCGTGGTCAACGACGGTGCCCGCCCAGTCGAAGATCACGGCCTGAACACGGGAGTCTTCGGCGGCCGCCAAAGACACGCCCATCGTGTCCAGCACGTCCTTCACCGCGACGAGGAAACGCCGCACGTCGTCCGGGAAGACCTGGCCGATGCAGCCCACGCGGAAGGTGTCCGCGGCGGTGAGTTTGCCGGGGTAGATGAGGAAACCCCGCTCGGCCAAGGCCTCGTAGAAGCGCCCAAAGTGGAAGTTTGGGTGCGCAGGAGTACACACGGTGACGATGATCGGGCCTTGGTGGGCCTCGGGGAGCAAGGTGCGCAGGCCCAGGCGGCGAAGGCCCCGGATCAGCAGGTCGCGGTTCTCGGCGTAACGCGCGCCGCGCCCGGCGACGCCGCCCTCCTCGGCGTGTTGGTCGAGCGCTACGTCTAAAGCGGCGATGACCTGGGTGGGCGGGGTGAAGCGGAGCTGGCCGTCTTGCTCCAGGCGGCGCCACTGGGCGTGAAGGTCTAAGGAGACGGAGTGGCAGCGCCCGGCGCAGGGGGCCAAGGCCTCGATCCGGGTGAGCACAAAGGCGAGGCCGGGCACACCCTCCAGGCACTTGTTCGCCGAGGAGGCGACGGCGTCGATGGGCGCGCGGCCGCTGAGGGGCAAGGCGCCGAAGCTCGACATGGCGTCGATGAGCAGGCGGCGCCCCGCGGCGAGGACCACGTCCGCGATGGCCTCGACGGGGTTCACGAGGCCCGTGGTCGTCTCGCTGTGGATGAGCACGACGTGCTGGAGCGATGGATCCGCGGCGAGGGCGGCGGCGAGGCGGGCCGGAGAGACGGGCTCGGTCTCGGCGAAGGTGAGGCGGGTGACCGCTCGCCCGGCGCGCTCGGCGATCTCCGCGGCCCGCGCCCCATAGGCGCCGTTCACGCAGACGAGCACGCCGCCGCCGGGCGGGGTGAGGGTGCCGATCATCGCCTCGACGGCGAAGGTGCCGCTGCCTTGCATGGGCACGCAGGTGAACGCGCCTGTCGTGTCCAGGAGCGCGACGAGGCGCGCCCGCACGGCCTGGAACCGGGCGACGAAGGCCGGATCGCGGCTCCCGTGGTCGTCCAAGAGCGCGCGCCGGGTGGCCTCTGAGGTGGTGAGCGGGCCAGGGGTGAGCAGGAGCGGGGTCATCCGAGCGGCCTCCGGGGGGGGCGCTGGACGTATCCCGCTGTCACGGTCTGGGCCGGGCGCAGCGCCTTGTTCAAGGTGGGTCAAGAGCCTGTCACGGTGTAGCGGAGCCCCGGCCGTCGCGGCTACCTTCGGGCCATGTCTTCTCTCCTCCTTGTCCTCCTCCTCGGCTGTGACCGTAGCGGGTCTCTCGATCTGAACGTCACCGACCCCGACGCGCCCGCCGACTACGGCACGATCAGCCTCAGCGTCCCCCCGGCCTTTGATCCGGTGCTGGGCGGGCCCGCGACCATCGAGGTGGTCGTCGAGGAGGTCAAGGCGACGCCGATCGTCGAGATCTACGACGCCGCCGGGGCGCTCGTGCGGCCTCTGGACATGGCGGACCTCCGCTGGGACGGCCGAGACGCCGCGGGGCTCTTTGTGCCTGGCGGTCGTTACACCGTGCGGGCCTCGGTGGAGACCCCGACGGGCAAACAGCTCAGCGCTGAGGCGGAGCTCGGCGTCGTGCGGGTCGGCTTCGGTGCCATCTGGGCTGAAGACGACGGCGGCGCCACCGCCGAGCGCCTCGATCTTTACTGGAGCGGCGCGAAGCAGCTCCAAGACTGGACGGCGCCGATCTCCTCCTTGGTCGATTTGGAGGACGACGACGGCGTGGCGTTGGACCTCCCGACCGTCACCGTCGAGCTCGCGAGCCCCAGCGATGGCGCCGCCGAGCCCGTCGCCTACACCTGGGACAGCCGCCCCGTGCTCACCCTGAGCCTCGGCTCGTCCTCAAGTTTCCCCGAGCCCGGCCTGCTCAGCACAGACGTGCGGGTGAAGGCTGAGGGCTGGACGGTGCTCTCCGGGAGCCCCCTGCGCTCGGGGGAGCCGCTGACGATTCAGCGCGACGCGGCGCTCGGCGATGGCGTCGGGCTCATCGAAGAAGAGCTCAAGCTCACCTTCGTGGTGGACCGCGAGGACGGCCTGGAGCGCGCCCTGGGCTCCCAGACGGTCCCGCTTCGGTTCTACGCGCTCTTGGGCGCGGAGACCTTCATCGAGACCAAAGAGAGCCACACCGCCTGGCCCGCGGCCATCGAGCCCGCGCTGCGCGCCATCGACGGCGCGGCGCCGGACCACGACGCCGTGGTGAGCGCCTTGGTCACCTGGATCTTCGATGACCTGGGGCTCAGCTACGACACGCGCTCAGGCGCCTCGGCCTACGTCTACTACCGGAACTACCGCTGGGACCAGGCGCAGTTTGACTTCACGGGCTTCCTCAAGCGCAAGAGCGGCTCGGTGATCAACTGCACCGACGCCGCCGCCATCCTGATGACCTACGCGAACATGCTCGGCGCCGAGCACTACTACTCGATCATCCTGCAAGACTTCACGCTCAACTACCTGCTCGCCATCGGCGGCGACGAGTTCGTGAGCTGCCCCTTCGGGTCGGGCATCTGCGGCTTCTCGTACCACGCGGTCACCGTCGATGAGGAGGGGGAGTCTGTCTGGGACGCTACCTTGGCCTTAGACGGCGACGATGACCCCGGCACCACCCCCAACAGCGTGCTCTACGTGCAGGCCATCGAGGCTGAGGAGTACCTCGACCGCCTCGTGCGCTCGGGCCGCGCTGAGTATGGCTACGACGCCCAAGGAACGATTCAATGAGCCCCCTCGCCTCTGTTCGTGGTGTCGTGATCTTCGCCGTCGTCTGTTTGTCGTCGGGCCAGGCCTGGGCCGGAGAGCCTGTGCCGCCGGGGACGCCGATCTGGGCGGGCCTGCCCTCGGCGAGCCTCCCGGGCCTGGGCCTCGGCGAGCCGACGGCCTCGGAGCTGGATCCCGTGTTCACCGCCCCGCTCCTCGACGGCGGCTTCGTGCGCTGGATGTGGTCGCCGAGCGTGGAGGAGGCCGAGCGGGCCTTCGCCTTTCAGTCCGTCGCCGCCTCAAGCCTCAAGCAGCCCCCGGCCACGGTCGTCGGCTACGAGCAGGCCGTGGGCGATGGCGCCCAGCTCCTCATCGTGCGCAGCCGCAACCTCGTGCTCGTGATCCGCTCCCACAGCGGCCGGGCCACGGAGCTCGCGGCGCTCTTGTTGGCGGCCTTCGCCCCCGAGGGTGGCGTCACGCCGAGCCCGGTGCTCGGCGGCGGCGTGCAGACCCAAACCCGCTGAGCGCGCGGCGGTTAGCGCAGGCTCGCCGCCCACTCCACGAGGCCCTTGAGGGCGTCGAGGGCGTCGGTGACCTTGTCCAAGGCGCCGTTCACGCGGTCGGCCTTGGCTTGGGCCTCGTCTAAGGCAGACTTCGCCTCGGCGAGCGCCGTAGACGCCGCCTGGAGCGCCTCGCCTCCGCCGTCGAGCTTGAGGCCGATCACCTGGCTCCAGCGGGCGGCGCTCTCTTTGAGCAAGCCCTGGATACGTGCGCCCTCGGCGGGGGTGCGGGCGCGGCCGTAGAGCGTGTTGAGCTGCTTCACGATGTCGCGGTAGTTGAGCTCAAGATCCTGAATCATGGGGCCTCACTCACGCGTGGGGAAGTTCTGGTAGAGGCTCTGCAGCGCCTGGGCGTCGGCGGAGAGCTGGGCGACGGCCTCGGCGGCGGCGTCGAGGTTGAGCCGCTTTGAGGCGACTCCTTGGGCCAAGGCGCCGTGGGCTTTGCCGAACGAGGAGGCGGCGGCGCTGAGCTCGGCGCAGGCGGAGATCACCGCGGGGCCCCGGGCGACGAGGCCGTCGATGCCCGCGAGCAGCTCCGCGCGACCGACCCAAGAGCGGTTGGACCAGGCCTCGGGGCGGCCGAGGTTCGTGGGGTCGTCCACGTGGGCGAGGCGGTAGCTGCCCGCGGCGGCCCGCCACTGCTCAGCGCCGCTCACGCAGAGCTCACCTTGGGGGTTCAGCTCGTCCATCAACAGCGCCGTGAGGCCCTGCACGCCGGGATCGGCGGCGGTGATCGCCGCGCGGAGGCCCTCGCGCTTGAGCTTCGCCACGGCGAGCCGACGGGCGCCCTCCAAGGCCACGAACCCAGCGCGGAGGGCCTCATCGGAGATCTCGGCCTGGCCGACCCCGACGTTGTTGGCGCGTAGGCTGGCGCCGACGCCGAGGAGGCTCGCGTGCAGGTTGAGCACGGCGGCCTCGGCGGCGGCGGGATCTTCAGCGACGGAGAGCGCGGCGAGGCCCGCACCATAGGCGGAGAGCGCGCTGAGCGCGGCTTGGCGGGCGGCGAGGCGCTCGGCGGTGAGCGGCGAGGCGAGGCGCTCGGCGTCGAGGGCGGGGAGCTCCGGCGCGCTGAGCATCAGGTAAAACGCGCTCGTCTGCCAGGCCTCGTCGATGGCGCCGTAGGTGCCCATGGCGGCGTCCGAGAGCGCGACCGTGGACTCACCGAGCCCTTGGACGCTGCGATACGACGGCGCGCAGGCGAAGGACAGGATCAACAGGGCAGGGATCATGGGTCGCTCACTCGGGAGACGCTCAGAGTATCGCACAGCCCGAGGCGCTCAGGGCCCGCGCAGGCCTGCGGTGGATCAGCCCGCGGGCTCGGCGACGATGAGGTAGTAGCCGAACTCATCGCCGTGTTGGCGCCAGAGGTTGATCTCCGCGTCGGTCTCGTCGAGCACGGCGGTGAGCGCCTCGTCCGCGTCGGCGCGCAGGGCTCGCGCCCGGGCGGCGAGGGGCCCGTAGTAGGCCTCCCACGCGGCGTCGCTCAGCCAGCGCGCGTCGAGGACGCGGTACCCCGCCGCCTTAACCGTCGTGTGGTGGGTGTGAACGTCCCCCATGGAGGGGTAGTCCCGCGCCCAGAAGTCTCGCGCGGCGGCGGAGCGACGCTCGGTGCGCCAGAGGCAGTCCGAGAACGCCACACGTCCGCCGGGGGCGAGCTGCCTCGCCCAGGCGGTGAGGGCGGCGCGCACCCCAGGGCCGTAGGCGGCGCCCGCGGACCAGATCAGCTCGTAAGGCCCGTCCGGCGGGGAGGTCATGTCGCCCAGGACGCAGCGGACCCCGGGCTGCTCCGCGCGCACCCGCTCGACGAAGGGGGCGTGAAGCTCGACGCCGGTCAAGGTCGCCTGGGGGCGGAGGCGGGCGAGGGTCTTGAGGTCGGCGCCGGGGCCGCAGCCGGCGTCGAGGATGCGCGCGTCCTGCGGCGTCCCGGCGCGCGCCAAGGCCCAGGCGAGGCTCTCTTCGTCTCCGGGGGCCTCACGGGGCAGGCCGGAGTGTAGGGTGAAGAAGGCGGCGTTCATCCAGAGGCTCCACGTTGATGTGCGCTTCTCAGGTCACCCGCCGAGCCCCAGGCCGTCCACCTGCACCGTGCCTTTGGCCGCGCCCAGCTCGACGCAGAGCCGCACCCGCTTGGCGTCTTTCGGCGGGCTCACCGTGACGTCAAAGCTCGTCCAGGCCTGGGTGCCGCTGCCGGAGACCACGCGGTGGATGGGATCTTCGCCCACGAGCTTGCCGCCTTGGCCGAAGAAGCGGGCGCTGACCTCGGCGGCCATACGCTCCTTCGTCACGCCGTCGAGGGCGTAGCGACCGACGACCCGCAGAGGGCCCTTGGGCAAGGGCAGGGGATCGGCGCTGCAGGCCTTCGGGGGCGCGTCGGCGCCGGCGGCGCGCAGGGTGATGACGCCGTCGGTGAGCGTCGCCAGGGGGCTGTTCTTGGGGCTTAAAGTGTAGCTGCCCGGGGTGAGGGCCTCGGCGGGCGGCGTCTCAGCCTTCGGCCGGTCTGCTTTGGCGTCGGCTTCGTCTTGGCGCGGTGGGGTCGCCGCCGCCGCGCGTTTTCCTTGGAGCAGGTAGAGCGCGACGTGCGGGTTCGCCCCGTCGCTGTCGGGGGTGAAGGCCCGGCTGCCGAAGCGGCGCTGGGGCTTCATCTTGCCAAAGACCACCGCGGCGTCTTCAGCGGCGGCGGGGTTGGCGCCCTCGGCCTTGGGGAAGGCGAGCTTGAGCTTGGGGCTGCCGAGCACGTGCGTCGCCCCCGCGGCCTTCCAGCCCTCGACGCCGTCGGCCAAAGACACCTCGACAATCTTCACGCCGTCAAGCTCGTCCATCGACCAGCCCAGCTCTTTGGGCACGGCGAGCACCAGGCCCTCCTCCGCCTCGGCCTGAATCCATCGGGAGAGCTCGGTGCGGCTGTCGAGCTCGGTCTGCTCGGCGACGACCGCCTCCCACACGGCGAGGCCCCCGGGCAAAAGAAGCCCCAGGCCCAGGGCCCAGGCGGCGGCGGGGCGCGCGGCGAGCCGGCTCACCAAGTCCGCCGCGGCCAGGCCCGCGACGACGGCGACGGCGGGCACGATGGGCACGACGCTGCGCGGAGAGAACACCACGGCGCCGCTCATGAAGCCGAGCCAGACGACCGGCAGCGCCCAAGCCAAGACGAGGGGGCGCGTTTGACCGCGGCTCACGAGGGCAGGGGACACCACGGCGAGCACGGTCCAGCCCGGCAAAAACGTGGTCCCTAAGCTGGTGAGCAGGGCCAAGAGGTGCGGCAGCCCAGCGCCCACGGCGGCCTCGCCCAGGCCCCGGGCCATGTCGTGGTTGATCCCTTGGCGGATGTCGTTGAGCGCCGTGCCGATGTCGATCACGACGAAGGGCATGGCCGATACGGCGGTGATGGCGGCGATGGGCCCCAAGGCGAGGCCCCACCACAGGCGCTCCTCACGGCGGGGCGAGGCCAGCCAGGCCACGATCGGCGCGAGCCCGGCGATGGCGGCGTCGTAATTGCAGGCGATGGCGAGGCCCCAGGCCATCCCCGCGAGCACAAAGTGCCGGCGTTCACCGTCCAGGAGCACATAGGCCGAGGCCAAGGTGAGCGCGGCGATGGCGCAGGACGTGGGCACATCGGCGGTGATCAGCCGAGCGTGCGCGGCGTGGCCCGGCGAGAGCGCGACGAAGAGCCCGGCGAAGAGCCCAGCGAGGGGGCCGCCGAGGCGATGGCCGGCGAGCGCGGTGAGCGCGGCGGCCAAGGCGCCCAAGATCGCGGTGAGACGCCGCGCTCGCGCCCAGAGCGCCGGATCGTTGACGGTGTGGAGGACGCCGTCATCGAGGCCGGTCTGCAGGTCTTGAATCGCCTGCCACGGCCGCCCATCGGCCTCGCCGACCCACGAGAGCACGCCGTTAAACGCGTGGAGGTAGATCGGCAGGCTCGGAGATTGAAACCAGTGGGGGTTCCAGTCGCCGGTCTGCAGCATCCGCAGGCCGAGGTTGATGAGCGTGGGCTCATCGGCGTGCCAAAGGTAGGGCAGCCCGGCGTCGAGGCCCATCATCCGGGGGATCAACGCCACGACGCCGACGACGGCCGCGACGGCGAGAGGGCTAGACAAACGTTCGCGGCGGTCCATCGTCGCTCCGGCTGACACAAGAGAGGCGGAGGGGGCAGGTCTGGATCACCCCCACGTCAGCGTTCGTGCGCGCGGACACACAACCGCCGTCACCGCCTTGCCGACCCTGAGCGGGCGGCGTACTTATCCCGCGCTCCCCCTTCGCGCTGGTGTCCACTCGGGCGCGCATGAAGCCATGGACGGCCAGCGAAACCCTGCTCTGGAGACATTCTGATGGACGTCTGCGTCCTCTTCGACGCTGACGCGGGACGAATTCACCAGGCCCTTGAGCTGGCCCGGGCCATCCCCGGCGACGAGCCGACGGCGGCGGTGGTCAACCTCAACGGCTCCGTGGACGAGCTCCGCGCCCACGTGAAGGGCGCGGCGATCGTGCTCGACTGCTCGCCGGGCCGCTTCGGCCCCAAGGTCGCCGAGGCCGCGCTCTCCGTCGGCGCCGCCTACGCGAGCCTCACCGAGCACGTCCACGAGACCGCTGAGGTCATCAAGCTCACCGAGCAGCACCAAGGCACGAGCGTGATTCAGACCGGCCTCGCGCCGGGCTACATCGACGTCTTGGGCATGGTGGCGCTCCAACGTTTTCGCGCCGCGCACGGGGTGCAGAAGGTCCGTCGCCTCGCCCTGCGCGTCGGCGCGGTCACCCAGCACGACATCCCCGGCCCCCACTACGGCTGGACCTGGAGCCCCATCGGCGTCGCCGTCGAGTACCTGGAGCCGTCCGTGGTCGTTCGTGGGCATCAGGTCACCACGGCGGGGGCGCTCTCCGACCGCGAGACCTTGAGCATCTGCGGTGAGCTGTGGGAGGCCGACCTCACCTCGGGCGGCGCGGCGGATCTCCCCGACGTGCTGCACGAGGACATCGAGACGCTCGACTACAAGACCGTGCGTTACCCCGGCCACTACGCCTGGGTGGACTCGCTGCTCGTGGGCCTCGCCGAGGGCCCTGGCCGCGCCGACCGCCTCCAGGCGGCGATGGAGGCCGTGGTGCCGGTGGTCGAGGACGACCGCATCGTGCTCGCCGCCATCGTCGAGGGGGACGACGCCGAGGGCAAACCCCAGCGCCTCTCCATCGAGAAGATCATCCTGCCGAGCGTCATCGCCGGGCACCGCCTGCGCGCCATCCAGACGACCACCGCCGCGCCGCTCGTGCAGTGCGCCTTGGACGTGCTCGGGGGCCGCATCAAGGGCCTCGTCTCCCAGTCGATGCTGGGCGAAGAGTTCCTGCGCGGCGCCGTGATTCAGGGCATCTACGGCGAGCCCTGATTCACCTGATCTCCCCGGTTCGGGCGGCCTACTTCAGCTCATTGCGGAAGTCGAGCCGCCCGTTCTTGATCTCATAGACCTTGCCGTCTTCGAGCTTGATCGCCGGGCCGACCTCGTCCACACACATCCACGAGCCCGTCGTCCGATCGACGTCGAAGGTGGTGGTGTTGTTGGAGTAGACCTTCGAGTGCAGGCCCAAGGTGCAGGCGTCCTCTTGGGTGATGAGCACGGCGTGGTCGGTCTTGTCGGCGTTGTGAATGGTGATCGTGCCGATGTTGGGATCCATACCCGGCGGGCAGGCGGTGAGCGCGGCGAGGCTGAGGATGGCGAGGCTCACGCGAAGGACGTGGTTCATGGAGGGCTCCGAGAGGGTTGGCCAGGATCGTATCACCCCCTGATCCTTGCCGATGGCCTCGCCCGTGTCCAGAGCTTCGGCTCCCCGAGGTGCCCGATGCCCAACCGTTCGCTCCATGACCCCGCTCTTCGTACCCCCGCCGCCGCCCAGGCCTGCGCGGCGTTTCACCCGACCATCGTCGAGGAGGTCGCCGCGACCGTCGCCAAGGACGACGTCGTGGTCGTGGGCATGGCCCAGAACCCCGTCGTGCGAAACGTGCGCGCGGCGCTCACCGAGGCCGGGGTGCCCTTCACCTATCTAGAGTACGGCTCGTACTTCTCGCAGTGGAAGCAGCGCCTCGCCCTCAAGATGTGGAGCGGCTGGCCGACCTTCCCCCAGGTCTTCGTGAAGGGGGTGCTCGTCGGCGGCTTCCAGGAGACGAAGGTCGCCATTGACGATGGCAGCCTCAAACGTTGGCTGGAGCAGGGCCCTCCCCGGGCCTGACGGGCCTTGGGTCGCGGCGTGAGCGTGG
>JAKLKE010000121.1 GCA_023150775.1 Myxococcota bacterium
GCTGGACAGGGTCGGGCCGCTGCGGTCGAGGGTGAGGTAGTCGAGCCCGACGTTGAGCAGGAAGCGCAGGCGCGCCTGCACCTCCTTCAGCACCCCGCTGGCGACCTGGGCGGCGCCGCGCTCCAGCTTGAGCTGGAGAAGCTCGCCTGCGCCCAGCGGGGGGAGGTCTGGGTGTCGGAGATGGACAAGGAGCGGGCGAAGGTGGTCATCAAGCGCGCCTTGGCCGCGGAGCAGGCCCGCAGCTTTCAGAACGCCCGAGATCTCGCCCAGGAGGCCCGCGCGCTGCACCCGGGCTCGCTGGAGGGCGCCTTGTTGAGCGCGTACTTCCGCGCCGTGCTCAAGGAGCTGCCCCTGCCCGACGCCTTGGCCCTGATCGACGGCCTCGCCATGCCCAACGACCGCCTGCGCGCCGAGGCGGCCTACCGCGCCGGGCGCCTCTATAGCCTCGCCGAGCGCCCCAACGAGGCCCGCGCCCGCTTCGCCCGCTGCGTTGAGCTGAACCCCAACCACACCGATGCCCAGCGTGAGCTGCGTGTGCTGCAACGCCGGGGCCGTCCCGAACCAGTTAAGTAGGCGGCCCTCGCCAAGGCGCCTCACGAGGCTCATGCAGCCCCTCCTGTTCACCGTCGCGCTCTTCGCTTACCTCGTCGTCGCCTCGGCGCGGCTGCCGGGCTTGTGGTCGCCGCCGTCGTGGCTGGGCGCTGTGGGTCGGGTGGCCTTGTGGGTCGGGGCCGTCGCCCACATCGTCGGGCTCGGGCTCTTGGCGATGCACCAGGGTGGGCCGCCGGTGCTCGCCGCCGGGGGCACGCTCGTCACCTTGGCGGCGTTCTTGGGCGCGGCGAACGTGCTCATGCAGCGCCAGCCTTACGGGGAGGCGCTCTCTGGGGTGCTCGGGGCGCTCAGCGCGGCGATGTTGGGCCTGGGCATGTTGTTGCCCCAAGGCTCGGAGCCCGCGCCTGAGGCCTTGGCGAGCCTGTGGTTCCCCATTCACGCGGCGATGATCTTGCTCGGGCTCCTGGGCTTCGCCTTGGCCTTCGGGGTGAGCGCGCTCTACCTCGTCGTGAGCGGGCGGCTCAAGGCCAAACGGCTGGGTGATCTGGGTCGGCTGCCGTCCATCGACGCGCTTGACGCGCTGAACACGCGGTTTATCGTGTTGGGCTTCTTGGCCTTGACCTTCGGCATCGCCGCCGAGGGTCTCTGGGCCACCACCATCCCCGACCGCGCGCCGCGCCTGGGGCCGACGGTCTACGTCACCGTGGTGCTCTGGGGCTGGTACGCCGCGGCGGTGATGGTGCGGGTGGTCGGCGGCTGGCGTGGGCGCCTCGCCGCGCACTTCTCTTTGGTCGGTTTTTTGGGCCTGCTCGTGAGCCTGGGCAGCATCGTCGCGATCTCCCGGGGGTGGCACTAAATGTTGGGACCCCATGAAGTGGTCACCATCGGGCTCAGCCATCACACGGCCCCGGTGAGCCTACGCGAGCGCCTGGCGATGCCCTCGGACGCCGTCGGGCGGCACCTCCTGCGCCTGCGCGAAGACAAGGTGGCCCAAGAGGGCTTCATCCTCTCGACCTGCAACCGGGTGGAGATCTACGCGCTCGTGGACGGCGCCGACATGGGCCAGCGGCTCAGCCGCTACATCGCCGGGGCCCACGGGCTGACCTGGCGTGAGCTTGACCCGCACCTCTACCGCTACCAAGGCGCCGACGCCGTGGCGCACCTGTTCCGCGTCGCCTCGTCTTTGGACTCCTTGGTGGTCGGCGAGCCGCAGATCTTGGGCCAGGTCAAAGACGCCTTTCGCATCGCAGCCGAGCAGCGCGCCGTGGGCAGGTTTCTGGGCCCGCTCATGCGCCGCACCCTCACGGTCGCCAAGCGGGTGCGCACGGAGACACGAATCGGGCGGGAGTCGGTGTCGGTGGGCAGCGCCGGGGTGGAGCTCGCCCAGCAGGTCTTCGGGGAGCTGGCCGGGCGCCGGGTGCTGCTCGTCGGCGCCGGAGAGATGGGCCGCCTCGTCGCGCAGTCGATGTTGGGCCAAGGGGTGGCGGAGATCATCGTCGCCAACCGCACCTACCAGAACGCCGTGACCCTCGCCGAGCTGTTCGGCGGCACCGCCGTTCACCTCGATCAGCTCACGCGGTACCTGGAGCAGGTGGACATCGTCGTCACGTCCACCGGGGCCACGAGCTACCTGCTCACTCGGGCGATGATGGCGCCGATTCTGCGCGCCCGGCGCTATCGGCCGCTGTTTCTGGTGGACCTCTCCGTGCCCCGGAACATCGAGCCCAGCGTTCACGACCTGGAGGGCGCCTACCTCTTCAACGTCGATGACCTCACTGAAGTCGCCCAGCGGGGGCTCTTGCGCCGCCGTGAGGAGGCCAGCCGCGCTGAGGCCATCGTGCAGCACGAGGCCAGCCGCTGTTACCGCTCCTTGGGCGCGCGCTCCGCGGACCCGGTGATCGCCGCGATGACCCGCCGCGCTGAAGACGCCCGCCGCCGGGAGCTGGACCGCAGCGAGGCCATCTTACGCACGATGCCCGCCAAAGAGCGCCAGGTGGTCGAGGCGATGTCCAAGGCGATGTTTAAGCGTTTTCTGCACGACGCCATCGCCCAGGCGCACCAGCTCGGCGAGCGCGGCGACGAGGACGGCCTCAAGCTCCTCGGCGAGATCTTCGGCGCCAGCCACCCCACCTCTGAGGAAGATGATGACGCCCGTTGAGCTCAAGCTCGGCACCCGCGGCAGCGCCTTGGCGCTCACACAGTCCCAATGGGTCGCCGATCAGCTCGGCGAGCGCAGCGGCGGGGCGGTGAAGGTCAGCCTGGAGGTCATCCGCACCCGGGGCGACGCCATCCAAGACAAACCTCTGCCGGAGATCGGCGGCAAGGGCCTGTTCACCCAAGAGCTTGAGGACGCGCTGCGGGCGGGGACGATCCACCTCGCCGTTCATAGCCTCAAGGATCTGCCCACCGAGGGCCCGCCGGACCTGACGCTGGGCGCCTACCCCGCTCGTGAGGACCCTCGGGACGCGCTCATCGGCGGCCCGCTGGTGAGCTTGGCCCAAGGCGCCCGGGTGGGCACGGGCTCCTCACGCCGCGCCGCCCAGCTCCTCGCCGCCCGGCCTGACCTGCGGGTCGAGGGCATTCGTGGCAACGTCGACACCCGGCTCCGCAAGCAGCGCGAAGGCGTGGTGGACGCGGTGATGTTGGCGATGGCGGGGCTGCGGCGCCTGGGCTTTGACGTGAACCCCGAGCCCCTCGACCCGACGATCTGCACCCCGGCGCCGGGGCAGGGCATCTTGGGTGTGCAGTGCCGGGCCGACGCCGTGGACGTGCTGGGCTGGCTCAAGCTCTTGGATGACGCGGACGCCCGGGTAGAGGCCGAGGCCGAGCGGGCGTTTCTGGCGGCGCTCGGCGGCGGGTGCTCGGTGCCGGCGGGGGCCTTGGCGCGGCGCGCGGGCGACGTGGTGCGGCTTCAGGTCATGCTCGCTGATGGCGCCGGGGTCGTGCGGCGCTGGTCGGGAGAGGCCGCCGTGGGTGACGCCGCGGCGTTGGGCCGAGAGGCGGCGGCGGCGATCAAGGGCTGAGGCTTAGTCGGCCCGCCGGGCGCAGACGATGAGCCGCGGGCGGGCGTCGGAGACGGGGCTCTCGTTGTAGTCGCCGTAGAGCGCCTCGACGTAGAGACCGCAGCCCTCCATCATCCACTCGACCTCGTTGGGCAGGACGAGGCGCAGGCGCAGGACCGCGCGGTGGAGCGTCTCGCCGTCGTCGCTGACGTAGCGGTCGTGGAGGTCAAGGCGCTGGTGCACACGGTCGCGGGTGGTGGCGCGCAGGCGCCGCACGACCCGGCCTTCAGCGACGCCCTCCCAGGCGAGGCGCTCGGGCGCGCTGGCCGTGGCCCACAGGGCGAAGTCGGGCATGGGCATGTCGAGGGTGAGGCGGCCTTCAGGGCTGAGGCGCTTGGCGACGGCCTCTAGGCAGGCGCGCTGATCCCCTCGGTTCAACAGAAAGTTGAACGCGGCGTTGGGGATGAGCACCTCGTCAAAGGGCGCCTCGCCGAGGTCTGCGGCGTGAAGCTGGCGCATGTCGCCCAAGACATAGCGGGCGCCGTCGCCGCGCTGGGCGGCCAGCTCCAACATCTTCGCCGAGAGGTCTAAGCCCACAATCTCGCGCCCCGGCCCGACCAGCCCCCGGGGCACCCGCCCGGCGCCGCAGCCCAAGACCAAGATCCGCCGACCCTCCAGACGTCGGGCGTAGAACAGCACGTCGAGGTCGCGGCCCTCAAACTCGGCCTCGTAGAGCTCGGCGAAGCCGTCGTAGGTGATCTCGCTCAAAGGGGCTCCTGGACGGGGCGCCCGGCGACCAAAGCCGCCAGGCCGATGGGGAGGGGGATCTGCGGGCGGTGATGGAGGAGGCGCTGGGCCTTCTGGTGGTCGCCGCAGAAGCGGGCCACCTCACCGGAGCGGCGGGGCAAGGCGCCGGGCTGAATCAGGGCGGGGTCGGCCCCGGCGGCGCGGTAGACGGCGCGCACGAGCTCAATGACGGGCAGCTCCTCGCCGCCGCCGATGTTCACGAGCTGCCCTTGGGCCTCGGGCGCGGCGCAGCGGGCGACGCCTAAGGCGATGTCCTCGACGTGGTTGAGCTCGCGGGTCTGGGCGCCGTCGGTCATGGGGAAGGGCGCGTTGGCCAAGGCGGCGGCGAGGGCGGTGGGCACCAGACGGGCGCTGCGGTCGCCGGGGCCGTAGGTCAAAAACGGTCGGGCGACGGCGGCGCGGAGGCCCTCACGGCACAGATGCAGGGTGCGGGCCGTGGCGAGGGCCTTCGCCGCGCTGTAGGGCGAGACCGGGCGGGCGGGCTGATCTTCGCGGAAGGGGGCCTCGCCGTCGCCATACTCTTCGCAGGTGCCGACGAGCACGAGGCGTGTCCCGAAGCGCAGGCAGGCGGCGGTCAGCTCGGCGTGGGGGCGCAGCAAGGCGCGCTCAAAGAGGGGGATCAGCGCCTCGTCGCGGCGGTTGTCGACGGGGCAGGCGAGGTGGAAGATGAGGGTTGGGCGCTCGGTCTCGATGAGCGCGGTCAGCGCGCCGGGCTCGCTCAGGTCGAGGTGTTGGGCTCGGGCGCCCTCGGGGATCGGCGCGCCGCGGCTGAGGCCCAGGACGTCGAGGCCTTCAGCGACGAGCAGCCGGGTCAAGGCCGCGCCGATGAGGCCGCTCGCGCCGGTCACCAGGGCGGACTCCGTCTGGAGCAGGTCTCGGAGCGGGCGGGGCGGACGCATCGGCGGTAAAGTAACCGGATGAGCACCACCCTCGTCCTCCTCCTTCTGGGCCTCAGCGGCTGCGATCTCGGCGCGGCCAGCACGGTCACCTACGACGACAGCGGCCAAGACTCCGAGGCCCCGGCCGACGACAGCGGCGCCGACGACAGCGGCGGCGGCGACAGCGGCGGCGACAGCGGCGGCGGCGACGACACCAGCGCGCCCGAAGATGTGGACGGCGACGGCTTCACCGAGGCCGAGGGCGACTGCGACGACGGCGACGCCGGGGTTCACCCGGACGTGCCCGACACCTGCGACGGCCTCGACCAAGACTGCGATACGGCCATCGACGAGGACGCCGCCTCAGACGACCCTTACGAGCCCAACGACACCAGCCCCTACGGCCTCGGCGCCCTAGAAGACACCCCCGAGCACCAGCTCGTCGGGTTTCTGCACAACGACCAAGACGAGGACCGCTTCTCGTTCAGCGTCGTGGACGAGTGGTGGGACAGCTTCAAGGTGGAGGTGAGCCTGTCCAACATCCCTGCCGATGCGACGTACCGGCTCACCCTCAACCGCCTCAGCAGCGTCGGCGACGCGCCCCTGGGCGAGCTGGACCGCGTGTTCGGCTCGGGCTCGCTCAGCTTGACCTTAGAGGACAGCGCCGGAGATGAGGACGGCGGCGAGTACGAGATCGTCGTCGAGGCCATCGCCGGGGCGGACTGCGGCCAAGGCTATCTGCTGGTGGTGCAGAAGCCTTAGGGGTGGCGGGCCGGGTCCGCAAGGCGTCCTGGGCGAGGTGACGGGCGTCGGGTCATCTCCGCAAGTCGTCCTGGGCGAGGTGACGGGCGTCGGCTCGACTCCGCAAGGTGTCCTGGGCGAGGTGACGCGCGTCGGGTCATCTCCGCAAGGTGTCCTGGGCGAGGTGACGGGCGTCGGCTCGACTCCGCAAGGTGTCCTGGGCGAGGTGACGGGCGTCGGGTCGTCTCCGCAAGGTGTCCTGGGCAAGGTGACGGGCGTCGGCTCGACTCCGCAAGTCGTCCTGGGCGAGGTGACGGGCGCCGCCGATGCCAGCCCACGCCGGGCTCCGCGCCCTTCACTCTTCCACCCCCGAGCGGCTGCCGCGACTCGTCTTTTGGCGCGCCAAGACGCAAAGACGCAAAGAATCCAGACTCTTGCGCCTTTGCGCCTTTGCGCCTTTGCGCGCCGATCACCCCGCCGCGCGTCGCCGCTGACAGCCAAGGCCGGGATGCGCGCCCTTCACTCCGCCACCCCCGAGCGGTCGCCGCGACTTGTCTGTGGCGCGCCAAGACGCCAAGACGCAAAGATTCCAGCCCTTTGCGCCTTTGCGCGCCTCTCACCCCGCCGAGCGCCGCCGCTGAGGGCCAATTCGGGATCCGCACCCTCGCCGATCCCAACCTCAGGCAGGCACCTTCACCATGACCAGGTCCTGCTGGTGGTCTTCGCCGAGCACAAACTGATGGACGCCGACGGTGACGAAGCCCTGCCTCCGGTAAAACGCCGTCGCTTTGGTGTTGTGCTCCCACACCCCGAGCCAGATTGAGCCCGCCCCCAACGCGCGGGCCTCGGCGAGCGAGCGCGCCATGAGCCGCTGGGCCAGCCCCCGCCCATGCCAGGGGCGGTCCAGGTAGAGGCGCTGCAGCTCGATAGGCGTGGGGGACGTGACGCAGCTCGGCGGCGGGCCAAGACGGAGCTGGGCGAAGGCGACCAAGGCGTGGTCATGCTCGGCGACGAAGATCCGCTGGTCTGTGGCGCAGAGCTCCTCGCTGAGCCGCCTCACGCTGTAGGCTCGCTGGATGTAGTCGGCCATGTCTTCGGGCCGGTTGTCGGCGCCGAAGGTCTCTTGAAAGGTGCGCGCCGCCAAGGCCGCGAGCGCCTCGGCGTCGGCGGGGACGGCGGGCCGCAGCGTCGGGTCTAAGGACATGGCGGGCCGCCTCGTCGGGGGCGCAGAACGACGGACACGTTCACCTCCCCAACATCCGCCGATGCCAGCCCACGCCGCCAAACCGGCGCTCGGCGTAGCCCAAGAAGTCGAACGAGATCGGCGAGTACCGCGCCTGGATCACCGACCACGCCCCCCAGAACAGGTGGTTCGGGATCAACAGCCGCTCCACGAAGGCGCCCAGCTCACGAACCTCCTCTTCAGCGGCGCCCTCGCCGAGGTAGGCCTGCACTAGCCGCCGCCGGGCCGCCGCATCGGGGAAGTCGCGGTCGTAGTCGGCCTCGAAGCCCGCGTACTCGTTCAGGTGGTTCGCCAGGTCGGCGGCGGCGTAGGAGGGCGCGGCGTACTCGTAGTCGATGAAGCGCAGCAGGGCGGGGTCGGGCCCGATGAGGATGTTGCCCGAGAGCAGGTCGTTGTGGGCGAGCACCACCCGGCGACCGAGCTGACCGCCGGGGGTCTGGAGCGTGTCGGCGGCGGCCTCGATCTCCTCCCGCAGGGCGTTGAGGGCGGCCAGCCGCCCCGGGAGATCCAGGGCGGCGTGCCTCGCGCGGTCCTCAGCGCCCTCAAACTCAAGGGCTGCGGCCTCGGTGAGCCAGCGGGTGAGGGTGTCCCACAGGCTCGGCGGCCCCTCGACGGGCAGGCTGTGCCAGCGGCGCAGGGCGCGGGCGATGTTGTGCTGGTGCTCCGGCGCGGCCATCTCGGCGGGGGTCATCGCCCGGTGACCGTCGAGCCAGCCCTCGACGCGGCCGTTCTCGAACAGGCCGTGCAGAGGTGGGGAGACGCCGAGCGCGCTCAGCCGGGCGAAGAGGGCGTTCTCGGCCTCGCGGTTGATGACGAGCTCGGTGTTGTGGCCGTAGCGCCGCACGAGCACCGTGGGCCGGCCCGGCGCCGAGAGCCGGAAGAGCAGGTTCGTGATGCCGCCCTCGACGGGCTCCACCGTGGCCTGCTCCGCGTCTTCCCAGCCCGGCGCGAGGCCTCGGGCCGCGCGCAGCAAGAGCGCCGCCGGGGGATCGTCCGGCAGGCGCAGCGGCAGGCGGGGCGGCGCGGTCATCGTCAGCGCCTCGGGACCTTCTGCACCTGGCGCGGGATGAGCGAGAGGTCGACGCCGACGGCGTAGGCCGGGCCCGCGTGGCGCGCGGTCTGGGCGTAGAGGTCGGCGTTCACGCCCAGGATGATGCGGCCTTGGGAGTAGGCGTAGCGCGCGCCCGCCCCGGCGTAAGCGTCCAGGCGCAGCACCCGGGCGGTGTCCTCAGCGCCCAACGACCAGGTGAAGTCGTTGCGCTGGCGGCGCAGCACCAAGGTGGGGCCCCCGGCGATGGACGAGCGCGGACCCAGCTCCCACTCGGCGATGAGCGGCACCCGCACGTCCAACGATCCCGAGCCGCGCACCGAGCCGACAAAAGGCACCATCACGACGCCATAGCCGGGGTTGATCGCCAGATGCAGGCGCTCCCCCTCGTAGAAGCGGTACCGCAGGTCCATGCCCGCGCCGACGAGGTACAGCCGCGCGCCCATGTCAAGGTTGGGCGCGAGGCCCCGGCGCACAAACACCTCCCCCTGGGGCAGGGGGATCGTGCCCGTCGAGAGCGGGTTCGCGCCTTGCTGAAGGCTGCCGCTGACGCCGATCTGGGTCTGGCCGGGCTCCAGCGTCTTCGCGCCGTTCACCCGGGCCAAGGTGGAGCAGCCTACGGCGAAGGCGAGGGCGAAGGCGGCGAATCCGAGACGAAGGAGCGCGCTCACCACTGCACCCCAATGCCGGCGCCTAAGTCGTAGTCCCAGTTGTAGACCCCGCGGGAGGCCGCGCCGACCTGCCAGCTCCAGGCGAGGCGCTCGCCCAGCGGCCCGTCCAAGGCCACCCGGGCGCGAAGGCCAAGATCGGCGCGGGTGACACGCTCGGAGTCGGTCTCGCCCCACTCGGTGAGCGCGCTCGACACCGTGAGCGCCGGGCCGACGCCGAGATGCACCGTCATCGGCCGGGTGCCCATGGCCAGCTCCGCGACGGCCGAGGCCCGCATGAGCTGGGTGCTCACGCCATAAAAGTCGTTCGACTTGGCCCGCCGGGTGAGGCTCAGCTCGCCGGTGAGCCCCCAGGGGCGCGGCGTGTACGAGGCCCACACCCCCAGCGAGGGCACGATGGCGTGGCGGGCCGGGGTCTGCAGGGCGAAGGCCGAGAGCTGCAGACCGGCGGTGGAGTGCTCGGCGCCCTCGATGGCGAAGGCGACCCCTCCGCCGCCCAAGAAGAAGCTCAACAAGAGCGTCGGCGTCATGCGCTCGAGGAGCAGCTCCGCCCAGCGGTCGGTGTCGTCCCAGGCGGCCTCAGCGCTCCAGGCGTCCACGGCGGCGACGACGAGCACCACGGCCTCTTCAGCGCTCGTCAGCTCGCGCAGATCCCAGGCGAAGGAGGCGTAGACCGTGCCCAAGGCGTAGGGGTCGTAGGCCTCGGCGTTCTCGGGGTACATCGTGGCGTCGGCCACGGCGTCGGCGGCGACGTCGCGGTTGGTGACGCTGGGCAAGGAGAGGTCGAAGAAGTCGTTGTCGTCTAAGGTGAGGGTCGCGATCATGTCGGCGAAGCCCTCATTGAGCGCCCGGACCTTGCTGGTGACGTTCGGGTCTTCGCTCTCATCGTAGGGCGCCAAGGCGTAGGCGTCCCCGGCGGTGAGCACGTTGAACAAGGCGTGGCCGAACTCATGGCGGATGACGCCGGGGTTCGCCGCCAAGGGCAGCACGGCGGGCAAGGCGTCGGGCAGCAGGATGAAGAGGTGAACGCCGCTGCCGAGGTACGCCGCGTTCTCGCCGCTGGTGAAGTCCATGCCCACAAAGGCGGGCTGGTACGCGAAGTCGATGGGCCAGACGGGCTCGGTGTCGACGCCGAGGCCGTTGAGGTCGGCGCGCACCTGGGAGAGCGTGTGGTAGTAGGTCCAAAGGACGAGGCCGTCCTCGTCCATGGGGATGGCCACGTCGTCTATGACGTCGTAGTCGAGGTCCATCCGGCCGCCCTCGTCGTACCGGATGCCCATGTCGTCGCTGAACAGCTCAATGGCGATGCGGCCCCCTCGGTAGCCGTGGCCGAGCGAGCCCTCCATGTGCTGGGCGTCGCTCAGCTCAGGGATCGGGCGCGGGGCGACGCGGTACTCGCCGTCTTCGTCACGATCCACCGCCAACAAGAGCGCGGGCGATGGATCTGGGGAGCAGGCGAACATCACGAGGGGGAGGAGCATCTTGGCCTCATCGGATCAGGGGTTGGCCTCGGGGCTGGCCTCTTCGTCGCTGTCTTGGCTGAGCGCTGGGGCCTCACCGGCCTCACCGGCCTCTCCCATCATGTCGCCGAGGTTCATGTTCTGCGTGGCGTAGTTCATCCCGGCGATGATCTGCTGCATGGCGGTCTGCTGGGCCAGGGGCAAGGCCGAGGACTCGACGCCGCTCTCAATCGCGACGGCCAGGTTGCGGGCGACCCGGGCCAAGGTCTCGTCCTGGATGGCGTCGGCGAGCATCCCCGCCCAGCGGGCGCGGCGGGCCCAGTCCAGGCGCACGGCGTCCTCCTCAAACACCAAGGCGGCGGCCTCGGCGATGATCTTGTCGAGGCTGGGGCCCGCCTCTTCACCCTCGGGGGCGCCGCCGAACAGGAGCGGCAAGGCGGACATCCCCGCGGTCAACGCGGCGCGGCTCACGGGCCAAGCGGCGAAGAAGGGGTGGTTGGACACCACCTCGGTGTCAGCGAGGAGCTCGGGATCGTAACCCTCGGGCAAGGCGCCGAAGGGCTCGTGGAGCTGGGCCGCGGCCAACACCTCGCCGGGGACGTGGGTGATGAAGTGGGACCACTCGTGCGGGGCCTCGCCGCTCTTGGCGGCGTGCTCGGCGATGACCGGCAGCACCACGGAGAGGGCGTTGAGGAAGGGGACCTCCATCAGCGGCGACTCGGGGTTGCCGATGAGGTCTCTCCACATGCCGCGGCCCGACGACCGGCTGAGGTGGCCGTGCTGGAGGTTGTGAACCCCAGCGGCGCCGCCGCCGATGCCGATCACGGCGCAGCTGCCTTCGCTGTCGGTGAACATCAGCGCGAACTGGAACTCACCCTCGGGGGAGAGCGGCGTCAGCGCGGCCCGGGGCGGCGGCATCTCCTCGTCGCGGCCCAGGGTGAACACCGTGCCTTGGCGTTTGGCCTCCTCGACGACGACCCCCGCCGAGCGCAGGCGGTGCAGCCCGGCGCGACCGGCCTTCTTGAGGGCCTTGGAGGCCGACTCAAGCTCCAGCAGACGCGCGCCGTTCTTCTGCTTCACGGCGGCCTCGACGGCGGCCAAGGCGAGCTCGTGATCGAGGCCCTCAAGGCCCGCGCCCTCTCCCTTGAGCCAGGCGGCGGCCTGGTCGTAGCCGGGGACTTCGGGGAGGGTGGCGCCGCTGGCGAGGGACTCGGCGAGGCGCTTGTTGATCTTCTCAGACATGAAGGGGGTCGCTCCGGGGATCGGGAGGGGGTCGAAGGGAGAGAGGGCTCACGCTCAGCGCGGCCCCTCTAAGCTGACGGCCTGGTGGACCGTCAGCGCGGTCATGTTGACGATGTCGCTCACGTCGCTGCCCAAGGCCAAGGCGTTGACGGGCTTGTTGAGGCCGACGAGGATCGGCCCGATGGCCGTGGCGCCGCCTAAGTCGCGCAGGAGCTTGTAGGCGATGTTCGCCGCGGCGAGGTTGGGGAAGACGAGCACGTTCGCGTCGCCCAAGATGCGCGAGAAGGGGAAGAGCTCCGTCGCACGTTTGGGGTTGACGGCGGTATCGGCCTGAAGCTCACCGTCGACCTGCAGGTCTGGGCGGCGCTCGCGGATGATCGCCAAGGCCTCGCGGACCTTGATCACGTCCGGGTCACGCTTGTGCTCGCCGAAGTCGGAGTACGACAACAGCGCCACCTTGGGCGTGTAGCCCATGCTCTCGGCCACAGACGCGGTGTTGATGGCGATGCCGGCCAGGGTGCGGGCGTCGGGGTTCGTGTTCACCGTGCAGTCGCCGAAGAACAGGCGGCGATTCTTGAACAGCATGGCGTAGACGCCGGACACCGCCCCGGCGGTGGGGCTGGCGCCGATGGTCTGCAAGGCCGGGCGCATCGTGACGGCGTAGGCCGTCTCTAAGCCGCCGACGAGGCCATGGGCGAGGCCCTCACGCACCATCATGCAGCCGAACCAGGTGGGGCTGTGGATGGACTGCCGGGCGCGCTGGCGGGTGAACCCTTTGCGCTGGATCAAAGAGCTCGCCGTTGTTGGGCTCGATGATCGAGATGCCGCGCATGTCGATGTTGCCCTGCTCGGCGCGCTGGAGGATCTTCCACTCCTCGCCCAACAAGACGGGGTGGCAGATGCGCTCGTCCACCAAGATCTGCGCCGCGCGGAGCACCCGAGAGTTGGCGCCGTCGGGGAAGACGATGGTCTTGTCCGAGAGCCGGGCGCGGTTCATCACCGGGCGCACAAACTCTTTGGAGCGCTCGATGAGGCGCTCCAGGCGGTCTTTGTAGGCGCCGAGATCGACGATGGGCTCACGGGCGACGCCGGAGTCCGCGGCGGCCTGGGCCACGGCGGGGGCGACCCAGGTGAGCACCCGGGGGTCGAAGGGCTTGGGGATGAGGTAGTCGGGCCCAAAGGAGAGCTTCTCTAAGCCATAGGCGCGCAGCACCGAGTCCGGCACGTCCTCTTTGGCCAAGGCCGCGATGGCGCGCACGGCGGCCATCTTCATCTCTTCAGTGATCCGTTTGGCGCGGCAGTCGAGCGCCCCGCGGAACACGAAGGGGAAACCCAAGACGTTGTTGATCTGGTTGGGGAAGTCGGAGCGGCCCGTGGCGACGATGGCGTCGGGGCGGGCGGCCTTGGCGTCGTGGTAGGAGATCTCGGGGTCGGGGTTCGCCATGGCGAAGAGGATGGGGTGGTGGCCCATGCTCCGCACCATGTCTTGGGTGATGACCCCGCCGACGGAGAGCCCGACGCAGATGTCGGCGCCGACGATGACGTCGCCCAGGCGCCGCAGCTCGGAGTCTTGGGCGTAGAGCATCTTCTCGGGGAAGTTGTCCTCAGTGCGTTGGGTGTGCACGAGGCCGTTCACGTCACACAGCCAGACGTTCTCTCGGCGCACGCCGAGGCTCACCATGAGGTTCGCCGTGGCCAAGGCCGCCGCCCCGGCGCCGGAGAACACGACCTTGACGTCCTCAATGTTTTTGCCCGAGACCTCCAGCGCGTTGAGGAAGGCCGCGCAGCAGATGATCGCCGTGCCGTGCTGGTCGTCGTGGAAGACCGGGATGTCGAGCTCTTCTTGCAGGCGCTTCTCGATGAAGAAGCAGTCTGGAGAGCGGATGTCCTCCAGGTTGATCCCGCCGAAGGTGGGCGCGATGGCCTTCACCGCGGCGATGACCTCTTCAGGCGTCTTCGCGTCGAGCTCGATGTCGAACACGTCGATGTCGGCGAACTTCTTGAAGAGGTTCGCTTTGCCCTCCATCACCGGCTTGCCGGCCTCGGGGCCGATGTTGCCCAGGCCGAGCACGGCGGTGCCGTTCGTGACCACGGCGACGAGGTTGCCCTTGGCGGTGTACTTGTAGACCGCGTCGGGGTTCTTGAAGATCTCCCGGCAGGGCTCGGCGACGCCAGGGGTGTAGGCCATCGACAGGTCGCGCTGGGAGAGCAGCGGCTTCGTCGGGACGACCTCCAGCTTTCCGGGGCGTCCGCTTGAGTGGTAATCCAGCGAGTCACGCTCGAACGACGACATACCGCCTCCAGGTCGGTCCCCCTTAGAAGCGGAGGCAAGCGCCGTCAAGGCGAAGGGGCGCGCGGTCGGCCACTCTCTGCGCCTTGCCGGGCGGCGACGGCGGGGCTAATGGAGCGGCGGTCGGAGAGGGTCAGGTGTCCGCCGGTCGTGCTCTCGGGCACGACGGGAGGAAAGTCCGGGCACCACAGGGCAGAGTGCCGGGTAACGCCCGGTCGCGGTGACGCGGAGGAAAGCGCAACAGAGAGCAGTCCGCCAGCGCGTCTCTTGAAGGGGCGCGCTCCAGAACCTGTCCGGCGCAACCCCCTGATCCCAGGGGCATGGCGGCGGCGCAGACTGGCGGGTTTACCCGGGTAAGGTTGAAAGGGTAGGGTAAAAGCCTACCGGCGGTCTTGGTGACAAGGCCGGCCAGGCAAACCCCACTTGGTGCAAGGTCGAAGTCGGAGAAAGCGGCCCGCTATCGCTCCGGGGTAGACTGCTTGAGGCCGTCGGCAACGCCGGTCCTAGACGAATGGACACCACCTCCAACGGGGCGACCCGAAGGAGGCACAGAACCCGGCTTAAGAGCCTCTCTGACCATCCCCCTCACCACGTCATCGTGAGGGGCTCAGATCGCGAAAGCGGTGACCGTCGAGGTTGACCCAAGATCGCGCCGAATGA
>JAKLKE010000122.1 GCA_023150775.1 Myxococcota bacterium
GCCGCTGGGCAGGATCGGGCTACGCCGATCAAGACTCGGCCTTGTGGTCTGAAGACGGCGCGCTCCTGGCCCGCTGCCAGCAGGCCCTGGCGTTCTTTCAGCGGGGGTGAACGTCTCGTCGTCTACCCGCGCTCACACTTCTTCAGGCGCACCCCCGCCAGTGATGCTAATCTGGTCGTTCTCTGGAGGTCGCCGTGACGCGAGAGAACTCCCCCGATAGCGACCGCACGACCTTTGATCCTTCATGGTCGGATCTCACCTACAACAACATGGCCGACCTCGCCTGGCTCACCGAACGTTTCGGCGCCGAGCGCCCCGACGGTGTGCCCGCCTTGGCCTCCCACCTCGGCCACATCTTAGAGCGCATGAGCGGCGACCCTGAAGGTGAAGGCCAGGTGCTTGAGCTGCGAAACGAGGCCTTACGTTTGGCTCGAAAGCTAGAGGATCGTTCGCGCGCCGTGGCCGAGCAGCTCAGCGCGATGGGCGCGAGCTGTGGCCCCGAGGCCCCCTTGTACTGGCAGCCCACGGACGATCCCGCCTCGGGTTTTTGATCCAGAGGCGTCTCAGCCCTGCAAAAATCGCGCGCTCGGGGTGCGCTTCGCCCCACAACACCCTAAGAGAGCGGGGTTCGACAGGCCGGCTTCGGGCCATTCTTGGTCCCGCTCTGTGGCCTCCGAGTGGAGTACAAGATGGACGAGTCTGACGTGAAAGGCCGCGAGGACGAGCTCAACGACGAAGAGGAGCTCTCCGACCCCGACGACGACGGCACCGTGGTGCTGATCGACAGCGACGGCAACGAGGTCACCTTCGGCATCCTCGGCTTCGTTGAAGAGTCCGAGCAGATGTTCGCGCTGCTCAGCCCCGTCGAGCAGCTCGAGAACGAGGAGGACGACAACTTCGACGTCTTCATCTTCCGTTACACCGAGCTTGAGGACGGCAGCGAGGAGTTCAGCGAGGTCGAAGACGCCGAGCTGTTTGAGCGTGTTCGCGCCCAAGCCGACGCCATGCTGGTTCAGCTCGGCGACGACGAAGAAGAGGGCGAAGAGGGCGAAGGCCACGACCACGAGCACGACCACAGCCAGCACAACTGAGCGGCGGTCGCTGATCGCCGGGCCCTACACGAGGCGGCTCGGCGACAAGAAGCTCGGCAGCGCGGGATCTTCCCCGAGGATCCCTCGCGCTAAGGCGCGGCCCGACTCCAGGGCCAACGCCCCCTGCTGATCCCGAAAGCCAAGGCACAGCGCGCGCCGAGGCTGGCCGGGCAGCGGCCCCACCAAGGGCAAGTTGTCGCAGGTGTGGGTGTGAATCACGCTCCACGCCGCGACCTTGGGCCCGAACGCCGCCAAGCTGCGGGCGTGAACGGCGTCGAGGCGGGCGTCGATGGCCGGGGTCGGCGCAGACTCGTCGGTCTCCCCCACCTCCAGGTGTGGCGTGGCCCAGCGCAGCCCCGCCCAGCGTAAGGCCCCGTCGGCCCCGGCGCTGAAGCTCAGGTGGCCATACTGCGCGGTCGCGCCGAGGCGCGGGGCGCCGGGCAGCGCGGCGGCGGCCATGTGCCGGGTGCGCACGGGGCTCAGCTTGTCCCAGAGCCAAGGCTCCAACCCCACCATGCCCCAGCCCGCGGCGTAGACCAAGAGCGAGGCGCGGACGCTGAGGCCCTCCGCCCGGACCACGACGCCCTCGGCCCCGTCCTCTACGGCGAGCGCGGCGGCGTTGTAACGAAGGACCACCCCCGCCGCGCCCGCGGCTTGGCGAAGCGCGCTCAGGCTGGCCGCCGGATCGACGTGAAGATCCCCCTTCGAGGCCCGCGCGGCGCCGGGGGCGGGCCCGCCGAGCAGCGCCGCGACCTGATCCTGGGTCCAGACCGATCGGTCGAGTCCCAAGGTCTCGCCGAGCGCGTCTCCGGCCACAAGATCGCCCTCCTCCCGCTCCCCAAAGGCGATCCGTAAGGTCGGGCCGGGGTGAACCGCGCCCAAGGCCCCCAAGGCCACGACCGATCGCCGAGAGAACTCGACGTACTCGGCGGCGCGCTCAAGTCCGAGGCCCCCGGCGAGGTGGTGCGGGTGCTCCTCGGTCCCCACCAACGCGAGGCCGACGCCCCGAGAGAAGCCGTCTTCCCCCGGGGCGCGAGCGTCCAAGACGACCACACGGGCGCCGCCCTGGGCCAAGGTGAGCGCCGCGCCGAGGCCGCCGAGGCCTGCGCCGAGGATCACCACGTCCGCTTGAAGCGTCTCTGAGAGTTGAGCCACGCGCGCTCCGAGATAGGATAGGTCGATGTCACCCGTCCAGGTCCACATCGCCAGCCTCGCCCAGCGCCCGCTGTGCCTCCACCTCCGCCGGATCGTCTTCATCGAGGAGCAAGGCGTGCCCGAGGCCGATGAGGTGGACGACCGCGACGGCGAGAGCCTACACCTGCTCGCCTGGCGTGGGGACGAGGCCGTAGGCACCGCCCGGATGCGCCTCGTCGGCGAGCTCGCCAAGGCCGAGCGTGTGGCCGTGCGGGCCGACGCCCGGGGGCAAGGCGTCGGCGCGGCGCTCATGGCGCGCATCGAGGCCGAGGCCCAAGCCCAAGGCCTCCAAGGCGTGAAGCTCGCCGCGCAGGAGAGCGCCGTCACGTTTTACCTGCGCCTGGGCTACGAGCTCTTCGGCGAGCCGTTCATGGACGCCGGGATCCCCCACCGCTGGATGAAGAAACCCCTAAGCTCAGAAGCCCCCGAATCGCGGGGATGAGCACCTCGCCCATGGCTTCATACGAGGCGTAGGGCTCGCCGTAAGGGTCCTCCACGTCGAGGCCGACGCTCGCCGGATCCCAGTCCCGCATCAAGGAGACCTTCCCGGCGTGCTCGGGGAAGTGGCCCTTGAGCTGGCGCACATGCTCCTGGGCGAGGCCGATGAGCAGGTCAAACTGCGCGCCGTCGGTTCTGCGTAGGCCCCGGGCGCGGTGGGTGATCGGGAAGCCGAGGCGTGTACACAAGGCGCGGCTGTGGGGCTGGGCCTCCTCTCCTGCGTGGCCGGGGTAGGTCCCGGCGCTGTCGAAGGTCCAGCCGACGAGGCCGTTGGCCGAAGCCAAGCCCCGGGCGATGGCCTCAGCGGCGGGAGAGCGGCAGATGTTGCCCGTACACACAAACAGCACGCGGCGACCGGCGGGGATCATGGGGCTCCGAGGGGTGAGGCGGGCCATGAGCTTGCCCCGGGTGAGGCGGGCCTGTCAACGCCGCCCCGCTGTGGTTACCCTGAAGAGATGGACCTCGCCGCGCTGATGAAGCTCCTGCGTGACGCCCAGCTCCCCGACGGCGGCTGGCCCTACCTGCCCGGCCAGCCCGCCGCCGCCGAGGTCACGGTCTTGGCCGCCGCCGCCGGGGCCGCCCCCAGCCTCAGCGCCTTGACCGCCGCCAGCGAGGGCTGGGCGGGCCTGCTGCTCCCCGCCGCCCTGCACAGCCACCAGCCCCAGCGCGAGGCCGCCGACACCTTGGTGAAGCGCCTCGTCACACAGATCCTCAGCGCCGAGAGCCAGGTCGTCGAGGACGAAGACGGCGTGCTCGGCCACGACGCCACCTTGCGCGCCTGGTCCTGGATGCCGGGCACCGCGCCGTGGGTCGAGCCCACGGCCTACGCCTTGTTGAGCCTCGCCGCCTGTGGTCAGGGCGAGCACCCCCGGGCGGTGGAGGGCCGCAAGATGCTGCTCAACCGCCAATGCAGCGACGGCGGCTGGAACTACGGCAACCCCCGGGTGCTCGACACCGACTTAGAGAGTGAGCTGGGCGTCACGGCCTGGGCGGTGATGGCGCTGCCCCCATCAGACGCCGTCTCTCGGGGCCTCGATCGGGTGCTGCGGGTGCGTGAAGAGGAGTCCACGACGTCTCTATCGCTCGCCGTGCTCGCCCTGACCGCCCATGACGCCCCCCTGGGTGACCTGCCCGATCGCCTCTCGCTGAGGCTGCAGCGCGGCGGGGCCACCACCCGCCTCGACCGCCTCGCCTTGGGCCTCTGCGCTCTGCACGCCGCCGCCGATCTTACGCACCCCTTTGTGCTGGAGCGCCGATGAGCACGCTCTCTCGCCGCGCGCTCCTCGGCGGCGCCGCTGGCCTCGCCGTGGCCTCGACGGGCGCCTTGGCCTGGCGTGAGCTGAGCCAACCCCAAGCCCGGGTGACCGTGCGACGTGTCCTGGACTACGGCCCCGGCCTGAGCCGCACGGTGCAAGAGGTGCTCTCGACCTACCCCGCCCTGGCCCAGCGCGCCAAAGGCGCCCGGGTGGTGCTCAAGCCGAACCTCGTCGAGTTCCACCCCGACCGCCCGGTGAACACCCACCCCGTGCTCATCGGCGCCGTCGCCGAGGCCTTCTTTCGTCTGGGCGCCAAGCAGGTCATCGTCGCCGAGGGCCCCGGCCATCGCCGCGACACGGAGCTTTTGGTCGAGGGCTCGGGCCTCGACGTGGTGCTGCGAGACATCGGCGTGCCGTTTGTTGATCTCAACGTCGATCCCCCCCGGGACGTGACGCTGTTGCACGATCACACCGGCCTCGGCCGCCTGCGCCTCGCGGGCACCGCCGTCGGCGCCGATCTCCTCGTCTCCGTCGCCAAGATGAAGACCCACCACTGGGCTGGCGCGACGCTCTCGATGAAGAACCTGTTCGGCGTCGTGCCCGGCGCGGTGTACGGCTGGCCCAAGAACCCGCTGCACTGGGCGGGCATCCACAACGCCGTGTTTGACCTGTGGACCACGCTCAAGCCCGCCTTCGCCATCGTCGATGGCGTCGTCGCAATGGAGGGCGACGGCCCGCTCAAGGGCGAGGCCGTGCCGATGGGCTGCCTCGTCATGGGTGACCAGTGCCCCGCCGTAGACGCCACCTGCGCCCGGCTCATGGGGCTGAACCCCGAGCGTATCCGTTACCTCAACGCCGCGATGTGGGCCGGAGGCACGGTCTCCGAGCGGCGGATCGAGGTGCTGGGTGAGGTGGTGGAGGCGCGGGAGTTTAAGCTCTTGCCGCACCTGGAGTATTTTCGGGCCTGACCCGCTGGCTCCTTAGGCGCTCACAGCGCCGGAGAGAGCCGCCCCGCCACACGCACCCGGCCCGCGCCGGGGTCGGGCATGAGGATCATGCCGCCGGGGAGGTGGTCATAAGGCACAAACACCGCGTCGAGCACCGCCACGGGCAGGCCGAGCTCGTCGAGGAGCTCCACCGACGTCGAGAGGCCCGCCGGGGAGAGCTCACCGCGCAGGGGCTCACCCCAGCTCAGCTCGCCGTCCGCGCTCAGGAAGAGCGGGCGCAGGGCGGTGTTGGCCAGGCGGGCGTTTGACGGCGCGGCGTTGTACAGCGCGTTCACGCCCTTGATGCGCTGAAAGAGCGCCTCCCAGGTGTAATCGCTCGACCAAGCCGGCCAACAGTACGACATGAAGTCGAAGACCGTGTCGGCCTCATAGAGCGTGTCCGAGAGCAGATTGTAGCCGCGCACGCCGATGATGGCGCCCTCGTGGGGGTAGTTCGGGTCGGGGCCCGCGGCGCCGCCACACGGAGAGTGCTCGCGGCCATGGGCGTGGCCGACCTCGTGCACCATCGTGCCCGCGTCGGGGCTGTCGTAGCCGATGCTCGCCCGGCTATAGTCGGCGTTGTCGCTATAGGCCAAGTAGCTGAGCCCCGCCGGGCAGCCGCTGCAGGCGACGGACTGGGAGAACACGCCGTAGACGTACTGGTCAGGCTCGACGGCGCGGTCGGGGTCGGAGCGCAGGTTCACCATCTCGTTGAGCAGGGTGGACCAGGCGTTGTTGTCGCTGATGAGGTAGCTGGGGACGTAGTCCTCGCCGATCTCAAGCTCGACGTCTTTGGCCGGGAACGCCGCCCACATCTGGCGCCGGATGGACTCGACGTGATCTTCGCTCATGTCGGGGGCGTACTCGGTGTCGCCGTCCTTCTGAATAACGGGGACGTAGTACACCCGGAGCAGCTCGCCGTTCTGCTCAACCACCAAGGGGTGCGGGTCGCCGTCGGGCCACACCGACTCACCCTCACGCTCGGGGCCGCTCGCCGTGGCGCTGGCCTCGACGAGCTCCACCTGCACCGTGGCCTCGCCGTCCATGGCCGAGCCCGGGATACGCACGTTGATCGTCGAGGCGAGGTCGGTCTCGCTGGAGAGGCCCAGCGGCGCGAGGTTCGCCTGGCCCGCCCCAGCGAGCTTGCCGCCCTGGAAGACGTAGACCCGGGCGGCGATCTCCCGGCTCACGAAGTCGTCGTGGGGCTCGATGAACACCCGGAAGACCGTCTCACGCCCGGCGACGAGGCGCACCTCGTCCACCATCTCTTCGCCGTCCTTCAAGATCCAGTGCTCAACGCCTTGGTAGGCCGCGAGGCCGACGATGTCGACGCCCGTGGCCGCGGGGCGCTCGTCGGAGAGCACGGCGACGATCTCACAGAGGGGATCGGAGTCCAGGCAGGTGAACTGCACCGGCGCGGCGCAGCCCGCGACGACGCTGAGGAGACCGAGCGGCAGAAGCAGGCGCATGGAGGCTCCGAGGAGGCGGTCGTGTAGAGTGTAGTCGCCAATCGGCGGGGTGGGCCTGACCATGATCAGAACGCCATCCCAAGGCCGGCCATGGCGGTGATCTGCTGGGCCGAGACGGTCACCGTGTCCTCCAGCGCGCCCTCGCCCACGGTGAGGCTCAGGTTGTGGCGGTCGTAGTCGAGGCCGAAGGTCCACAGGGCGTTTGAGTTGTTGCGCAGCACGTCCAAGGTGAAGGCCGCGTGGGTGACCGAAGGCAGGGGCGTGAAGCTCTCGCCAACCTCAATCCGGGCGTAGACCCGATCCGTCTCGATCATCAGCCCGCCGCCGACCCGGCCGCCGAAGACGAGCTGGTTCACCCCGGCGACGGACGCCCGCGCCGGCGTCTCAAACTCAAACAGGAGGGTGTCGGTGAGTGAGCCCCAGCCGCCCACAAAGAACGAGACGGGGCTCTGGGTGCGGATCCGGTAGTGCAGGCCGAGCTGGGTCGGGGTCACGGCGTCGATGAGCTTGACCTCGGCGATGCCCGCGCCGACAGACACCCGATACAGTCCGAGCTTGGTGCGGGCGTCGATGCCCAAGGCCCCGCGGGTGGGCCAGATCTCCATGGACAGGCCCGCGCCGACGGCCCCGCTCGGCGGCAACGCAGAGAACGCGGCGCCCAAGGGCGCGGCGCCGAGGCCCGAGGAGCTGGTCTCTTGAAGGTAGGCCATCTCAAAGGCGCTCGCGCGCATCCTCAGCCGGGCGTCGTCGTTGAGCCCGCCGCCGCCGCCACCCGCAGGTCGAGCGCCGCCACCGCCGCTCGGGGCCACGCCGCCGCCACCACCGCCGCTCGGGCGCGCGCCGCCGGTGTTTCCGCCGCCGCCGCTCGGCACCCCGCCGCCGCTCGCCAGGGCCTCGGGGCCGCCCAACGACGCCAGGGTGGGCACGCTCGCCGCGCCCTGGGCGCTGCCCACGGACACGGTCACCGTGAGCGGGCCGTCTTGCCCCGGCGGGAGCTGCACGGGCACGGAGTAGCTGCCGTCACCGCTGTCGCTCAAGACGCCTACGGTACCGATGGACGCGGTGATCTTGGGGGGCTCCCCCACCGCCGCTTTGCCCTGGGCGTCGAGCACCCGCACGGTGACGAGCACCGCCGCGCCGGGGGTCGTGTAGCCGGGCACCGTCGCGACGCTCACCGCCGCCGGGGGCCCGCTGTCGGCGCCGACCCGGGTGAGCCGAAGCGTCGACGCGCCGCGCTGCTGAAGCTCCAGCGCCGCGAAGTCTTGGGCGTCGCCGAGGGCGGGGAGCACCGGGGCGTCCTCGCCAGGCGCCGTCTGCCACAGGATCAGCTCACCGACCACGCCGCCCGCGTCGAGGCGCACCCGGGCGGGGCCGGGCTGGGTACCGGCGCGATACCGCACCACGGCGAGGCCCTGGGCGTCCGTCTTTACGGTCGGCGCCAAGGCCCCGTCGCCCAGCGGCGCGGTCAACGCCACGGTCTGGTTCGGGACGGGCATCCCCCAGACGTCGACGGTGAGCACGACCAGCTCAACGACGCTCTGGCCATCGGCGGGAACCCCCGGGCGAAGGGGCCAGGCGACCACCCGCGCCGTCGCCAGCCCCGTGGGCTTGAGGCTCAGCCGGGCGAGCACCCGGGCGCTCTGCTGACTCGCGCTGACCTTGTACTTCTGGGTGACCGTGCCGTCGCCGTTGGCCTTGGGCGGGCCCACGGGCGTGAGGCCGTCCGCGCTCCACACGAGCGGCCGCTGGGTGAGGGCCACCCCCGCCGCGCTCTTCGCCGTGGCCGTGACGCTGATCTCCCCGGCGCCCTCGCCGAGGGTGCGGGGGTTGGCGGTGAGCGAGACGATCGACGGCGGGTCGATGACCTGCAGCGTCAAGCTCGCCTTCTGCTCCCCCATCGCCGCGTTGAGCGTCCACGGGCCAAGCGCCTGGGGCGCCGTCGCGGTGTAGCGAAACCAGCCTTTGCCCTCCACCACAGGATCAGCGAGGCCATCGATGCGCGGCGGCACGTCCGACCAAGGCGTGCCATCGGCCTTGAGCGCGGCCACCCACAGGCTCACGGTCTGCCCGGCGGGCACGGCGCTGCTCAGGGGCGCGAAGAGCAAGATCGGCCCGCCGCCGACGTCGAGGGGCACGACGCTGTCCGTTCGTTTGCCGCTGTTGTCCACCGACTGCAGGGTAGCCGTCGGCGCGCGAGGGTCCATCAGCACGGAGAACGAGGCCTTGCCATCTGCGCCCGCGTCAACCGGGCCGTAGGGCGTCTCGCCAACCACGAGGGTGTTGCGGCTGCCCGGCGTGGCGCTCACGACCTGGGGCCGCTTCATCATCACCGGAAACACGCTGAGGCCGTGCACCACGTCCGGGGCGGTGAGGTCTGTCGTCGTGAACACCACGTTCACCGGGCCGGTGATCTTGGCGGGAGGTGTCCAGGTGGCGGTGAAGCTGCCGTCCGGGTTGGCCTTGAGCGCCGAGACCACGCCGAGGCTCGCCGCGACGGCGTAGCGCCGGGCCGTCGCCGGGAGCGGGTGGCTGCCTTCGGGCTTCAAGGTGACGGTCACCGCGCCCTTCTGCCCCGCCGTCCAGGTCTCCGGGGAGAAGCTGAGCCCCACCTGGGCCTTGTGCGGCGGGTGCAGCGGGATCAGCACGTCCTCGTCGAGCTTCATCGCCCCACGCACGGACACGGTGAGCCGCAGCGTGCCGTCGGAGTAAGCCTGGGGCGGGCGCAGGGTGACGACGAGGCGCTCACCGTCTTGCTGCATCGCAACAAGCTCACCTTCCGCGGGCTTGAGCTTCACGCGGTCGCTCGGCTGCAGGCCCGGCACGACCAGGAGCACACGCAGCTCCCCCGCGCCATCGGCGAGGAGCGGCGCCTCGTTGAGCACACGCACCTCCCCGGCCCAGGCCATCGGCGCCGAGAGGGTCAACAGGAGCAGGATCCGAGCCGCCAGAGAGGTCACCGTCATGCCCGTCCCCTATCTTGTCTGGCGGCGAAGCAGGGGCCAAGGCTCGCCCGTTGACCTAGCTCTGACAGGCCCCAAGCCCGAAGGATCAGCGCCCTTGGCGCAGGCGCCAGCGGAGGTGCGCTCCGACGCCAAGCCAGAAGCCTACGCCGCTGTAGAGGTAAAACCAGTAGTTCGCCGCCACGCCCGTCACGGCGAAGCCCGGCCCCTTCGCCGACCACAAGAAGCGGTAAAAAGGCAGGTTACACAGGAAGAAGATCGGCGCGCTCACCGCCGCCAAGAGCCAGCCCGGCGGCCAGAGGAGGCCCAGGAGCGCGCCCAAGAGCAGGGTGTAGGCCGTCAGCAGGGCGATGGCGCTCGACCGGGTGGTGTTCAGGTCGTTCCGGGGGCCCGTGCGGCGCAGCATCAAGGCCGTCCAGGGGATCGCCCGGTTGAACACGTCGGACATCAGCAGCGAGCCAAAGGTGTATCGTTTGTGATGGGTGGCCTGAACGTCCTTAAACAGCCGGATCTTGCGCCCGACGGCGTACAGTCGGCCGCCGAGCTCGATGTCTTCGATGGTCGCCCCGCCATACCCCTCGTCAAACCCGCCCACAGCGTCAAACGCCGCCCGCTTGACGGCGCCGCAGCCCGTCCAGAACGACGCGGCCTCCTCGCGGCTCGTCTGGTGGGTGTAGTGGTGCACGACGTTCTTGTAGATCGAGAAGAAGCCCGGGTCGGGGGTCTCTAAGGTGTAGCTGCCGAAGAGCGCGTCGAGGTCTGGGTCGGCCTCAAATCGGCTGAGGATCTTGGCGACGGTCTCGGGCAGCACCGCCACATCAGCGTCGGTGAAGAACAGGATCGGCGCCTTGGCCGCCGCCGCGCCGCGGTTTCTCGCCCGCGCCGGGCCCCCGTTCCGCTCCATCTGAATCACCCGCGCCCCGTGGGCCCCGGCGATGGCGACGCTCGTGTCTGTGGAGCCATCATCCACCACGATGAGCTCAAGGTCTTGACAGGTCGAGCCCCGAAGCGCGCCCAGGCACGCCGCCAAGGTGGCCGCGCCGTTGTACACCGGGATGACCACGCTCAGCCTCGGCGGGCGGCCATCCTGGCGTGTCTGCTCGCCTGTCGGGGACGAGACCGGCTCTTCATGAGCGCTGTGGGGAGGCATCGTTGGGGCCGCTCAGTGGTCGCCGGGGGCTTTCATGAACAGATCGGGGTTGAAGATGTTCTTGTTCAGGAAGATGTGCGCCATCGACTGCGCGCCAGAGAGCAGGGCCCGCACGTCCGAGCGTGTGCGGATGTCGAGTAGGCGCCGCACCACGTACTTGGGCCGCCCATAAAACCGCTTAAACGCGATGGACCGAAGCTGGATGAGCTGGTCCTTCGTCATCGTCGAGGGCACATAGGCCGCGTGCTGGAAGGTGGCGTGGTCGGTGTCGCTCTCCCAGCTGCCCTCACGCTGCACCTGCTCATACAGATCCGTGCCCGGCAAGGGCGTGAGCGTGTTGAAGTTCGCGATGTACGGATCAAGCTCAATCGCGAACTCAATCGACTGCAGGCCCTCCTCGAAGGTCTCGCCGGGGATGCCGAAGATAAAGGGCGTGTAGACCTTGATCCCCGCCTCTTTGGCCCAGCGCACCGCGGCGCGGATCTGGTCCAAGGTGGTGCGTTTGCGCAGCATGTCGAGGTTTTTTTGTACGCCGCTCTCGACGCCATAAAGAATCGCCCAGCAGCCCGCCGAGCGCATCTCCTTCAAGATGTCGGGGGTGACGATGTCTACGCGGCTGGAGCAATACCAGGTCACGTCGATGTTGCGCTCTTTGATGAGCTGGCAGATGCGGCGCACACGTTTGTGATCGACGATAAACATGTCGTCTAAGAAGCGCACCTCTTTGTAGCCGAACTCTTTGACCCGGGACTCGATCTCGTCTACGACGTGCTCGGGGCTGCGATACCGCATCGTGCGGGCGTACTTTGGATCGACGTTCGCGCCGAGCTGAAAACAGAAGGTGCAGTCGTTGATGCAGCCGCGTGAGCTGTGCACGTTGATGATCGGCGTGCGGCGGTAGGTGCCCGGCGGCGAGACGTAACGCTCGCGGAAGTCGAGGAGCTCAATCGCCGGGGGCGGCAGGATGTCGAGGTTCTTGATCAGCGCCCGGGGCGGGTTGGCGATGATCTCCCGGGTGCTGCGGTCGCGGTAGACGATGCCGTGTAAGCCTTTGAGATCTTGCTTCTTCTCTAGGCGCTCCATCAGCTCGGCGCTCGTGAGCTCGCCCTCGCCGATGTCCACGGCGTCGAGCGCCTCACACTCGTCCAGACAGCGCGCCCGGTACGCGATGGGGCAGGGCCCGCCCACGGAGATGAACACCTCGGGCATCCGCGCCCGGATGTCTCTGGCGGTCTGCTGCGCCTTGTTCCACAGAGGCGTGTTCGCGTAGATGCCCACCCAGTCCGGCGCGAAGCGGTCTACCTCAGCGAGGAGGTTCTCGTGGTCGCGGAAGGCGCCGTCGAGCACCCGCAGGCTGTGGCCTTGGGCCTTGAGGTACGCCGCGACGCTGAGGATGCCGTCAGGGTGCTGAAAGCTCACCTGGCTCCCGGCCGTGCCAGGAGAGTAGATCTCCGCGACCTCCCAGGCCGGAACGAGCAGCAGACATCTCATGATCGCAGTCCTTGCGAGAGGGGGTGATGGGGACTCCCCCGCCATCATACACCCGTTCTACAAGAACCCGGGCGCCAAGGATCGAAGGGCGAGGCCGAAGAGGATCAAGGCCACGAAGAGCGCCGCCGCGCCCCGGGCCGGGGACTCGCTGAACACCCGGCGTGAGCCCGGCAGATCACCGAGCGCCAAGGCCAACCACAACAAGAGCAGGCCGTCCAGGGGCACCCGGTAGCGGCTCAGCCCGGCGGTGATGGCGATGGCCGCGCAGTGATAGCCGAGGATCAACGCCGTGAGCGCCGCCGCCCAGCCCCGCCCACGCAAGATCAACGCCGCCGCGCCGCCCATCATCGCCGCGAGGCTCCACCCCACCGTGAGCCCGGCGAGGCCAAGGCTCGCCTCACGGGGCAGGCTCGCCCAGCGGCCCATGGCGAGGTGCCGGGTCAAGAACGAGTTGGGGTTCATGAGCTGCGCGAGGCGCTGGGGCACACGCCGCAAGAACTCGCCGGGGTTCTCACGGATCCAGGCCTTGCCCCCGGCGGTCTCGCAGGCGTCCCAGGCGGCGGGATCTCCGGTGAACTCGCAGTGGGGGCGCCCCGTCGCCGTCACCCGATCAAACTCTTGCGGGTCGGTGAGGCCGACGCCGTGATCAAAGGTGACCGGGGGGAAGCTGTTGTCGCCGAGCCACATCATCTGGCCCAGGGTGCGGTCGGTGAGGGTGAAGCTGCCCCAACGTTTTGTGGCCCACGCGGAGTACGGCGCCACGGCGAGGGTGGCCGCGAGGATGAGCGCGACGGCCTGGGGCGCCCCCGCCCGGGGACGACCCCACAAGAGCCCCAACACGAAGAGCGGGCCGAGGTACTGGGCGACGCCGCGGCTGAGCACGGCGAGGCCCAACAAGAGCCCCGCGACGATGGCCGGGCCCAGCCCACGCCCGACGGTGACCGCCCGGGCCCGGGTGAGCGCCCACAGCGCGCCGAGCAGGACGGTGAGGTAGAGGCTCTCCGACCACAGACGCACCGAGAAGAAGGTCAGCGTCGGCGAGAGCGCGATGAGCGCCGCCACCCAGCGGGCCGCCCGACGACCTTGCTCCTCGGTCTCCGCCCAGGCCCGACACAGCGCCGCCGCGAGGAGAATCATCAAGGGCGAGAGCAAGGCCTGGGTCACCCGTAGCCCACCCGCCGCGCCAAAGACGAGCTCGTGCAGCGCCAAGAGCGCGGGGTAGCCCGGCGCCCACAGCCAGCCCGCCGCCGCCGGGGTCATGCCCTCCCCGTCGAGGATCCGCTGAGAGAGGGCGAGGTAGGTGCACTCGTCACGGAGGCACAACAGCGTGGGCCAGCGGGCCAAGGTGAAGAGCCGCAGGTAGAGCCCCAAGGCCAAAAACCACCACAAGACGCGGTCTTCAAGCGTCTGGGCGAGGGTCGGCGGCGGGCTGGATGTGGGGCTCGGGGACAGCATCGCCGCACCACTATCTTGCCCGGGGCGCCGAGTCCCGCCTTGGGCCGCCGCGTCAGAACTCCCCGGCCCGGGCTTCCCCCCGGGCGCTTCGCGTGTAGCTTGACCGAGAATGAGGTGCGTATGACTCGATGGTTCAAGCTCCTGCTCGTCGCCGCCTTGGCGCTCATCACGATCCCGGCCGAGGCCCAAGAGCTGCGCCCTGCGACGGATGACCAAGGGCTCATCGAGACGCTGGAGCCCGCGCCGCCCCTGCCCGACGGCTATTTCACCGTGCATGGACTGTACGCCGACGTGCGGGCCCACCCTGACGACGCCCGGGTGGCCCACCGCCTCGCGGATCACGCCGCCATCGCCGTCCCCGAGATCGCCGCGCGCCTCGGCGTCGGCGCTGGGCGCCCGATGATCATCACCCTGGCCCACCAAGCCCGGGACTTCTCGGCGCTCCAGCCCGGCCACCCCCCAGACTGGGCCGACGGCACGGCCTGGCCCCACCGCTCGCTCATCTTTTTGCGCGCCCCGCGCCTTCGCCCCGGCACCTCCGACCCTTTAGAGCAGGTGCTTGACCACGAGATCGTGCACGTCTTGCTCGGCCAGGCCTTCGGCCCGCGCCCGGTGCCGCGCTGGCTTCAAGAGGGGCTCGCCCAGGTCGTCGCCGGAGAGTACGGCCCCGAGACGATTCAGACCATCGCCCGCGGCAGCCTCGGCGGCGGCCTTTTGGGCCTAGAAGACATCGAGCGCGGCTTCCCCGTAGACGCCGTGCGGGCCAACCTCGCTTATGCACAGTCCGCTGATCTCATCGCGTTCTTGACCGAGCGCCACGGCGACGAGGTGATCCCCGCCTTGGTCAAACAGCTCGCCGCCGGTCGGCCGATGCCCGCGGCGTTTCGTGCGGTGACTGGCGACGACGCCCAGGCCCTCGACCGCGCCTGGCGCGCGCGCCTCGACGACTCCCCTCTGCGCTGGACGGCCCTGGCCCAAGGCGAGGTGTGGCTCGGCCTCTCGTCCTTC
>JAKLKE010000123.1 GCA_023150775.1 Myxococcota bacterium
TCCACCATCAGCGCATACGGCTGCACCCCCAGCAGCTCCGGATGCCACTGCACCCCCGTGCAGAACGGGTGCCCCGGCAGCTCCATCGCCTCGATGACGCCATCCGGCGCCCAAGCCACCGGGCGGAACGGCCCGGGGTCGTCCACGGCCTGATGGTGCGTGGAGTTCACTACGGGGGCGCGGCCCAGGACGAGGCGCAGGGCGCTCGACTCCACACGGAGGCTGTGCCAACCTTCGGCGGGGTCGGTGGGCTGCTCGTGCTCCAAGGCGTCGGGGACGAGGGTGTGGATGTCTTGGATGAGGGTGCCCCCGGCGGCCACGGCGAGGGCCTGCATCCCGCCGCAGACGCCGAGCACGGGCACGCCGTCTTGAATGCAGCGGCGGGCGAGGGCCAGCTCGCTCTGTGTGCGGCGCTCGTCGGGGGTGTCCAGGCGCGCGGCGACGAGGGCGCCGTAGTGGTGGGGGTGGATGTCGAGGTTGCCCCCGGTGATCACCACGGCGTCGGCGATCGACAGCAGCTCATCAAGGTCGGCCTCGCCCGGGGCCACGAGCAGGGGCACGCCCCCGGCGGCGCGCACGGCGTGGACGTAGGCCTCGTTCACGAAGGACTCATCTCGCCGAGGGCGGACTCGGGGGGAGTCGTGGTGGCCGAGGCCGGGGCGACGGTCGGTGGTGATGAGCACGATCATGGAGAGCCCTGGCGCGGGGGTGGGCGGCTCCTGTATCATCGGCGCTTCGGCGCGTCGTCGCGCCGCTGAGGTGTGTATGAGCGGCATCGGCGTCGTCACCAACCCGCGCTCCCGGCGAAACCGGAAGAACCCCGGCCTGCAGGCGCAGCTCGCCTATGTGCTCGGGGAGCGTGGGGCCCTGGCCGCGCCGACCGACCTCGACGCCTTAGAGAAGGTCATCCAGCACTTCCGCGACCGCGAGATCGACGTGCTGGCGATCAACGGCGGCGACGGCACCAACCACGTCGTGCTCTCGGCGCTTCTGCGGGTCTACGGCGACGCGCCCCTGCCCAAGATCGCGCTTTTGCGCGGCGGCACGATGAACACCGTGGCCTCGGGCCTCGGCGTGCGGGGCTCGCCGGATGACCTCTTGGGCCGCCTCGTGGACACCTACCACACCCAGGCGCCGTTTCAGCTCGCGCAGCGCTCGCTCTTGGTCGTCGGCGACAAGGCCGGCTTCTTGTTCGGCAATGGCGCGATCTCCAAGTTTTTGGAGGTGTACTACGAAGACGACGACCCCTCGCCGTGGTCTGCCACAAAGCTCGTGGTCAAAGGGGTGCTCTCGGCCCTGGTGAACGGCGCGTTGACCCGCCGCGTGTTCGCCCCGGTGAACGCCCGGGTCTCGGTAAACGGCGCGCCTTGGGCGCCCACACGCTGGTTGACCGTCGGCGTGGGCAGCGTCGATGACATCGGCCTCGGCTTTCGCCCCTTCTTTCGAGCCCTGCAGCACCCGGGCAAACTTCACGCCTTGGGCTTCGCCTGTGAGCCCATGGACCTCATCCGCCAGCTCTGGAACATCTTCCGCGCCCGGCCCATCGACAACCCGAACATCTTAGAGGCCGTCACCGAGGGCGTCGTCATCGAGGCCGATGAGCCCTTGGGCTACATGATCGACGGCGACTTTCACCAGGGCGGCCAGCGCCTAGAGGTGAAGGTGGGCCCCACCCTGCAGATGATCCTGCTCTGAGCCCACGCAGGGCCCGGCCCTTGGTGTATGCTCTCTGGATGCGGTCAACTCCACGGCTCCCCCTCCTCCCTCTGCTCATGCTGTGCGCCTGCGGTGGCCCCGTGGTGGCCCCGGAGGCGCTGCAGGACCTCTCGTCGTACTTCTACGCCCGCTGGCCCGACGAAGACCCGGCGGCCTTAGAGGCGGGGGTCACGAACCTGTTCACCTTCACCGGCCAGGTCGACCTCGACGCCAAGCCTGACGACCGCTCGTTTGTGGTGGACCCCTTCACCCGGGACGTGGTGGAGGAGCTCGTCGAGCATGACCGCGACCCGGCGGACACCGTCGGCGTCGGCATCCTCTTCGCCTCGGCCTTCCCGCCTGTGGACCACCTCGCGCACCTCACCCTGCCCGATGGCACCCCGGTGGAGCCCTCGTCGCCGGATCGGTATGACCGAGTCATTCTTGAGGGCGATCTCGACTGTTTTGTGGCGGAGACCTGCCCCATCCTCCGCACGGAAGCCCAGGTCGAGCGCAAATACCTGAGCATCACCGTGCTCTACACCCTACGCAAAGAGCTGCGCTGGGCGCTCACTGAAGACGGTGAGCGCGCGCTCCTGGCCCGGTCGTGGAATGTGGACAGCGCGTCGGGCGGCGAGAACTTCTGGATCCTGCAGGGCTACTCCATCGATCTGTTCTTGCCCTATGAGGATGGGGCGCTGCGTTACCAGGTCTCGTGGCAAGAGACGGAGATCGGCGGCCTCGATGACGAAGACATGACCGGCGCCCTCTCCGACGGGATGCAGGGCGTGTTTGACGCCCAAGAGGAGTGGCTTATCGAGGGCGGCGGCTGACCGTGTGGGGTGTGGCCGCCGCCGGGCCCATCACAACGCCAAACAGTCCCTCGGCGCCTCGGCTGCGCAGCTCCCCGTGGTCTCATCGCCGTTCGCCCGGGCCTTTAGCCACTCAAGCTGGTAGGGCAATGAGTCCACGGCGCCGCTGACGTGGCTCGCCCCGGCGCACTGGATGTGCTCGATGTTGTAGCCCTCCGCGCACAAGGGGGCGATGTCGTCATGCACCGGGGCGGCCTGGGCGAGGTCGTCTAGCTCGGAGGTGATGATGAGCACCGGGGCGTTTGACCCCCGGGGGATGGCGCTGCCGGCCACGGCGCCTTGCTGGAGGTAGCAGCTCCAGGGCTCAAAGGACGTGTCGTTGACCAAGGCGTCGATCAAGGCGGGCTGAAAGAGCGTCTCGACGCTCACCACCTGCTCGGGCACGTCGGGGGAGCAGGACGCGCCGAGCTCGGTGAGCAGGGACGTGGCGGGGTAGCCCGGGGCGTCGTCGTTGATCGCGTCGGAGAGCGGCGCGGGCTCGCCGTACCAGAGGTTCTGTGTGGCCAACGACGCGGCCATGGCGAGGCTGGTGTCGCCGTAGGTGGTCACGCCGAGCTTGGCCAAGGCGCGGGGGTTTGTGGCGGGCACGGCGGCGACGACGCCGTTGATGCGGTGGCCGGGCAGGTAGGCCTCGCCGTAGCGGTCGGCCCACAAGGCCGCGAAGCCGCCTTCAGACACGCCCCACATCACCAGATCGGCGGATGGTTGGCTCTTGAGGCGGTTGGCCTCGTCCTCAGAGAAGCGGTAGAGCGCGCGCACGGCGTCGAGGCTGGCGACGGCGGTGGGCTCGGCGACGACGTAGGGGTGCAGGGCCTCGGCGGGGTCTCCGAAGCCGTTCATGCCCAGATAATCCGGGGCGGCGACGACGAAGCCGTGACCGGAGAAGACGATGTTGAACAGAGCGCCCTCTACACCCAGCGCCGAGGGCGCGCACTCATCGGTGAAGCCCGTGGTGCCGTGCATCCACAACATCGTCGGGGCGATGAGCACGGCGTCCTCCTCGTCATCGACGGGGAAGCTCAACAGCGCCGTGGCCTCGACCCGCTGGCCTTTGTCTTGGGTGACGTACCGCACACGGTAGACCTCGACGTCGTAGGTGGCCGTGGCCAAGGCGCCCATGTCAAAAGAGCTGAGCGTGGCGTTGAGCGCTTCAGCGGTGAAGCTCAGATCCCGCAGCTCCTCCCAGGCGACGATCTCGCCCAAGTCTTCATCCGAGCGCCAGCCGTACTCCGGGAGGCCGCAGCCGCCGTTGGGCAGGCTGGCGGTGAAGGGCGGATTCCCGGCGGTGTCCTCGCTTGTGTAGTCGTCACCGCCTTTGGTGCAGGCGGCGGCGAAGATCAGGGGCAGCAGCGAGAGCAGGGCACGAGACATGAAGAACCTCCAGGGCCCCGCAATGTATCCGCGTCTGGGCTGCGGCGCCTCGCCTACGCTCCGCCCGCCGGGTTAGGAGGCTCGGCCAAGAACACCAGGAGCCCCAGTGTCCGACGAGCTGCCCCAGAACCCCCGCGCCCCCAAGGCCAAGGCCCAGAAGTCTGGAGACTGGGTGCTCCAGGCCGCCGACACCGTGCTCGCCTTCGTCGGTGACAAACGCCCCATCGTCTGCGCGTCGGGCATCAGCCCCTCGGGGCCGATTCACCTGGGCAACCTGCGCGAGGTGATGACCACCCACCTCGTCGCTGAAGAGCTCCGCCGCCGGGGCCACGAGGTCATCCACCACCACTCTTGGGACGACTTCGACCGCCTGCGTAAGGTCCCGGCGAACATCGACCCGAGCTTCGTGCAGCACATCGGCCGCCCCATCGCCGAGATCCCCGATCCCTTCGGCGAGTACGACTCTTGGGCCACACGGTTCATCACCGAGTTTGAGGAGGCCTGCGCCCGCCTCGGCATCAAGCCCCGCTGGGTGCGCCAGTCGAAGATGTACCGCGCTGGCGCTTATGTGGAGGGCATCCGCACGGCCTTACGCCGCCGCTTTGAGATCTTCGACATCTTGGCCAAGTACCAGACCGAGAAGCTCCAAGACAAGCCCCTGGACGAGCGCCGCGCCGAGTATTGGCCGTTTCAGGTGTACTGCGAGGTCTGCAACAAAGACTGCACCCAGGTCACCGCCTACGACGACGCCAGCGACACCATCACCTACCGCTGCGTAGAGCACGGTGAGCGCAGCTTTGTGCTCGGTGAGCGCTGCCCGGGCAAGCTCGTGTGGAAGGTGGACTGGCCGATGCGCTGGGCCTATGAGGGCGTGGTGTTTGAGCCCGGCGGCGAGGACCACTCCACCCCCGGCGGCTCGTACACCGTGGGCTGCGACATCGCCCCCACGATCTACGGCGTGACCGCGCCTTGTTATGTCGGCTACGGCTTCGTCGGCATGGCCGGGCGCACCAAGATCAGCTCCTCGGCGGGCACAAACGCCACCCCCGAGTTCGCCCTGCGCTTCATCGAGCCCGCGCTGCTTCGTTGGCTGTACATCCGCCGCGCCGTGGGCACCAAGTTCACCATTGAGTTCGGCTCGGAGATCTGGCGGGCCTATGACGAGTGGGACGCCTTCTGCGAGAAGGCCCGGGCCGAGGGCGCGGACGAGGTCACCCAAGGCATCTTGGCGCGGTCCCTGGCCACCTCGGCGGGCCCCGTCGCGCACATCAAACGTGCGGTGCCGTTCCGTCTTCTGTGGTCGTCCGCCGACATGACTGAAGGCCGCCTCGACCAGATCCTCCGCATCGTCGCTCACCACGTCGACGATCCCCCCGACGCCGCCACGCTTGAGGCCGAGATTCAGCCCCGGCTGGCCTGCGCCATGGGCTGGGTAGAGAACTGCCTGCCTGAAGATGAGCGGCTGAACGTTCGTGCGGAGTTCGACGCCGAGGCCCACGGGGCGCTGGATCCGCAGACCGCACAGGGTGTGGCGCTCCTCGCCGAGCGGCTGGGCGACTTCTGGAGCCTCAGCGGGCTCACCGAGCAGGTCTACGGCGTGCCCAAGGATCTCCTCGGCCTGCCCCGAGATGTCAAGCCTACGCCCGAGCTGCAGGTGGCCCAGCGCGCCTTCTTTAAGGCGCTCTACACGCTGATTCTCGGCAAAGAGACGGGGCCTCGGCTGCCGACGCTCTTCTTGTCCTTGGGGCTTGAGCGCACCCGGCGGCTGCTGATCGGCGCCTGAGCGCGCCGAGCGGGTGGGATCTCCCGGCCCTCGTGGGCTATGGGGGATCCATCACCCCGAGGTCAACAGCATGAGAGCGTCGTTGTGGGTCGGCCTGTTCGCCCTGGTGGGCATCGGCGGCGGCGTGTGGTGGTGGCAGAGCCGCGCCGCGGACGACGGGCGCGGCTCGACCGGCGACTCCTAGACGCGGCGGTCTCGGCGGCGAAGGCCGAGGTGGATCTGCGTGAGGCGAACGCCGTACAGGCCAAACACGGCCTCAAACGTGCCGAGGCGCTCTTCGCCCAGGGGGCCGTGAGCGAGGAGGAGCTGGAGACCGCGTCCGTGGCGCTGGCCGTGGCCGACGCCCAGCGCCGCGCCGCCGCCGTCGAGCTTGACCGCGCCCGGGCGAACCTCAGCTTCGCCACCATCGCCGCGCCCATCGACGGCACGGTCATCCGCCGCGACGTGGAGGTGGGGCAGACGGTGAACGCGGGCACCACGGCGCCGATCCTGTTTTTGCTCGCGGGGGATCTCACCCAGATGCGTATCCTCGCCGCCGTGGATGAGTCCGACATCGGCAAGGTCAAACAAGGCCAGGCCGTGCGTTTCACTGTTCAGGCCTACGACGACCGAAAGTTTGAGGGGGTGGTGGAGCAGGTGCGCCTGGAGTCCACCTTGGCCGAGAACGTCGTCACCTACACGGCCGTGGTGAGCGTGCCCAACCCCGACGGCGCGCTGTTGCCGGGCATGACGGCCACGGTGGATTTTATCGTCGAGACCGTCTCCGACACCCTCTGCGCCCCGAACGCGGCGCTGCGATTCCGTCCGGACGAGGCGCTCATCGACCCCGTCGCCTTGGCCGAGGTGAACGCCCGGCGAGAGGCCGCGAAGGCCGAGGCGGGCAAGGCCGAGGCGGGCAAAGCGGGCGGCGGCCGTGGCCGTCGTGGCGGCGGCTCCGGCGGCACCCTCTACACCCTGAACGCCGGGGGCCTGCTCGTGCCGACGCGGGTGAAGACCGGGCTCAGCGACGGATCCTGCACAGTCATCGAGGGCGAAGGGGTGAGCGAGGGCCTGGAGGTGGTCACCGGCCAGCTCAGCGGCCCCACGACGTCCACGGCGGCCAACCCCCTCGGCGGCTCCACGAGCAGCGGGGGACCGCCACGAATGGGCGGCTTCTGATGGTTGGCTCAGCCGCCCCTGTCGTCGAGGTCAAGAACCTCACCCGAGAGTACCTGCTCGGCGCCGAGCGTGTGCTCGCCCTGCGCGGCGTGAGCCTCAGCGTGAGCGCGGGCGAGATGGTCGCGATCATGGGCGCCTCGGGCTCGGGAAAGTCCACCCTGATGAACGTCTTGGGCTGCCTCGACCGCCCCAGCGCCGGGGAGTACCTCTTGGGCGGCGTGGCCGTCGGCCCCTTAGACGACGACGCCTTGGCGGATATCCGGGGCGAACGTCTGGGCTTTGTGTTTCAAGGCTTCAACCTCCTGCCGCGCACCACCGCTGTGGAGAACGTCGCCTTGCCGATGCTCTACGATCGCCAGGGGCGCTTCGCCGACCCCACCGCCCGCGCCATCGCTGCCCTGCAGCGTGTGGGCCTAGGGGAGCGCCTCAACCACCAGCCAAACGAGCTCTCCGGCGGCCAGCAGCAGCGCGTCGCCATCGCCCGGGCCATCGTCACCGAGCCCCGGCTGCTCTTGGCCGACGAGCCCACGGGCAACCTCGACTCCCGCACCACCGTCGAGATCATGGCGCTCTTTCAGGCGCTCAACGACGACGGCGTGACCTTAATGATCGTCACCCACGAGGACGAGGTCGCCGCGTTCTGTAAGCGGGCCATCACCCTCAAAGACGGCCAGATCGTGGGGGATGTGCCGATTCAGCAGCGCCGCGCGGTCGTGTCTACGCCTGGAGCCGCCCCATGAACGCCCGCGCGCTGCTCCGCCTGGCCATCCAGAACGTCGTGCGGAACCCCACACGGTCGATCCTCACGATGTTGGGCGTGATGATCGGCGTGGCGGCGGTGATCATCATGGTCGCCATCGGCCAAGGGGCCCAGGGCGCCATCGAGGAGCGCATCAAGAACCTCGGCACCAACATGATCGTCATCACCCCCGGCGTGGCCACGACGGCGGGGGTGAGCGGCGGCGCCCAGTCCATGCCCAGCCTCACCATCGAAGACGCCGATCTGCTGCGCAAAGACGCGCAGTCCCTCGTCGCCGTCTCTCCCGTGGTGATGACCCGCACCACGGTGGTGGGCGGTCAGGCCAACTGGCGGGCGTCGATTTATGGCGTTGACCCGTCCTACGCCGAGATCCGCGACTGGCAGGTCGCCAGCGGCCGCTTCATCGACGAGCTCGACATCAAGGGCCGCAAGAAGGTCTGTGTGCTGGGCGCGACGGTAGCGTCTCGTGTGTTCGGTGAGGACGACCCCGTGGGCCAGCTCGTGCGCCTGCGCGACGTGCCGATCGAGGTCATCGGCGTGCTCAAGGCCAAAGGCCAGACGGCAGAGGGCGCCGACCAAGACGACGTGGTGTTGGCGCCCTACTCGACGGTCCAGACGCGCCTCGCCGGGCGGCAGTTTATCGGGCAGATCTTGGGCAGCGCGTCGAGCCCCGATCAGCTCGATCTCGCCCAGAGCGAGGTCAAGCTCATCCTGCGCGAGCGCCACGGCCTCTCCGAGAGCCAGCCCGACGACTTTGAGGTGCGTGACCAGCGCCAGCTCGCCGAGACGGCCACGAGCACCACCCAGGTGATGACGACCTTACTCTCGGCCATCGCCAGCGTGAGCCTGCTCGTCGGCGGCATCGGCATCATGAACATCATGCTCGTGAGCGTGACCGAGCGCACCCGGGAGATCGGCATTCGTCGGGCCTTAGGCGCCCGGCGCGGCGACGTGCTGGCGCAGTTTTTGGTGGAGGCCATGGTGCTCAGCGGTCTGGGCGGCCTGATCGGCGCGGGTGTAGGCGTCGGCGGCGCCTGGGGGGTGGGCCGCCTGACGGGCTGGGCCACCACCGTCACGCCGAGCACGGTCGTGCTGGCGGTGCTGTTCTCGGCGGGGGTCGGCGTGGTCTTCGGCTGGACGCCGGCCCGGCGCGCGGCGGGGCTCGACCCCATCGACGCCTTGCGGCACCAGTGACCGTCTACGGCGTGAGACGCCAGATGAGGCGCTCGCCGTCTTGCTGCGGCGCCCCGAAGGCGCTGGTCAACACCGGGGCGTAGCGGCCCTCGATCCCCGCCTCACGCTCTAGCTCCAGATTCAGCACGATGAGGCTGTAGCGGGAGCGTATGTGCTGAACGGCGTCGGCGGAGAGCGGCGAGGGGTTGTCTTTCATCACGCCGCCTTGGCGTGGGTCGCCGGCCAAAGCCCGCACGAGGCGGGCATCACGGGTAGAGCCCATCCGCACGTCCGGCGTAAAGGGGATCGGCTGATTGTGTTTTGTCTGGCTCCAGAAGTAGCGGCTGGTGAGCATCCCCGTGCCCACCTCCACGGGCAGCTCCAGCACCATGCCGTCGCCAGCGTCCTCATACACCGCGGGCAAGGTGGCGTCGGAGCTGGGGATCGGCCAGCGCGCGGCGGATCCAAAGAGCCCCTCACCGAGCACGATCCCCGCGCTCAGCCCCAGAACGAGGCGGCTGTGGTGGGGCCAGCGGGTGATCAGCGCCTGAACGCCCCCCGCCGCCAAGGCCGCGAAGAGCGCCTGGGCGCCCAAGCTCAGGCGTAGGGGGTGGGTGATCGCCACCTGGGGCAGCACCCGGCGGATCCAGTCAAAGGGCAGCGAGAGCAGGTTCTCGCCGATCTTCACCCAGTCGCCGCCCCACCACAAAAACGGGCCGAGGCCCAACACGAGGCTCCACAGCGCGAGGCCGAGCCAAGGCCGCAGGCGGGTGACCCTCACCGCGCCCAAGATCGCCAAGGCCAGCACCGAGAGCCGCAGATAGCCGGTGTGAACAAAGGGCTCGCCGTAGAGCTCGGCGAGGTTCACCGACTGAAAGTCCCCTGGCGTCACAAACACCCGAGGGTCTACGGCGTTGTGCTCCATGAGCTGCAGGTTCATCCGGGGATCCCGCAGGATCAGCGCCCTTGTGTCAGAGAGCGAGGCCCGAAACACGAGCCAGTGGGGCAGAATGAGCAGGATGCCCGCCGCTGAGGAGAGCAGGCCGTTCTTGAGCAGGCTTGGCGGCACAAACGCCCGCCAGCCCTCGGCCCGGGCCACGCTGAGCCGCCACACGAGCGCCGCGCTGAGCACCAAGGCCGCCGAGCACAGCCCATAATAAAACGTCGTCACCGAGGTGAGCCCCTGCAGGAGCCCCAAGAGCAGCCAGTCCCGGCGCTCCCCGGTGCGAAAGGCCCGGGCCGCCATCCACAAGGTGAAGGCGAGCCACTGCGTCGCGCAGACCTCGCTGATGCCGTTCGCCAGCTCACAGAGCAGAAACGGCGTCGAGGCGTAGGCCAGCCCCGCGATGACCGTGTGGGGTCCGTCGCCACCCAGCTCCGCCGCCAAACGCCGGGCGGCGAAGCCTGAGAGCGCCACCCGCATAAGCAAGGTAAAGTTGTACGCGGCCGCCGGGCCGAAGATCAGCGTGATCGGCAGGGCCGCCAGGGCCCCCGGCGTGTCGATGAAGTACAGAACGCCGCCGTCTGGGCCGCCGATGAGCGTGGTGTGGTAGGGAAGCTCTCCTCGAAGGAGCTGCTCGGCCACAAACCAATAGCCCCAGGCGTGGTTCCACACGTCAATGCGGGGATCACCGATGAGCGCGGTGAAGGGCGTGAACGAGGTCGGCGCGAGGAGCAGCGCCGCGAAGAGCAGCCACAGGCCCAGCTCCCAGGCCAAGGCGCGACGGGGGGTCATCGGGTGACCTGCGAGGGGTGGTGGGCGGGGGATTCGGGCGAACGAACGGATCCCAGAGACAGCGTTGAGGCTCTGCGTTCGGGCGAACGAACCACAGAGGCACAGAGGGCACAGAGGTCTGCACACAGAGGGCTCGGTGGGAGGCGAAGGGCTCTTCCGCGACTCGGAGGGCTGGAGAGGGCTGGAGGGGGCTTTCGGCTAAAGGCGCCTCGGTCTTTAGATCCGCAGGCATCTCCGCGACCTCTCCCTGGCTCTCCTCTGTGTCCCTCCTCTGTGCCCTCTGTGCCTCTGTGGTTCGTTTCATGACGTCTCGACACGCCAAGACAGATCTCTCCACCCGAAGACGAACAAGCGAGCGGGCTCATCGCGGCGGCCCCGGCGGCCCCGGCGGCGGCCCTGGAGGTCCAGGTTGATGTCCGGGTTGTCCTGGCGGGCCCTGCCCCGGCTGCCCCGGTTTGCCTGGCGGCATCGGCCCGCCCGCCGGTCGGCTCGGCCCGGCCACGGCCACACGCGGCGGCAGGGGACCGATGTTGGCGGCGCTGAGGCCCAGGAGCTCTGGCTGCGCACGCAGCGCGTCGGTGATCGCCCAGGCCATCACCTGCGCGCCGCGCACGCTGGGGTGCATGTTGTCGATGAACAGCCCCGCGGGGTCGCCCTCGGCGGCGGCGAAGGCCTCAAACATCGGCACCCGCAGCACGCCGTTCTGCTCCGCCCACTCGGCCTGGGCCGCGCGGTATGGCGTCCAGGGCAACACCTGACCGTCGGTGGGTTTGGGCATCGGCACGTTCCACACGCCCACGTCCCACTCTTGGGCCAAGGGGGCGAGCATGATCTTCGCCCCTCGGGACTCGGCCCCGGCCTTGATCTCGCCCAAGTTCTCTAAGTAGTCGCCCAGCGGCACACGGCTGAGATCAATCACGGTGTCGAGCTTCTCTAAGGCCACGGCCGCGTTGGCGCCGGTGGGGATGCCGGGCATGAGCACCCGGCCCGTCTCTTGGTTGAGCGTGGCCTGGTGCCGGGCCCAGGGCATGTACACCGCGCAGTACAGTCGTGAGCTGTGTAGGGTGCGGCGTAAGGCTGTGGCCTCGGGATCGGCCAAGGCCAAGGCGGCCTCGTCTTGGAAGGCGTCGATGTTGCAGTCGGAGAAGATGTTGTGCACGATCAACAGGTCGGGCTCATAGGCCCAGCCCACGTCCTCAAGCAGGCGGAGGGTCTGCTCGGTGGAGTAGCCAGGCACGCCGAGATTTACCACAGACACCCGGACGCCGACGAGCTGTTTGTTCAGCTCGGCCTCAAGCTGCTCGGCGTAGGTCAAACCGTCGGGCTGGCCCCAGCCGTAGACGCTGGAGTCGCCGGTGACGAGGATTCGCCGCTCATCAGCGGCCTTCTTGTCGGTGGGCAAGAGCTTTGTGCGTAGGCCCACGTCGTTCACCCGGGTGACCCCGGCGGGGGACTCAAACAGTCGTCCCGGCTCCAACTTCCACAGAAGGCGTGTGTCGCCGATCATCTGCTCCCAGCCGCTCGCGTCGGGCACGATGGCCGCGCAGTCTTCAGCGCCGACGGCCCGGGCGCCCAGCTCACCGCCGGTCAACAGGGCCAAGGCCGGAAGGGCGGCGAACAGCGCCTTCTTGCCGGGGCTCATCGGGCCCGGGCTCATCGTGGCGTCTCGCCGGGGGCGGTGGGCGGCGGCATCGGCGGGCGTTTGTTGTTCGGCGGAGGCCCCGGCGGGCCCCCTCCAGCGCCCGGCGGGCCTCCTGGCGGCCCCAGAGGTTGCCCCGCGCCGGCGCCAGGGCGCAAGAGCCGCACGGCCACGCCGCTCACGTCCCCCTCGACCAAGATGGGCTTGTCGGCTTTGCCAAACCCGCCCGAGCCGCTCGCCGACTTGTAATCGTCCTTCTGGCCGCCGCTGCCGTCGTCAAGCGCCGCCATGATCAACACCGAGCCCCCGGAGGGCACCTGCACAGAGAAGCTCTGGGTGGCCTCGCCGCTGGGCGTCAGCTTCACCTCGGCCACGGGGGAGCGGCCCGGGGCGAGCATCCCCGACTGCGGGTCGGCGTCGGCGGCGTCAAACGCGGTGATGTACAGGGCCCGGCCCTTGAGCTGGCCTTCGCTGGCGGTGACCACGCCGGAGACTGTGGCCAAGGTCATCGGCGGCGTCGAGTCTGTGTTGGGTGGGGCGGTGGGCCTGGCGCAGCGCACGCCTACGGCGGAGCCCATCACGAGGTCATGGAAACGGTTGGAGACGCGCATGTTGGTGCTGAAGGTGTTCCAGCCGCCGCCGCGTAAGGCGTGGGTGACGCCGCTCGCCGGGCCGCCGGGGTCCACCCGCCCGGGGCCATACACGCCGGGCTGCCAAAAATCCGCGGTGTACTCCCAGACGTTGCCGCTGAGGTGCTGATGACCATAAGGCCCCGCGCCTTCAGGCGAAGAGTCCACGGGCGAGGTGTCTGAGACACAGAGCGCGGGCATACCCTTCTCGGTGGAGTTGTGGTTGGCCAGGGCGCAGGTCGGCGGGTCGGTCCCCCAGGGGTAGGGGCGCAGGTCCTCGGGGTCGCAGCTCCCGCTGAACTCGCCCAGCTCGCAGCCGCCCCGGGCGGCCTTCTCCCACTGCGCCTCTGTGGGGAGTGTCTTGCCCCGCGCCTCACAGACGGCCTGGGCCTCCTCAAAGGTGAGGCCCTCGGCGGGGTGGGCCTCGCGGCCGGGCTCGACGGCGCCGGCGGGGGTGACGCTGCGCACGTCGGGGCTCTTGGGCGCGCGGCCGTTGAGCAAGGCGGCGAAGTCTTTGGCGCTCAGCTCCAGGCGATCGAGGCAGTAGCCGCTGAGCGTGACGGCGTGCAGCGGGCCCTCGTCGCGGCCGGCGTGGTCCGACGCGCTGCCCATCAAGAACGGGCCCGGGCGCACCCAGCGCTCGGTGGCCGGGGTGACGGCGGGGTCGTTGTCGTCACAGTCGGCGCTCGCCGCGGGGGTGCTCGGGCACAGCACGGCGCTCACGAAGCCGTCGCCGTCGGCGTCGGGGCAGCTCGCCGCGTCCTCCAGGGTGGGCACCTTCACCGCGAGATCCGCGCGCCAAGACGTGCTGAGATCTTCGGCCTGGGAGGCGCCCATGGGCCCGCCGGGGGCGAGGCCGGGCTGGGGCCCCGCGCCGGGGGCGCCGCCGGGGCCCGGGGTGAGCGGCGGTGCGGGGTCGTTGACGGGGGCCTCGGGCTCGCTCGCGCAGGCGAGGAGCGTGAGGAGGGGCAGTCGTAGGAGCATCCAGCTCAGGTTTCGCATGGCCCGAGGTTACCACGCGCCGCGCCCCGGGATAGCTGGGCCTGTGCTGCTCGACCCCAAGAACGGCCCCGACCACGATCTGCCGCCGCCCCCGACGCCGCCGCGGGCCTACGTCGTGGCGTCGCTGCCGCGCACGGGCAGCACGCTGTTGTGTGACGCCTTGTGGGCCACGGGCTTCGCCGGGGCGCCCCAAGAGCACCTCAACCCCATGCAGCTCCGCGACTGGTCCCTGCGCGCGGGGCGCTGGCGCTACGCCCTGATCCGCGGGCCGCTGTTGGCCCTGGTGGCGCGGCGCGGCCTGCCCCCGGCCAAGCTCCAGGCGCAGCTCGACCGCGTGCGCGCGGCGCGCTCATCCGGCGGGCTCTACGGCCTCAAGCTCCACGCCCACCACCTCACGCGGCACTTTCCCACGGGTGACCTGGAGTCGTTTCTTGGCCCGCTCCGCTGGATCTACGTCACCCGCGACGACAAGCTCAGCCAAGCGATCTCCTGGGCCCGGGCCCAGCAGACCGGCGCCTGGGCGAGCTGGCAGCGCCCCGACCTGCCGCCCGTGTACAGTCGCCGCCGCATCACCCGCTGCCTGGCGCAGATCCACGAGGGCGAGGCCCTGTGGGAGGCCCACTTCGCGGCGCGCGGCGTGACGCCCCTCCGCCTGAGCTACGAGCAGCTCGCCCAAGACCTCCCGGGCGCCGTGCGCGCGGCCCTGGCTTGGTTGGGGGTGGCGGAGGCCGAGGCGG
>JAKLKE010000124.1 GCA_023150775.1 Myxococcota bacterium
CTTGAGCGCGCTCGGCGCCGAGGCCGGGCCGGTCGCGGGTCCGTCGGGGCCTCTGCCCGGCGCGCCCCCCGGCCGCGCCGTCGTCGAGGCCGAGGAGCTGCCCCCCGAGGCGTCTGTGTTGCCGCTGCTGGTCGAGGCCGCCGAGGCCGCCGAGGCCCGGCTGATCGTCGTCGTGCCGTTTGATCGCCGCCGCCAAGACGCGCCCTGCCGCGCCGTGCCTGAGGACGAGGCCGGGCGCTGGCTCGTCGCCCACGGCGTCGCCGTCGTAGACCTGCGCGGGGCGCCTCTCGCCGCCTCGGCGTTCAGCCGAGAGTTTCACCTGCACAACACCGGCCGCGCCCAGGCCACGGATCTGCTCGCCGAGGGCTTAGGCGCCGTCGCGCCCGGGGCCTACTGGAGCGGGGCCTGCGGGCGCTGACCGGATGCCCGCCGCGTCGATCACATCACGCCGATGTCACGAAGGCGCTGCTTGAGGAACTCCGAGGCCACGACGGGCTCGACGTCTTTGCGGTGCAGCGGGCGCAGCAGGCGGTCGGGGTGCGGGTGCATAAAGAACGGCATGGACAGGCGGCCGCCGTCTTGATCGTGTGGGTTCATGACGCGGTGCGTGGTGGCGGGCAGGCGCCCCCCGGTCAAGAGCGCCATCATGTCGCCGGTGTCGCAGATCATCACGTCGGGCGGCGTGTTCACCGGCATCCACTCGCCATCGCGGGTGAGCAGCTCTAAGCCGGGCTGGGTGGCGGCGGGCAGGATCGTGATGAGGTTGATGTCTTCGTGGGCGGCGGCGCGCACGGCGCCAGGGATCGCGCCGCCGGGCAGGTCGGGGTAATGAATCACCCGCAGGACGGAGTTGCCGTCTTTGGTCAAGGAGTGAAACAGGCCCGGGCGCAGGCTGAGGTACTCGCCGATGGCGTCGAGGAGCAGCTCGGCGAAGCTCTCCAGCTCGATGAACAGCGAGGTGAAGGTCGGCCCGAAGGCGGGGAGCTCGGCGGGGAAGCGGTTCTTGGGGATCTTGCCGCTCAAGGTCAGCGGGTGCTGGCTGCCCAAGGCGCGACCGACGTGCCAGAACTCTTTGAGATCCCCGACCTCTTGATCCTTCGCGTGCTCGACCCCGAAGGCGGTGTAGCCGCGCTGGCGACCATCTTCAGGCGTCTCATACCCAGCCTTCACCTCGGCGGGGAGCGCGAAGAGCTGCCGGGCGAGGGAGTAGGCGTCGTTCAGCGTGTCCGCCGGGATGCCGTGGCCGGTGACGGCGACGAAGCCGAACCGCTCCAGGCCCGCGCCGAGGGTGTCGATGAAGCCGACCCGCGCCGCGGGGTCGTCCTCGGTGTAGTCGGGCAGGTGGACGACAGGGATCGTGGACTCGACGGACATCTTCGGCCTCGGCGTTCGACGGCGCCCATGTAGCCGGGTTGACCCTCTGCGGGCAAGGGGCGGAGGGGTGACGAGTCCGGGGCGGCGGCCCGCTCGGCGCCGCGCCTCGGGTTAGGAGCGCCTATGCCTACAACGCCGCGACCGCAGACTTCGCCCGCCGCCATCACCCCCCTGCTCATCGCCCGCGCCTGGGACGGCGGCCCCGCCCGGCCCGAGGAGGTCGTGCTGGTCACGCTTCGACGTGGGGAGGACGGCCTCGTCCTGCACGTCAACGCCCCGATGCACGGCGATCCGCCGCCCGCTTCGCCCCCGGGCCCCACCTGGGCGCTCTGGGAGCACGAGGTCGTCGAGCTGTTCATCGCCGGGCCCGGGGAGGACGCCGACGTGCGGTACTTAGAGCTTGAGCTCGGCCCCCACGGGCACCAGCTCGTGTTGATCCTCGCCGGTCGGCGGCACATCGTCGAGCGTGAGCTCCCGCTCACCGTGACCACGAGGACGCTCGGCGCCCGCTGGATCGCCGAGGCGCTGATCCCCGAGGGCCTCTTGCCCCAAGGTCCGCTGCGGATGAACGCCACGGCGATTCATGGCCAAGGCGAAGACCGCCGATACCTCAGCCTCGTGGCCTTGCCCGGCGCCGCCCCCGACTTTCACCAGCCGCAGCGCTTCATCGATCTGCGACTCTAAATGCGCCGTCAGGGCCTGTAGTCGTGGGTGAGCGGGCGCACCTCGGCGCAGGGGCGGCACATCGACGAGGCGAGGCCCGTGTTGCGTCGGGTGCGCCCGGCGAAGACTTGAAACACCGGCCCGCTCTCCTCTTCGTCACAGACCAAGCAGTCGTTCAAGGCGCCGTCTGCGCTGTGGTAGGGCTGATCGAGGGCCTCCAGACACTCCTCTAAACACTCGGCGCGGGTGTTGAGGGTGTTGTAGGCCCAGATGGAGGCGCAGGCCGGGGTGAAGCCGATGGCCTGGATACAGGCGGTGAGCGCCACCACGTCACCGTCGAGGTGCTCCAGGCCGCAGGCGCGCACGGGCTCGGTGAGGTCGGGCGTCTCGGCGTAGACCGCGAGATCGGCGAGGCTTGAGCAGAGGCCGCGGACGCCGAAGTGGGTGGGCAGGCCCCCGGCGCGGGCTGCGGCGCGGCTCGACTCAAAGCTGCGTGTGGTGTAGCCGCCTTCGCCGTCGAGGATCACCGCGCAGACGGCATCAGGGCCCGGGGCGACGGGCTCGTCTCCGCCGTAGGGGGTCTCGGTGAGCGGCGCCGGGGCGTCTTGGTGGGTGAGCGACCGCCAGGCCTCAAAGTCGGCGGCGCCGTAGCTCGGCGGCGACCAGGGCGCGCCGCCGCAGTCCTCACAGACCGGGGCGCAGGTGGCGGCGTCGAGGCCCGTGCGCTCGTTGGGTGCGCCGAAGAGGCGCGCGCCGGCGCAGGTCGGGGGCTCGGCGCAGGACAGAATGGACAAGATCAGCGAGAACATCGGCGGCTCTTAACCCGAGCGGTCACCGAGGCCCACGGCCCTAGGGTACCCTGGCGCCGAGGTGCGAATGCGTGAGGTGGCTCCCGGGATCTTCATCGACGGCACCCTCAACAAGGTCTGCCGCTACCCCGAGGTCGGCGACGACACCGCCGTGATTCACGCGGCGAAGGACCCCTGCCATCGTAGACGCCTGGGCTACACCACACGGAGCGCCCCGGCGGACCACCCCCACGAGCATCTCTTGCGTGAGGGGCGGCACCTCATCCTCAACATGGTGGACGCCCCCGACCCCAAGTACTTTTTGCCCCTGATGTTCCACCAAGCCCGCGACTTCGCCGCCGAGCACCGCGCCTTGGGCCGCGCGCTCATCCTCCACTGCAACGAGGGGCGGTCGCGGTCGACATCGTTGGCGCTCGTGATCTTGGCCACGAGCGGCGTGCTGCCCAGCGGCTCCTACGCCGAGGCCCGGGCCGCCTACACCGCCTTAGACCCGCTCTACGCGCCGAAGGACGGCGTGCGCCTGTTCTTGGAGACACGCTGGGCGGAGGTCGCGGGTGTCTACGACGTGGACAGCGCCGCGACGACGTAGACAGCGCGCCGAGGCGCGACCGGCCTCTACACCCCTCCCCGACACGAAGCGGCCCTGGCACGCTCCTTGCTCACTTGTGGTTCATGACAGGAGCGATCATGTCCCCCCTCGAAGCCCAAAACGCCGAGCGCCACGCCGAGCCTCTCCCCGTCTTGCCGGGCGAGATCCGCTGGAGCCCGGCGAAGACCGGCTGGCTGGCGCTGAACCTCGGCCTCTGGCTCGCCCTGGGCCCCTTCTTTGTAGACGCCGCCGCGCTGATCGTCTGGGCGCTGAGCTCGGCGCTCTGCCTCTGTGTGGGGCACTCCGTCGGCTTACACCGCGGCCTCATCCACGGCGCGTTCAAGGCGAGCCCCAACGTAGAGCGCTTCATGGCGTATCTCGCCGCGCTCTGCGGCCTCGGCGGCCCGCTGGGGCTGATGGAGGTGCATTACCTTCGCGACACATGGCAGAGCCGCAGAGCCGCCCCCGCGTATTATTCGTACCAGCACGGCGTGGTCCGCGACTTTTGGTGGGTCTTGTGCAACGACCACGTCGCCGTCGATGACGCCCGCCGCCTGCCCCCAGGCGTGCCCGCCCGTTTCGTGAACGACCCCTTCTATCGCCGCCTCGACGCCACATGGCGCTGGCAGCAGCTCCCCTGGGCCGTCCTGTTCTACGCCTTAGGCGGCCTGCCGATGCTGGTGTGGGGTGTGTTTGGCCGCGTCGGCGTGTGTCTCATCGGCCACTGGTTCGTGAACGTCTGCGCACATCGTTGGGGCGAGCGCGCCTACCAAATGGACGACTGCGGCGAGGAGGGCCGCAACAACTGGCTCTTCGGCGCGATCAGCATGGGCGAAGGCTGGCACAACAACCACCACGCCTGGCCGAGCTCAGCGCGAATGGGCATCGCCCGGTGGCAGCTCGACCCGGGCTACATCGTGGTCTGTGTCCTGGAGCGCCTGGGCCTCATCTGGGACGTGAAGCGCCCCGGCGAAGGCGCGGCCCTGCGGCCTGGGGCGCAAGAGCTGCACGCCTAAGGCTCGTTGGGGTGATCCGCCTGAGGGTGGTAGAGTGTCCTCTAGATCGCTCGAGGACTCCACGAGCGTCCGCCCCCCTGCCCGATGGTGCCCAAGATGCGCAACACCTCCTGGCTCATCCTCCTGGCGTGCACGCTCGCGTGCGGAGACAAGGAGCCCAACGAGGACTCGACCTCCGAGGAGGACTCCACGGAGGACTCCACGACGGACTCCACGACGGACTCCGCGACGGACTCCACGACGGACTCCGACGACGACTCCGACGAAGACTCCGACGAGGACTCCGACGAGGACTCCAACGAAGACTCCAACCTTGATGACACCCAGGCGCCAACGGACGCCGACGGCGACGGAGCCACCGAAGACCTCGACTGCGACGACGAGAACCCGGACATCTTCCCGGGCGCCGCCGAGGTCTGTGATGAGGTGGACAACAACTGCGACGGGGAGGTGGATGAGGGCGTCACCATCACCGTCTTCGTAGACCTCGACGGCGACGGCTTCGGCGACGACACAAACCTCATCGTCGCCTGTGAGGGGGCGGCCGCCACCGCTGAGGTCGGCGGCGACTGCGATGACGGCGACTCCTTCGTGAACCCCGAAGCAGAGGAGATCTGCGACAGCGTCGACAACGACTGTGACGAGGATGTGGACGAAGACCTGCTCCTTACCCAATACGCCGACGTTGACGACGACGGGTACGGCGAGCTGACCACCATCGCCCTCGTCTGTCCTGGCGCCCCGGGCTACAGCGGCGTCGCGGGCGACTGTGACGACACAGACAAGACGAGCTACCCCACCGCCACCGAGCTGTGCGACGGGGCGGACAACAACTGTGACGGGCGAACCGATGAGGGCCTCACCGTTGTCCTGTATGAAGACAACGACGGCGACGGCTACGGGGATCTGGACACCGCCGCGACGCTCTGCGCTGCAGAGGCGGGCTACGTCACCCAAGACGGAGACTGCGACGACACCGATCCCGCGGTGTCCCCCGCCGCCACCGAGATCTGCGCCACCTTCGACGTCAACTGCGATGGTGACACCGACGAGCGGGGGCTCTGTGAAGACTGTGAGGATGGAGTCGACAACGACGCCAACGGCCTCATCGACTGTGAAGACGCCAACTGTTCGGGAGACGCGGCCTGCGGCGAAGACTGCGACGACAGCTTAGACAACGACGCGGACGGCGCCACGGACTGCTGGGACGATGAGTGCTGGTCAAGCTGCGATATCGTCGTGCGAAGCCAGCTTGAGAGCGGCTCTGCGGAGCTCTACACCCGCTACTACGCGTGGTATTCGGGGAGCGAGGAGAGCTCTTGGGGGGTTGGGCGCTCTCTTGAAGGCCAGGTGTCGGTCAGCATCGACGCGGAGGTCGTCGTCTGCGACTGGACGATCAGCGAGGCGAAGTTCTTGTGGACGTCCAATGTCGGCGCCGCCACCTACGGTTCAGGCACCACCCGCAGCCAGACCTATGAGGCCGAGCTCTCGTCGGGATGTGCGATCCACTGGGAGCAGGTGGTCCCCCCCACGCTCACGGTCACGGGCACCGGCACCGCGGTCTCACCGTGGGGCGTCTGGTACACAGGGCCCATCTCGGCGGTGCGGAGGACATCCGTCGGCGCCAGCCACGGCTACACGATGACCCAGGCCAGACGATTCGCCATCGACACCCTCGACCCCACCACGGTCACCTGGAGCTACTGATGCGCACCCTCTCACTGGCGCTCTTGCTCAGCGGCTGCGCCGTTGACCCGACCGTGGGCACCCCTGCGCTGCCGAGCGACGACGAGTCACCCGATCAGACGGACCACGACCCCGCCCTGAACACCACCGACGGCGTCCCCGACGACACGAGAGATGTGACGGGAGGACGACAGGCGCCGCTGTCCCATGACGGCACCGCTCGCTGGCTCCTCGCCGCCGCCGGTGACGCGGATGGTGATGGTTTTGGCGCGGCTGAGGACTGCGACGACGCTGACGCTGACGTGAACCCCGGCGCCGCCGAGGACTGCGAAGGCGGCGTCGATGACGACTGCGACGGCGCGCTGGACTGCGAAGACGCCGACTGCGCGACGGCCCCGTCCTGCGTGGAGGACTGCGCGGATGGGGTCGACAACGATTCCGACGGCTACCTGGACTGCGCCGATGACGAGTGCTGGGGCTCCTGTGGGGTGACCGTGCGCAGCTCACTCGGCGGCGGGAGCGCGGACGTTCTCTACATCCGTGGCCGCGACAGCTTCACCTCGTACACCACCCTCAACATCACGGCCTATTCACTCACCGGGACGGTGAGCGTGGCCGGCGCCTCGGGCACCACCCAGTGCCAATGGACCGTCCCAGAGGCCCGGGTGGCCTATGAGGAGACCTGGGTCACCAGCGTTTACTCGTCGTCGAGCGTGGTCTACACCTGGCAGCCCGCATGGATCGTCGAGGATGCCCAGGCCACGTTCAGCGGGGGCTGCCCCCTACACCCCGACCAGGACGTGCTGCCCGCGTCGTACAAGAAGTTCACCATGAGCGACACGGCGAGCTGGCGCGTCGTCAAGGTCTCGCTCACGACGCCCTTCGGCGCGTGGTACCAGGGTGACGTCAACATCTACAGCTACGCTCGGGAGAGCGGCGTGCTCTACATGGATGGCTTCTTGCCCGAGCTCTCCCCGGCCGCGGTCAGCTGGAGCCAATGATGCTCTGGACACTCACCTTGCTCCTCGGCTGCGGACAGACCCCCGAGGTCAAAGCGCCGCCATTGACCACACCGTCCGTGTTGATCATCACCTTAGACACCACCCGGGCCGATCGCCTCGGGGTGTATGGCGGCCCGGCGCCCACCCCGGCCTATGACCGCCTCGCCACCCAAGGCACGGTGTTTGAGCGCGCGTACTCCTCCACGCCGCTCACCATCCCCAGCCACGCCACCATCCTCACGGGCCTGGGGCCGCTCAGCCACGGCGTGCGCGAGAACGGTGACGCCGTGCTGCCCGACTCCGTGACCACCCTCGCCGAGCGTCTTCAGGGCCAAGGCTACTGGACAGCCGCCTTCACGTCGGCCTTCCCCACCCGCGCGCGCTGGGGGCTCACCCAAGGCTTTCAGATCGTGCATGATGACGTCACGGGCGTGTCCACCCGCGACGACTACGGCGACTGCCGCCGGGCCGAGGACGTCGTAAACGACACGATCCTCACCCTGGACGGCGCCGCGGGCAGACCGGCGATGGTCTGGGTGCACCTCTTTGACGCCCATTTTCCTTACGAGGCGCCGAGCCCCTGGTCACAGGAGCACGCCGACCCCTACAACGCCGAGCTGGCCTACGCCGCCGCCCAGGTGGAGCGGCTGATCACGCGCTGGGACGCCCTCTACCCCGAGAGCGTCGTCATCATCACCGCAGACCACGGCGAGTCTTTGGGCGACGGCGGTGAGCCCACCCACGGGCTCCTGCTCAATGACGGGACGATGCGGGTGCCGCTCATCGTGCGGGGTCCGGGGATCGCCGCCGGCGCGCGCTCTCAAGAGGTCGTCGGCCTACAAGACATCACGCCTACGGTGCTGGGGATGCTCGGCTTGGCGCATGAGGGCCTCGATGGTCTCGATCTGCGCCAGGGCGGCTCTGAGGCGATCTACGGGGAGACCCTCACCGCGCGCTCGATGTTGGGCATCGCGGCGCTGCGCTCCTTGACGGCCACAGAGGGCCGCGTCACCCGGGGCGTAGACGATCGATTCACGCCATACCGCGACGGCCGCGTGACCGTTGAACCCGACACAGACGCGGCGCTGGCCCCCTGGACCGCGCGCCTCGACGCCTGGCTCGCCGCGCACCCAGAGCCCGAGCGGAGCGGGCTGAGCTTAGACGAAGAGACTGAAGCCGCCTTGGCCGCGCTCGGTTACCTCGGCGGCGAGCCGAGCGACAGCACGGCGCCGATCGACCCCCGCGACGTGGTCACCCTCGTCCCGCAGGTGTGGCAGGTGCGCGGGATGTTGCGCGCGGGGGCGGTACCCCAGGCCATGGCCGTCGTCGAGCGGCTGGAGCGTGAGCTGCCGGGCACCTGGGCGGCGCTGCGTCCGCGCATGGAGCTGCTCCGCGCGATGGGTCGCCCAGAGGAGGCCATCTCCGTAGGCGTCGATCTGTATCGCGCGATGCCCAGCTCCATCACGGCCTTAGACCTCGCCGAGCTCTACGAGTCCATGGGTGACCTAGAGGGCGTACTCGACTGGGTGGAGGAGGCCCTCGCCTTAGAGCCGCACAGCCCACGGGCGCGCTCGCTGCAGGTGCGGGCGCTGTTGCACCTCGGCGACGTCGAGGCCGGCGCGGAGCTGGCCCAGCGGTGGTGGGCTGAAGACCCCCACAACGTCGAGCTGGCCTTGTCGCTGGCCGAGGTCGCCCTCGCTGAAGGGCGGCTGGAGGAGGCCGACGCCCTGAGCGATCACGCCCTCGAACAGCTCCCGGCCTCGATGTGGGCGCGTGGCCTTCGCGCGGACGTGGACTGGGCCTTGGGCCGCAGCGACGACGCCATCGTGGTGATGCAAGACCTGCTCGCTGACAACCGGGGCGACCTGCGCATCCGCCTGCGCCTGGGCCTCATGCTCCTTGACGTGAACCGCAACGCCGAGGCCGCGCGCACCCTGCGCCCGGCGGCCTGGATGGCGCCCGACGACGAGGAGGTGCTCGTCTTGGTCGCCGCCGCGGAGGAGGCCCTGGCTGTAGAGCGATCTCGCAGAGCGCGGTGATCCAATTGTGGGCCTCGACGCTCTCGTCTGGTGAAGCCCGCGCCGCCGGAAACATCACCACCGTCGGCGCCTAGGACAAGGGACACCATGCGCGCGACCTCTTGCTTCGCCCTCTTCGCCTTGCTCACCGCCTGCGGCGACAAAGACGGCTCGACCGAGCCCCCCGGGGATGACTCCGCCGCGGAGGCCCCCGCTGACGCCGACGGCGACGGCGCCGCGGCGGACCTTGACTGCGACGACAACGACGACGCCGTCTTCCCTGGCGCGGCCGAGGTCTGCGATGGCCTCGACAACAACTGCGACGGCCAGGCCGACGAGGGTGTGCTGAGCATCTTCTACGCCGACGCCGACGCCGACTCCTTCGGCGACCCCGGCGCGCCGGTGGAGGCCTGCGCGGCCCCAGCGGGCGCGGTCCCAAACGACCAGGACTGTGACGACGCCGAGCCGACGACCTACCCCGGCGCCAAAGAGACCTGCGACGAGCGAGACAACGACTGCGACGGCAACACCGACGAGGGTGTGCTCCAAACCTTCTACGCCGACGAGGACCGCGACGGCTACGGCGACGCGGCGGTGCTGGCCTGCGCGCTCACCGACGGGCTCTCGACGGTGCGGGGGGACTGCGATGACGACGACGCCTCACGCGCTCCCGGCGCCCCCGAGGTCTGTGACGAGGCAGACAACGACTGTGACGGTGTCGTCGATGAGCTCGTCGAGTCCGCGTTCTATCGGGACGGCGACAGAGACGGCCACGGCGACGCTGAGGAGGTCGCCTGGGCCTGCGCCGCGCCTGAGGGCTACGTCAGCCTCGCCGATGACTGCGACGACAGCAACAGCGACATCTTCCCCTCGGCGGCGGAGCTCTGCGACGCCTTAGACAACGACTGCGACGGCCTCACCGATGAGGACAACTTGAGCACCTTCTACGCCGACGCCGATGGCGACGGCCACGGCAGCGCCGCCGCGTCCATCGTCGCGTGTGGGCTGCGCGACGGCTACGCCGCCACGTCGACGGACTGCGATGACGCCGACGCCGACATCCCCCCCGACGCCACCGAGGGCTGCACAGACGGCGTCGACAACGACTGCGACGGCGCCACGGATGAGGGCGCCTTGAGCACCTACTACCTCGACGCCGACGCCGACGGCCACGCCGGGGACAGCGCGGTGCTCGACTGCGCGCTCCTCGACGGCTACTACACCTCGGCGACAGACTGTGATGACACAGACGAGGACATCTCCCCCGACGCCCGAGAGCTCTGCGGCGACAGCCATGACAACGACTGCGACGGCACTGCCGACGAGAGCGGCTGCGTTGAGCCCATCCCCACCGAGTTCACCGGGACCTTCACCTTTGAGTACGCCTTCGAGGCCGACCCCAAGGCCCGCCCCTGCGACCTCGTGTTTGACACGACGGCGGTGACCGCCAGCACGCGGCGAGCCTGCCGCGACTGTGAGTGGGCCCTGGACTACTCCCTGGTGTACGACGCGGCGTCCTCCACCGACACGATGGGCTGCCACGACGGCAGCGACATTGAGTTCACCTTTGGGTATGACGAGGACTACTACGGCTACGAGGTGCTCGTCTATTACAGCCCCTACTACCGCGACTGGAGCCCCCTCTGGGAGGCGAGCTGGGACAAGTCCACAGGCCTGCTCATCGCCGGGGGCGGATACGAGGAGTACCCCTACCCCTACGGGTCCAAGACCTACTACTACACCCGCGTCTGGAGCGTGTACGGGACCACGAACTGAGCGCTGGCGACGGGGAGCGCGACGCGGGCCAGCCCGGCGCGGCCCGCGCCTCGGCGCCGAGGCGCCCCATCGGGCCGTATCAGGCCTCTCGGCGACCCAATCGGCCAAGACGCGCTCGGGCGCTCCCCCCTCCTCTGGGTGCCCGGGGCCGCTGAGCCCGCGGGCGGTGAGGCTCTACAGGCTCACCGTCTGGGGAAGGCGTAGAGCACCTGACCCAAACGGTCCTCTCCCACGATGGGGATGAGCATGTGCACCAGCTTGCGGAAGTCAGCCACGGCCAGGTCCTCCGTGGTCTTGACATCGGCGGAGAGCTGAACGCGGCGCTGCTCGGCGGCGTTGGCCTCAAACAGCGCCGACTCCAGCGCCGCCACCGCGTCCTTGAGCGCCTGGAACCGATCGCCGGGCACCTTGAGACCTCGGGCCTCGACGCGGTTGATGAACTCGCTCAGGGCGAAGTGCAGCGCCTCAGCGGAGAGACGCAGCATATGGCTGGGGACCTTGCCGCCCAGCTCGCGCAGGATCTCCACCTTGAGCTCCTCGCCGCCGTTCAGCTCGGCGGCGCTGATGAAGTCTCGCATCGCCGTGTAGGCCGACTTCTTCGTCTTGCGTCGGGTGTCGCGGCTGTTCGTCAGCGCCGCCCGGCTCGACTGTAGGTCGTCGAGGGTGCTGAGGTAGAGCGGCCCAGAGACACCGACGCAGGACTGAATCGCGGCGGCGACCTCGGGCATAGCGCTCGTTCCGAAGGCCAGCACATGGGTGAGCGAGAGGCCCTTCTCGCGGCGGTTGTTTGGGAAGACGGTGGTGAGCTGAACAGGCATACGAACCTCCAGTGAGTGAGCGCACGAGGGGCTGACCTCGGTCTGCGCGGCGCGCCGACGCTCACAACATCGCAAGGTCTGTGCCAAAGACACCCTGGTTGAGCACTACGCCACTGCGCGAACGTCTTCGCCCTTCTGGGCCCGTCACGAGGGTTCGCTACGCGCCCCAAACAACACGCACCCAAAGCCAACCTGACAGGCCCCATGTTTAGTTACAAGCGGCCGCCCGTCACGCCCGACGAACCCTCACGCCGGCGCTCAGGGCGGCCAATCGTTCGGCGTCTAGGGCGGTGAGTCGCCCAGGCGACCAGCGTGGGCCAACGCCAGCGCGTGGTCTCAGCGGAGGTGCCCTAACGAGGACCTCACCAACACGGAGCACCTTGCACCAGCCTCCACGCGGAGCGGCGCGGGCACGTTGGACCCGGCATCTGACAAGGCGAAGCGCTACGCAGACATGCTGGACGCTTCGGCAGACGACTTACATGGCTTCAATGCCTCGCTGGACCCGGCATCTGACAAGGCGAAGCGCTACGCCGACATGCTGGAGGCTTCGGCAGACGACGTACATGGCTTCAATGCCACGCTGGACCCGGCATCTGAAAAGGCGAAGCGCTACGCAGACATGCTGGACGCTTCGGCAGACGACTTACATGGCTTCAATGCCACGCTGAACCCGGCATCTGACAAGGCGAAGCGCTACGCCGACATGCTGGACGCCGCGTCGGCCGACGACGTACATGGCTTCAATGCCACGCCGGACCCGGCATCTGACAAGGCGAAGCGCTACGCCGACATGCTGGACGCTTCGGCAGACGACTTACATGGCTTCACGGAGACGCTGTACCCGGCATCTGACAACGCGAAGCGCTACGCCGACATGCTGGACGCCGCGTCGGCCGACGTACATCGCTTCAATGCCACGCTGGACGCGGCATCTGACAAGGCGAAGCGCTACGCCGACATGCTGGACGCTTCGGCAGACGACTTACATGGCCTCACGGAGACGCTGGACCGTGAATCAGACCCCGTGCACTTCTTCAACGACATGCTGGACCCTGCATCAGACTCCGTGTATTCATGCACGGACATGCTGGACCCTGCACAAGACCCCGTGCATTGTTGCACAGACATGCTGGACCCTGCATCAGACTCCGTGCATTGTTGCACAGACATGCTGGACCCTGCATCAGACCCCGTGCATTTCTTCACGGACACGCTGGACCCTGCATCAGGCCCCGTGCATTGTTGCACAGACATGCTGGACCCTGCATCAGGCCCCGCGCATTTCTTCACAGACACGCTGGACCCTGCATCAGACCCCGTGCATTGTTGCACGGACACGCTGGACCGTACATCCGCCGCCGTGTACCGACCCATGGACACGGTGGGCGCCGCCTCAGCCGCCGATTTTTGACGCATCGAGCCCCAGAGCGCCGCGTTCGCACCGCCACGATGCGCTCGTGGGGACGCGGCGTCATCGGGCGGCCCAAGGCCGGGGCGCTTCGTCTCCGCCAGCGCAGCGCCGCGCGAGGAGCGACGGCGGTGGAGGGCCCTGGGCCTAGGCTCCGACACGAGGTCGGGCGGGCCAGACGCCCTGGGCGCCTCCGCCGCAGACCTCCGACGCCGAGCGCAGGCCAAAGAGGCCGCGGCGAGCCCCAGGGTGGACCCCCTGGACCGCTTGGCGGGCCTGTTTGGCCCCGGGGCTCGCTCCCGCCGCCCGGAGGCCTCGCTGCAGGGCGAGGCCGGGGCGTCGACTGGGGCCGCAGAACGAGGCGCGCATAGGGCTCGCTCCAGCGTGGCTCCACCACACGCGTCGGGCGTGGCACCCTCGCCCAGCTCGGCCTCAGGGTGGGCGGCGCTGTGCCTGGTGCGCTCGCCCATGGCGCCGACGGCGGCGCGACCGCCCCAGCGGAGCGGTCACGCGCCCAGATCGTCTAGCGGCGCAGCAGACGCCGTAGCCCCGCGGCGAACAGGCCGAGCAGGCCGAAGAGCGCGACGGGCGCGGCGCTGGCGGACGCGGTGCCCGTGAGCTGAATCACCGTCGAGCGGGGCGTGGTGTCTTCGGTCACGGTGAGCTGGATGTCGGCGGTCTGGGTGGCGGGGTCGATGAGGGTGTCGAGGCGGGTGAGCACGCCCTCTTGGCCCGTGACCGGGTCGGTGTAGGCGCCGACGTAGGTGGTCCACAGGCCTCGGCTGGCGCCGCCGACCTCACGCAGCTTGGCGTCGTAGAGCGCCGCCGGATCGTCCGCCAGGCCGCCGGAGATGTCGGGGGTGCCCCACCAGCCGGTGTCGCCGCCCTCCTCGACGTTCTCCGGGGTGGTCCAGCCGTTGCCGGGCTCGGCGAAGCCAGCGCCGAGGATGTACAGCTCCAGGCGGGTCTCGGGGACCATGGCGGAGGCGCCCATCCGCGCGGGGAAGCTCAGGTGCAGCGCGCCGTCGTCCGCCGCGCCGTAACGGACACGCAGGGGGCTCAGCAACACGCCGCCCTCGGGGGTCTCGGCGAGCTCGGGCTGCAGGCGCACCGCGACCCACTGGAAGCCGATGGGATCGGCGACATAGGCGGCGATGGCGTCGGCGGCCAGAGAGATGTCGTAGCCACGATCCGTGAGCCAGGTGGCGAGGCTGTCCGCGTCTGAGGCGCTGAGGATGGTGTACTCAAAGGCGCCGGCGTAGCCGCTGCCCTCGATGGTCACGCCGATCCCCTCGCCGAGGCCGCCGGAGTCCTCTAGGTTACGGCCCCCGGCGTCGCCCTTGAGCCCACCGCCGCAGCC
>JAKLKE010000125.1 GCA_023150775.1 Myxococcota bacterium
AGGCCTCGGTGAGCCGCACGCTGCCGATCTCCAAGGAGACCCGGCTCACGATTCGGTCGCCGAGGCCGTGCACGACCTCGGTTGAGCCGCCGCCGAGGTCGATCACCACCCGGGGGCCGGCGCCCAGGTTGAGCCCACGGGCGGCGCCCAAGAAGGCCAGCTCCGCCTCCTCTTCGCCGGAGATGGTGCGGGGGCGAAGCCCGGTCTCGGCGGTGACCTTGGCGAAGAAGTCCGCGGCGTCCGAGGCCCGGCGGGCGCCGGAGGTGGCGCAGACGAGCACGTCTTCGGGGCGCACGCCCAGCGCCGTGGCGCGCTCGGCGTAGCGGTGGAGCAAGGCCAAGGCGAAGGCCGCGCGGTCGGGGCGAAAGCGCCCGCCGTCGCCGAGACCTTTGCCCAGCCCGACCACAACGGCCTCGTCGTGGAGCACCCTGCCCTCGCCGTCTACGACCGTCAGCAAGAGGCTGTTGCTGCCGATGTCAATCGCCGCCGAGACGCTCACCAGCTCAGCCGGGGTGACCAGGACGGGTTGGAGTAGCCACCTTTGCCTTTGGTGGCCTGCACCTGGTGGCGGCCATCCGCCGTGCTCATCCAGATGTGGTTGCCGCCGGAGCGGGTCGAGCTGAAGGCGAGGTAACGGCCATCGGGGGACCAGGTCGGGTCCTCGTTGTCGCCTTGGCCTTGGGTGATGCGCACCGCCCCTTTGCCATCGGTGCCCACGGTGAACACGTCAAACACGCCGTCGCGGCTCACATAGGCGATCTTGTCGCCCTTGGGAGACCATGCCGGGTCGGTGTTGTGGCCTCCGTTAAAGGTGACGCGCCGGGCGTCGCCGCCGGAGGCCGACATGACGTAGATCTGCACGCCGCCGGAGCGCTCCGACGCGAAAGCCACCTGCCCGCCGTCCGGGGAGAAGGCCGGGGAGACGTCGATGCCCGAGGCGTTCGTGAGCTGGCCCAGGTTGCGGCCGGTCTCGGCCTCCAGCATGAACAGGTCGGTGTCGCCGGAGCCGTTCGAGGAGAGGGTGACCGCGAGGCGATCCCCGGCGGGGTGCCAGGCCGCGCCGATGTTCACGCCGGGCCGGGCCGAGAGCCGGGTGGTGCGGCCCCGGGCGAGGTCGGCGATGTAGATGTCGGGGTTGCCCGAGCGGTAGCTGGTGAAGGCGATCTTGGAGCCGTCTTTGGACCAGGCCGGCTGGAGGTTGATCGAGCCGTTCTGGGTGATCGACGTGAAGCCCTCGCCGTCCACGTCCACCAAGGCGATCTCTTTGTTGCCCGAGCGCTGGGTGACCACGGCGAAGCGGGTGTTGAAGATGCCGGGCTCGCCGGTCACCTGGAGGATGATCTCATCCGCGATGCGGTGGCCCATACGCCGGGCCTGGTTGGGATCGCCGGTGAAGGCCTTCGCGCCGAGCTTGCGGCGGCCGGGCACGTCGTACACCCACACCTCAGCGCGCACCTTGTCGCCGACGGACTCGACCTTTGTTTTGCCGAGCACCACGGCGTCGGGGACGTCCCAGTCCTCAAACTTGAACTGCCCCGGCTCAAGCCCCGCGCTGGCGGGCTCGATGAAGGCGTCGGGGTTTAAGACCTTGAAATAGCCCGACATCTCCAGATCGTGCCGCACGACCTCCCAGACCGTGTCCACCATCGCCGAGCCGCCCGTGGGCTTGGGGATGGCGATGGGCACGTCGCGGTTGCCCGGCTTGTTGACCTCGATGATGAAGTCGGTCTTGGTGGCCTCTTGGGCGTGCCCCAGCGGCCCGCGCAGGCCCAGGCTGAGCACCATGAGGCTGATGAGCGTGAGGCTGAGCGCACGCAACACAGGGAGCAGGCGGGTGGGGATCACTGCACGTCCGAAGGAGAGAAGCTGAGGTTCAGGATCCAGGGCGGGGAGCCGCCGAGCACCTCGGCGGAGGGCTGGGGCACCTGCACGGTCTTGGCGACCGCACGAAGGGCGGCGGCGTCAAAGGAGGGGTCGTTGCTCGACTTCTTCACCTCAAAACCCTTCACCATCCCCGCGCCGTCGATGGTCACTGACACGAGCACCTTGAGCTTGGGGTTGGTGGAGATGGTCGAGAAGTTGGGCAGGATGGCCTGCTTGACCTTCTCGCCGTACATCGCCTTCTTGGGGTCGCCGACTCCGGTGGAGGAACCCGTCGCGCCCTCGACTCCATCCTCGGACGTGGCGAGGCGATCTTCGCTGCCCAACGCGGCCAAGGCGTCGCGGCGGGACTGATCACGCCGCATCTGGTCCATGAGCTCTTGGCGCTCCTTCTCACGGGCCTTGGGATCCCCCTCGGGCTTGGGGGCCTTGGGGTCGTTTAGGGACATCGTGGCGTCGCTCGGCGGCGTCGGCGGCGCCGTCGTGGGCTCCACCGCGCCCTGCACCGGGTCGGGCGTGCGGCTCGCCTTCTGGGGCTGGCGCGTGGTCTGTTTGGGCATCGGCATGAGGCTGACCTCAAGCACCTCGTCGGGGTCGATGAGGGGCTTGGGCGGGCCGGAGAGCTTGCCGCCCAACAGCAAGGCCGCCGCCACGACGACGTGCAGCCCCACCGACATCGGCAGGGCGGCGCCGGGGCGCAGAGGGTCAGGCTGAAGGACGGACTTCAACATTCCGGGTCACTCCGAGGCCGCGCCCGGCTGCGTCACGAGGCCCACCTTGCCGATCCCGGCGGCTTGGGCCACGCTCATCATCCGGATCACCTTCTCATAAGGCAAGGCGCCGTCGGCTTTGACAAAGATGGCCTGGTCCGGGTTCGCCTCACGAATGGCCCGCAGCTTGACCTGGAGCTCCTCGAAGGTGAACTCGCTCTCGTTGATGAAGTATTTGCCGTCTGCGGTCAAGGAGAGCACGAGCTGCTCCTCCTCGGAGACCAGGGGCGGAGACTCGGACTTGGGCAGCTCGATGTCGACGCCTTGCACCATCATCGGCGCGGTCACCATGAAGATGATGAGCAGCACCAGCATGACGTCCACGAAGGGCGTCACGTTGATCTCCGCCATCATCCCGCCGCGGTCACCGCCGCTGCTCATGCCCATAACGGCCCCCGCTCAGCGCCCGCGAAAGTGGCGCTTGACGATGTTGAGGAAGTCCGACGAGAAGTTGTCCATCTCGTTGTTGAGCACGCGGATGCGGCTGTTGAAGTAGTTGTAGGCCATGACCGCGGGGATGGCCGCCGCGAGGCCGACCGCCGTGGCGATGAGCGCGTGGGCGATGTCGGGGCCGACGGTCTGGATGGAGGCGCTGCCCGTGGCGCCGATGCGCTGGAAGGCGCGCAAGATGCCCCAGACCGTGCCGAAGAGGCCGATGAACGGGCCCGTGGAGCCCGTGGTGGCCAAAAACGGCACCATACGCTCCAGGCGGGTCAGCTCGACGGTGCCCGCGCGGCGTAAGGAGCGGGTGAGGTTGTCCGTGGCGTCGGCGCTCGCCGTGGGGGCGGCGCCAGCGGGCTGGCCCTCCGTCCCCGAGGTGAGCTTATGAAGCTCGACGTAGGCCGCCTTAAACATCTCGGCGATGGGCGAGTCGGGGTAAAGATTGGCCTTCTCGTAGACCTGATCGAGACGGCGGCTGTCCCAGAACAGCTTGAGGAACTCGGCGGACTGCTCAGACGCCCGACGAAGCATCCGCGCCTTGTCGAAGATGATGTACCAGCACACCACCGACATGCCCAACAAGGTGAGCAGGACGAGCTGCACGATGAGGTCGGCGTCGAGGAGCAGCTCGACGATGCCGGGCTGGGCGGTGCCCGGGTCGGCCACCAAGAAGACGGTGATGATGCCATCCATGCGGAGATGGACCTCTCAGGTGCGGTTTTTGGGCTCAATGGGGCCGCTCGCGCGGCGCCCGCTCCAGGCGCTCATCCCACCGTTGACGGTGTAGATGTCGTGACCCCCGATGGAGGTCATGAACTCCGCGGCGGCGGCGGAGCGGTCTCCGGCTTGGCACACGAAGATGAGCTGCTGGGTCTGTTTGAGCTCGTGGTAACGGTGGGGGAGCTCATCCACCTGGATGTGGATGGCGTCGGGGGAGCGGTCGGCCTCGACCTCGGACTTCGTGCGCACGTCGACGAGCAGGTACGGCGAGCTCGCCTGGTCGAGGAGCTTCTCGGCCTCGGCGGAGGTGATCTCTTGCACGAGCTGGGCGGGCTTGCCCGGGTCTCGCACGCGGGAGGCGCCGGACTGGGCGGTGGCGGCGGGGCCAGCGCCCGCGCGGTCCTCCTCAAGCTCAACCCCTTGGGCGGCGGCGACGGCGCGCAGGAGCGTGATCACCTCGGGGAAGCCGCGCTCGGAGAGGCGCACTTTTTGGTCTTTGCCGATGAGGAAGACGGCGTCCCGGCACATCGGCAGCGCCCGGCGGGAGGCGCCGAAGGCCCGGGCGGTGAGCGCGAGGGGGTCGTAGACGAAGTGGAACTGCACGCGGAAGTGCGCGCGCAGCTCACGGAGGCGGTCGGTGCGGTTGGTGTTCACCGCGAAGATGACCGTCTCTAAGGCCTCGAAGCGGGCGCGGGCGGCCTCAAGCGCCTTCACGAACTGCTCGGTGGCCTCGCCTTCATCGGCGAAGAACACGAGCAGCACGTTGAGGTTGCCCTCAAAGTCCCGCAGCTTGATCCAGGTGCCATCGTCGGCGGTGAGCGACAACGGCGGCGCCAAGGCCCCCTCGGGGAGGGGGCTCAGACGCAGCATGTCTCGAATGACGCCCATGGGTTCTTCCTCTTGATCCATTCTCGCGCGCGGGGTCTAACCGGTCGAGGGGGACTTCGCTTGTGGGGGGACAACCTCGGCCTCTGTGGCGTCGTCTAAGGGCTCGCCGGTCCATGTGCGGCGCAAAACCGCCTGAAGGCGCGCGGCGCGCTCGCCCAAGGATCGGCGCGCGTAGAGCGTCGAGCTGGCGACGGAGAGGCCGGGCACGAGGCGCATCACCCGGCGCAACGCCACGGAGACGAGCTTGTCGCCCGTGGCGCGCACCGCCCAGCCGACGGCCTGGGGCGCCGCGGGGAGCTGCTGGGTGATCACCGCGGGGAGGTCCCGAACCCGCAGGGCCGGGCCGCCGGGCTCGGGCAGCGGCAGCTCTAAGGCGGCGGCCAAGGCGCGGCGTAAGGCGAGCTGCCCCGCCTCACTCTCGGGGTCGAGGCCGTAGACCACGGCGAGGCGCTGGCCCAGACGGAGGAGGTGCACGAGGGAGGCGACGAGCTCCGGCGGCACCCCGGCGGCGCCAGCGAAGGCCCCGGCGGCGCCGATGTACCCGGCGCGGCTGCGAGAGCGCGTGATGAGCGACTCCGCGGAGCGATCCAGCTCAAAGAGCTCCGGGGACTGACCGCTCGTGGGGTCGTGGTAGACGAGACCTTCGGCCTCTAGCTCACGGCGGATCTCCCCGGCGCTCAAGGAGACAGATCCGTAGATCGACGTGAGCAAGTCCACGTCGAGCCGCTCTTGCAGCGCGTCTTGAAGGGGCGACCAGATCGCCATCCTGAGCCTCACTTTCCCCTTGCTTAACCCGTAGCGGCCCCAACGGCGGCGAGAAGCGCCACGGGCGGGCACGATCGCCCCGACGGGCGCTGAGAGTGGTCTCAGGCCGGTCTAAGCGCGGTCCACGCCGGGCCGGGCGGGGTCCGGTCAATCCTGCGTCGGCTTGGGTTCGCCACCCCGCGGGGGCCGGGCTATAGGGCCGACGGAGGTAGGAGTGCACGCCGAACCTGCTGTGGACCTCTCGGGGCTGCTGGCTTTGCCCTTGGGCAAACGAATCGGCCCCCTCACGACACTGGCCCAGACGCTCGTAGACCGGCAGGACGCCGGGGACGAGCTCGACACCGCGGCGCGCGACGCGGTCGTTCAGGGCATCATCGATCTCATCAACGCCTGCGCGGGCACCGGAAAAGAGCGCCTCGCGCTCGGTGAGGCCTTGGGCCGCTTGGGCGATCCCCGCCTGCGCAGCCCGTCTGACGCCGAGTACTGGTCTACGGTCGCGGTCACCGATGGTGATCTGCTCGTCGGCCGTTACCCGGTCACCACCGCCGAGTGGCAAGAGTTCGCCCGCTCCGGCGGCTACGAGCGCGACGAGCTGTGGTCCCCCGAGGGCCTCGCCTGGCGCGGCTCCGGCGTGCGCCTCTGGCCTGAGCTCGCCACCCGCCCCGCCGTGGCGCACCTCATCATCCCCAACCAGCCCGTCGTCGGCGTCACCTGGCACGAGGCCAACGCCTACGCCAAGTCCCAAGGCGCCCGGCTGCTCAGCTTCTCCGAGCGCCTCGACGTCGTGCGTGGCCGCGAGAAGCGCCCCTACCCCTGGGGTGAGCCCTTCGGCCAAGGCAACGCCAACACCGCTGAAGAGGTGCTGGAGAAGCCCTCCGCCATCGGTCTCTACATCTCCGACCGCACCCCCGAGGGCGTGTCCGACCTCGCGGGCAACGTCGCGGAGTGGACGGCGGACGAGATGGGCGACGAGCGGGTGATCGCCCCCGGCTCCTGGAAGCAGGTGTCGATGGCGGCCTGGGCCAAGGCCCGGCACTTTGAGCCCCCCGACGCCCGGCAGATCGATCTGGGCTTCCGGATCTGCCGAGACCTCTGATGCGAGATCGGTTCGTGGCCATGGTCGAGTCTACCCAAGACTCGATCTGCGCGGCCATTGAGGCGCTGGACGGCGGCGCCACCTTCGTTGAGGAACGCTGGGAGCGCCCCGGCGGCGGCGGCGGTCGCTCCCGCGCGCTGCAAGAGGGCCGGGTGTTTGAGAAGGCCGGGGTGAACGTCTCCGCGGTCTTCGGCACGCTCACCGACGCCGCGGCGGTCGCCATGCGCGCCAGCCACCCAAAGTTGGGCGACGAGCGCCGCTTCTTCGCCACGGGCGTGAGCCTGGTCTTGCATCCGCACAACCCCATGGCGCCGACGGTCCACGCCAACTACCGCTACTTTGAGCTGGGCGACGGCGAGGCGCCGGGCTCGTGGTGGTTCGGCGGCGGGGCGGATCTCACGCCGAGCTACCTCTTTGATGAGGACGCCGCGCACTTCCACCGCGTGCACCACGACGCCTTGGCCCGGCACGGCGCCGAACACTACCCCCGCTTCAAGCGCTGGTGTGACGACTACTTCCACATCCAGCACCGCGGCGAGCGGCGCGGCGTCGGCGGCATCTTTTTTGATGACCTCGCCGGAGACGACCGCGACGCGCGCTTCGCCTTGGTCTCCGACTGCGCCGCGGCGTTTTTGCCCGCGTACATGCCCATCATCAAGCGACGGTTTGAGCTGCCTTATGACGAGGCACACAAGCGCTGGCAGCAGCTTCGCCGGGGCCGCTACGTCGAGTTCAACCTCGTCTGGGATCGCGGCACCTTGTTCGGCCTGCGCACCGATGCCCGGGTAGAGAGCGTGCTGATGTCGTTGCCGCTCACCGCGCGCTGGGAGGTCAACGCCCAGCCCGAGCCCGGCAGCGAAGAGGCCCGCCTCGTCGCGGTCCTGCGGGAGCCTCGGGACTGGCTCTGAGCGCCTCGCCGCGCCGCGCTCAGAGGTCGCCGACGCTGATGTGAAAGCGCAGCAGCTCCTCTCCCCGCGCCTCAGCCCAGGGGTAGAGGCGATAGCCGGGGTTCAACGCCAGATCCACCTGCAGAGGGCCAAGGGGCGTGGCCTGCCGGATGCCGACCCCGGCGGAGAAACGTAAGAGCGGCTCGTCGTAGCGCACCTGGGAGGTGTAACGTACGGTCTGGTCGAGAAAGTAGACGTTTCCGATGTCGGTGAACAGGCAGAGCGAGGTGGTGTTCCACGCGCTGAGGCCCAAGGTCGGGAACGGCAACCACAGCTCCGCCGTGCCGAGCAGCATCGAGTCGCCGCCCGTGGCCACCCAACGCTCGGGGCTGTCGCGGCCGACGTACTCCGCGAGGTCGTTGATCTCCTCGGGCAAGGCGAGATCCCCCTGGGGCACGGCGTTCGCGGGGCCGACGCTGTCCAAGGTGTAGCCCCGGAGGGTCGAGGCGCCGCCGATGCGGAAGCGGTCCTCGACGGCCAAGGTGGTGCCGCGCCCCGCCACCCACGACGCCCCGGCCTGGGCCCGAAGCTGCACGCTCAAGGCCCCGACCGGGCGTAACCAGCGCACCTGGGAGCTGATCTTCAACCCGACGATCTCGCTGCTCAGCGGGTCGAAGGTGTCGAGCTGGGCGGAGATGAGCGCGCCTTGGGTGGGGTTGAAGGGGCTGTCGCGGCGGTCGGAGAGGTAACGAACGGTGACGCCGCCTTGGCGCCGGGGGCCAACGGGCAGGCCCGTTGGGTCGGTGAGCACGGGGTAGTCGAGGTCTAGCTCGCCCAGCCAAGGGTCGCCGGAGACGAAGGCGCCGGGGTCGGTGTCCTCCAGCCAGCGGTACTGGAGCCGGTACTCGATGGCGAGGTAGTCCGTGGGCCGCAGGGGCAGCTCGACGCCGACGCCGACGCCCATTCGGGAGGTGCGAAAGGTCGGCTCTTGGTCTTGTTCGTTGAGCAGGACGTCAAAGAAGAAGGTCTGGTTGTTGAGCGGCAGGTTCGGCGCCTCGTACCGAAGGCCCGCGCGCCACTCCGGCGTGTTGGTGTCCAGGGTCCACTCGTCGCCGACGTAGCCCAGGCCGATCTGCCCCAGCGCCGAGACCTGGTGGGCCAGGCCGAAGACGTGGCGGCGGGTGACGCGGCCGAAGCTGCGCACCCCCTCGTCCGTCGCCACGCCGCCGCCGACCTCAAAGGCCCACGACGGGCGCTCTTGAACGTCGATGACGAGGTCGCGGAGGCGATCCCCCTCCCCTTGCAGGCTCATGTCGACCAAGGTGAAGCTGTTCAGGTCGTAGAGCTCGTTTCGGGTCTGGGCGAGGCCCTCGGGGGTGATCGGCTGGCCGGTCTGGAGCCGCACCTCGTCCTCGATCACCGTGCGCCGGGTGCGCCGGGCGCCGCGGATGATGACGTTTCGCAGGTAGAGCCGCTCGCCGGGCTGGACCTCGATCACGGCGACGGCGGCGGCGCGGTCTTCAGAGAGCCGCGTAGAGACCCGCACGTCGGCGCCGAGGTAGCCCAAGGCGCGATGCCGCTCGGCCACCTCTTGGGCGAAGGTCTGGAGCGCCGCCGGGCTCAAGGGCTGGCCGACCAACCCCAGGCCCTCGGCGGTGAGCGCCTCGCTGAGCTCTGGGGCGCCGCCCTCAAGCTCCAAGCCCGCGAGCAAGGTGCGCGGCCCCTCCTCCACCTGCACGCTCGCCTGGGCCCGGGGACCAAAGGCCGTGAGGCTGAGGACGAGGGGCTCGGCGGTGAGGCGCGCGCTGAGGAATCCGTTTGACCGGTAGAGCTCGGTGAGCACGGCCAAGGCGCGGTCAAGCTCTTCAGGGGTGACGCGGCCCAGCGCGATGACGTCGGGGCTGGCCTCGGCGGCGGCGGCGGCGAGCTGATCCGAGGTGAAGTGGGACGCGCCGACGAAGCTCAGGGCGTTGCGTCGGGTGAGGCGGGTGCGGGGCCCGGCGTCCACATCGACGACGAGGCGGCGCTGGCCGGGCTCCTCGACCAAAGACACGGCCACCTCAGCCTCCCAATACCCAAACGAGCGGGTGGTGGCGGTGACACGCTCGACGAGCTCCGGCACGAGGCGCTGGCTCACCCGGCCCTCGGCCTCAACACCCAAGGCCTCACGCACGAGGTCGCGCTCGCGCCAGCCGAGGCCGCTCACCTCGATGAGCAGGCGATCTCCCGGGTCTACGACCACGACGAGGCGCGCGCCCTCGACGCCGTCAGCGTCATCCTCTTGGCCAAGCAAGCTCACCCGGGCCTGGGGCCAGCCCGCCTCGTGGAGCGCCTGGGTGAGCGCGGCACGGGCGGCGCGCAGCGTGTCGGGCTTCACCCGGCGACCCCGACGTAAGCCCGCCTCGCGTAAGATTCGCCGCATCTTCCGCTCGGAGAGCGCCGGATCGCCAGAGAACGAGAGGCCGATGAGCGGGCGGGCCTCCCCTTCACGCACCCGCACGGTCACCGCGAGGCGCCCGGCGTCTTGGGGCAGCACGTCGATGGTCACCTGGGTGCCGACAAAACCCTCGGCCTCATAGCGGCTGAGCACACCCTGGCGCGCGGCGTCGAGGTCTTGGGCGGGCAACAGCCGCGCGCCCAGAGAGAGGCCCGCGGCGACGAGCACCTCTCGGCGGGGCAAAGCCCGGACCCCCTCAACATCCAGCTCGGTGATCACCGGGGCGGGCCAGACGCGGTAGGTCAACCACACGCCGGGCACGGGCTCCCCTTGGTCGTTCAAGGCGATGCCGGGCTCGGCCTCAGCGAGCACCTCGGAGAACAGGCCGGTGCTGTAGAGCACGGCGAGGTCGGAGCGGATGACCTGCACGCTGTAGCGGTCACCTTGGCGGGCCTGCAGAAGAGGCTCCAGGTTCTCATCGGGCAGCTCACCCCCAGACGCCTCCAGGTTGATCTGACCCACGGGCAGGCCGAGGTACCAGGGCCGGGCGGGCGGCGCGGCGGCCTCTTGGGCGTAGGCGAGCCCGCAGAGCGCCAGGGCGATGAGGCTCACTCGGCCTCCCAGCGCACCTTAAAGTCCGCGCCGTAGGCCCCGCCGATGCTCAGGTTCCGCTCGCGCTGAAAGCTCGCCCAGAACACGTTGAGGTAGACGTTGTGGGCGAGCTGCTTCTCCACGGCGAGGTACTGATCGTTGAGGCGGAAGGGGTTGAACTCGCCGATGAGCGTGGCGTCGACGGGCTGGTTGATCGGCTTCTCGACGAGCACCCGCCACTCGGAGCTGACGAGGGAGCCCCGGGCGGACACGCCGGTGACCAGCTCGACGTGGGTGTCTTGGAGCACGCCGTCGCCGAGGCGCTCCAGGGCGCGCTGGCTCTCGCCGGTCAACAAGAGGTCGAGGCCCTCCATGGCGATGGCCGAGCCGCCGCCGCCGCCCGCGCGCTCGATCTCTTCGCGGGTGACCCCAAAGAGGATGAGCGCGTTGATGTCGGACTGGGCCAGGGGCGGGTCGGAGCGGGGGTCGGCGCGCCAGTCGGAGAAGGGGCCGCTCACGGGGTAGGTGACGTGGTAGCTGCGGTCGCGGGAGGAGATGTCGGTCTCTAAGACGAAGTCCAGCTCGGGATCCCAGGTCCAGGGGTCGAGGTAATGAAGCTCCGCCCGGGTGACGACAAACTCGCGGTCCTCGTGGAACATGCGCCCGCCGCTCAACATGCGCACCTCGCCGACCATGCCCGGCCGCGCCGTGCTGCCGATGACGCGCAGGTTCGCGTCGAGCTGGCCATCGGCGATGTTGTTGCGCACCCGGGCGGTGCCCTCAGCGCGCACGGTGAGGTCGAGATCGCAGAAGGCCTCGTCGTCGTCTACCTCGGCGACGAGGCCCGAGAGCTGCTGCTCGCGGAAGTCTACGGCCCACTGCTCCCAGTCCACCCGCTCAGAGAACACCATGTCTTGAATGCGAATGTCGCCGGAGAGCAAGAGGCCGTCGGGGGGGCCGCCCAAGGCGAGGTCGGCGTCAGCGACCATCGGCGGCAAGAAGTCGAAGTAACGCACCCGGGCGTCGATGAGGTTGGCGGTGAGGTCGTAGCGCACGGGCACCCAGTCCCGGGCCTCGACGCTGCCGCCCAAGGTGACCCCGCCGCCGCCGACCTCTCCTTGACCCGTCAACACGACGTAGCCGCTCGGGCGGCCGACGATGTGGGCCTCGACCCGCTCAAAGGGGTGCGGGAAGGCGTCGGTGCGTAGGGTGGCCTCCTCGACGGTGACGTCCAGGGCGCCGTCGAAGCGCTCGCCTACACGGTTGAGCGCGAGGCGCAGCTCACCGACCCCTTCAGCGCGTAAGGTCTCCCCGGTGAACAGCTCGATGAGGCCGAGGTCGAAGCGCCCTCCCCCGGCGATGAGCGCGCTGCCGCCCTCGCTGCGGCTCGCGGACAAGCTGAGGTCGGTCGCCTCACCGACGAGGCGCAGGCCCTCGGTGCGGGCCTCGCCGCGCTCCATCTTGAGGGACCAGGCGTCGGACGCGGTCAAGGCGTGGCGATCCCAGGTGAAGGAGAGGTCGCCGGGGCCGGAGTTCACGACGAGGTTGAGGGGCTCGTCCAGGCCCAAGGCGCCCGTCGCCTCGCCGCGGCCGGTGAAGCTCAGGCGCGCGGGCTCGCCGTAGCCGCCGAGCACGATGTAGCGCTCGATGGGCAGGTCATACAGCTCAAACGCCGCCCGCCACCGCTGGCCGTCGAACAGCCCGACCCGGCCGCTCACCTTCGCCGTGCCGTCGAGCATCCCCCCGGCGAAGCTCATCACCTCCCCCGCCGTGCGCAGGTCTACCCGGGCGTCGGCGATGAAGCCCCCGGCGGCCTTCGCGTCGTGCAGGGTGATGCGGCCCCGCGGCTCGGGGCTGAACAGGGTGCCGCCGACGCCGATGTCGGCGTCCAGCCGCCCGATGAGGTTGTCGCCGTGGAGGTTGTTGAGGGTCTCCAAGCGCAGGCCGTCGGCGACGAGCTCCATGTTCATCGCCCAACCCGCGCCGACGCTGCCCCGGGCGAAGAGGCTCTCGGCGCCCTCATCCCGGCTGAGCAGGAGGTGGTCGAGGGTGAAGCGGCCCTCTCGCATCGCGCCTTTGGCCCGGCCCTCGGGGAAACGTTCGCCGTAGACGTAGACGTCGCGCAGGGCCACCCGGGACTCCCCTTCGAGGCCGTAGAGCGGCCCGGCGAGGCTCAAGGTGAGATCGGCGCGGCCAGTGATCTGCGGCACGTCCAAAAACATCGACATCAGGTCGTAGAGCTGGCCGTCCTGCACGAGCACCTGGGTCTCTAAGGTCATCTCCTCCTCAAAGCCGAGGCGCAGGTTGCCTCGGCTCGTCGTCTCCCGGCGCCGGGCGGCGAAGTCGGTGAGATCGACGTGGATGAGGTCCGTCGTCGAGATCGCCGAGGTGAGCTGCTCGGCCCAAGGCACGCCGAGGCAGGCGAAGTTGAGGATGTCGAGCTCACCGAAGATGTCGGGGTCGCTGTACGAGCCCTCGATGGTGCCCTTGACGAGGCCCTGGCCCTGGAGGTTGACGTCTCCCAAGGGAGCGAACGTGGAGAGATCGGCGGCGTAGAGGTTCACGTCGAGGCCGAGCGGCGTGTTTCCCACCCAGCCCAGCCAGGCGTCTACCTCACCCCGGGTGTCGCCGGCGACGAGCTCCCGGGCGTCGAGGTGGATGCCGTCGGCGTGAAGGTCTAAGTTGCCGGCGAGGCGGGCCTGGGGGATGTCGAGGAGCACCGTAGACGAGGGCAGGCGCGTCGGCCCGGCGGCGACGACGAGGTCTTTGCCCATCACCTCAAAGGGCCCGGTGAGCAGGAGCGGGCTCAGGGTGCCCGCGAGGGTGATCTCGGCGTCGCCCAGAAACTCGACCCAGGCGCCGGGGGTGCCGCCGACGAGCGCCATGATCTGCGCGAAGCTCAGGTCTTCAGCGCGCACCGAGGCGTGGGGCACGGAGAGATCCCAGGCCATGTCCCCCTCGACCTCCACCCGGCCCCCGGCCCAGCGCAGGATGAGCGGGTCTACACGCAGGCCGTCCGCCTTCACCTTCACCGCCGCCGCGAGCTCGCCGAAATCGTAGCGAGACTCTGGCCCGCCCGGTGAGCCCCAGAGCAGCACGGGCCGACCGGCGAGGTTGACGTCGATGTCGGGGGCGGACGCGGTGCCGCCGAGGGTGACGTCGGCGTCGAGATCACCCTCAACACGCATCCCTTCGGGCAAGAGCTGGCTGAGCTCCGCGGCCCGGGCCTGCACCGCCAGATGGCCGCCGAGGCTGCCCCCGAAGATGAACGCCACGCGCCCATCCACACGCAGGATCGGCAGCTCAAGGCCGAAGTCGGGGAGGATGACCCGATCTGGCGCGAGCTCGATGTTGTCGATGCGCAGATCCGTCGTGGCCTGCTTGAGCTTGCCGGCCTCGACGCTCAAGGCGTCTACGCGCAGATCCACCAGGCCGCCCACCAGCGCCGGGCGCAGGTTCACCCCCTCGACGATGAGCTCCCCGCCAGGCTCCCCCGCCGTGGACCAGGCGAGCTGCAGCTCGGCGTCCCGCACGATGAGCTCATCCCAGGGGAGCTCAGACATCGGCTCAGACGGGGTGTCGTCGTCCTCCTCGTCGTCCCGGAGGCCGGGGAAATCGGCCAAGGCGCCATCGTTGAGGTTCAGGCGCACAAACGGGCGGTCAAGCTCCAAGACGCGCAGGCGCGGGCCCGTCCAGCCGAGGCCCACCCGGGCGCGCACACGGCGGGCGACGATGAGGGGCTCGCCGGTCTCGGCGCTGCGCACGACCAGCCCCCGCAGGGTGACCCGGGCCGGGAACACCTCGACGATGGCGTCCCCGAGGAGCACCTCTTCGCCGAGCAGGTCCGAGGCCTCGTGGGCGATGAGGTCGGTGAGCCACAGCCGGAAGTGGTCGGAGCGTAAGGCCACACGCGTGAGCCCCCCGACCGCCAGGAGGGTCAGGGTGAGCCGGAGCAGCCGGTGCAGCCGTGGTCGGCGTGATTCAGACACCGAACATAGAGACGCCCAGGACGGGGGGGAATTTCCGTCC
>JAKLKE010000126.1 GCA_023150775.1 Myxococcota bacterium
GCCGTGGTCGCCGACCTCATCATGCGGCTCTTACGCAGAGATCCGGCGGAGCGCCCGACGGCGGCCGAGGCGCTCCAGGCCTTACGCGGCGTGCCGATCTTGGGCGCGAGCCTGAGGCCGCTCTTTGGCGACAGCGCGCTCTTGGACGAGCTCACCGCACGTTTGGCCCGAGGAGAGGCCGTCGATCTCGGCGGGCCGCGCCGCTCCGGGCGCACCCGGGCGCTGGTGGAGCTCTCCCGGCGGCTCCCCGGCGCGGTCTGGGCGGTCTCGGCGGATCGCCCCTACGCCTCGCTGCGCGCCGCGCTCCCCGCCCGCGCCTTCGAGGAGGGCCTCAGCGAGACCTCGGCGCGCGCCGCCTTAGATTCCTTGCCCGGCCCGCTCCTCGCCGATGACTTCAACGCCCTCGACCCCTGGACCCAGGCCGCGCTCTTGGGCCCCGCGCCGCGCGGCGGCCTGCTTCGGGTGCGGGAGGCGCCGGGCTGTGTGCGCCTGCCGAGGGTGCCGCCGGAGACGATCGCCGCGCTGTTTGTGGGCAGCGAGCGCCTGCACCACGTCCCCAGCCGCGCCGCCCGGGAGGTCCTGCGCCGCACCGGCGGCCTCGGGGGGCGCGTCGCCGAGCTGCTCGCCCGCTGGGAGCGCGACGGGGTGATCACCCAGACGGCGGAGGGCCTCGCCTTGAGCCTCCCCAGCCTGGAGCGCCTCGGGGCGGAGGCGGTGCTGCCCTGGTCGGCGGAGCGCGCCCCGGCGCTGCCGTTAGAACAAGAGGAGCTCCTCCGCTGGCTCATCCTCGCCGCCCCCCACCAGAGCGTCGAGCGCGTGAGCCGCCTCATGGAGCGCCCGGCCTGGGAGCTGAGCCTGCAGCTCGAAGGGCTCACCGCCCGGGGCCTGATCGCCTGGGACGGCGACCGCCCGCGCCCCCTGGCCGAGCCCCTCGTCTTGTGGAGCCCCGAGCGCCTACGCGCCGCCCGCGCCCGGATCGCCGAGTCTCTGCCCCCGGGCGCTGAGGGTCGCCTCGGCCACCTGCTCGCCGCCGGGGTGACCGCCGCCTTAGAGGCCGAGCTGACCGCGCTCATCCCCCGCCAGCTCGCCGCCGGGGCCGTCAACGACGCCATCCGCGCCCTGTGGACCGCCCGGCGTGAGCTGCCCGAGTCGCGGTTTGTGCGCGAGACCCTCACCCGCCTGCTCCTCGCCCGGGCCGACCGCCGAGGGCTTGAGGAGGCCGTCGAGGTCGCCCGGGGCGATCACCGCCTGGAGCGCCTCGTGCGCGCCCACCGCGCCGCCCACGCCCGCCGCGTGCAGGAGGTGGCTGAGGCCCTCGGCCCCCCAGGTCTCTTCGACGACGACCCCGAGCTGGCGATGTCCGCCTTGGCCGCCCAGGTCCGCGCCGCCCGGGGGGAGCCTGTTGACGAGCAACGCGCGCTGCTCGCCGTCGCCGCCGCCCACCCCGCGACGCGGTCCTCTCCCGAGGCCGAGGCCCGCCTCATGACCTGGCTGGCGAGCGAACGATTTCTCTCGGGTCACTTCGCCGAGGCCAGCCGCCTGCACCGCGTGGCCGCGAACCGTCGCGCGAGCCTCACCGGGCGCCTCGTCTCCTTAGACGCCGCCGCCTTGGCCGACCGCGAGCGCGGCGACGTCGAGGGCATGGAGGCCCTCGCCCGCGAGATTCAGGCAGAGGCCCGGGCCGCCGGGCTCATCGTCGAGGAGGCCCGGGCCGAGTGGATCCTCCGCTCCGCCGCCGCCCGGCGAGGGGTCGCCACGGCCCCAGACCTCACCTTCGTGGCCCTCGTCGAGCCCCTCCGGGACTGGCTTCTGAGCGCCCGGGTGAACCTCACTGAAGCCTTCATCGCCCTGCGCGCCGGTCACCCCGCGACGGGGGCCTTGGCGCGCTCGGCGGAGGCGCTGTTCGCCGCCCAAGGCATTCATCTGGGCGTGCTCTCGGCCTTGGCCCTGCGCTACGCGGCGACCCAAGAGGGTGACCTCACCGCCCTCGTCGCCGCCCTGCGCCGCTGCCGTGTCGCCGCTGTCCGCCTCGACGGTCTGGCGATGCTCGCCGCGGCGGGGGCGCGCTTCCCCTTGGCCAGAGGTGAGGTTCTTTCGACCGTTCAATCACTCGGCGAGGGGGCCGGGCCACTGAGGATCGGAGCGTACTCGATGGCCGAGGCGCTCGACCTCTTGAGCCCACTTGAGGAGTGACCGATGAGCAGCTTGCCGCCTTTCTTTTTCACCCGCCTCGCCTTTCTCCAGCCCGAGGCCGCGGCCGCCCAAGGCCGCCCGACCTTCAACCCGAGCTACGACGCGGGCGGCGTCGACGTCTGGCAGGGCAGCGACGTCTCCGGCGTGACCTACACCACCGAGCACTCCGCCTCGTCCACCACTGAAGACAGCCTGCTCCGCGACACCTCGGGCGCCGGCTTTGAGGTCTACCCCGGCCACGCGCCCCGGGTGCCGTCGTCGTCCGCGCCGAGCACCGTGGCCGAGGCCACCACGGGCAGCTTCACCGACCGCGAAGACTTCCTCGCCAACGCCCGCAGCCACCTCAGCCTCGGCGCCAGCGAGACCTGCACCTACGCCCGGGCCAAGATCAAACGCTACAAGGTCACCAACGTGTCCTCCCTCGCCGGCGCCGTGAGCGAGCTGAGCCCGGCGAGCAAAAAGATCACCCGGATGGTCGGCGTGAACGGCGCCAGCCAGATGCGTGAGGGCTGGATCTACGTCGAGACCAGCGCCACGGTGAGCGGCGAGACCGTGCGGGTCATCCACCAGATCTTCCCCGGCGACCTCATCCTGCCCCCCGACGGCGAGGTCACCCTGGAGGCCTACAGCAACACGAACGACTGGGATCTCGCCGGGCTCATCACGGCGAAGGCCACGGTGAACGGGCGCTATGACGTCTGCCGCTGCACGATCTCCACGGTCTCCAGCCAAGGCGCGCTGGACAGCGCGAGCGACCCCAGCGACCCGGCCACGCCGAGCGCCGGGGTCACCGCCTGGACCTGAACACGTTCAGTGACCGACGGTCAGTTATTCCGGCGGCGGGCGCAGGCCCAAGGTCGGCGCGGCGGAGCTGGGCAAGAAGTCCAGCACCTTACGCGCCGTCTCCAAGAGGCCCCGGCCCTCGACGGCGGCCAGCTCGCCGAAGTTCTCCGAGAGCGCGGTGAGGAGCTGCTGATCGCCCAGGCGGTGCAGGGCTTGCACGAGGTTCGGGCTCCAGGCCTCCGCCGCGCGGGTGGCGCCGTCTACCCGGGCGCGCAGGTCCTCCAGGGCGAGGCTCTGCTCGGCCCGGCGCGTCTCTAAGGTGAAGCTCGCCTCTTTGGCCCGCTGGCGGAGCTTGCCCTCGTGAAGCTCCCCCTCAAGGGTCATCGCCGCCCGGCGCCGCTCGGCCTCGAAGGCCTCTCGCTCCAAGCCCAGCCGGGCGCGCTCGGCCTCAAGCTCCAGGCGCAACAGCTCGGTCTGGTGCTTCTCACGCTGCACCCCGCGCTGAATCTCCTCAAGCTGGTGCTGCCGGGCGACCTCACTCTCTTGGCTCGCCAGCTCGATGGCCCGCTGAATCGCCTCGGTCTGGGCCAAGGTGAGCAGCTCCCGCACGTCCTCGTCCTCGATCTCCAGCTCCAAGACCTCGACGTCGTACACCCGCATCCCGTTCTCTTCAAACAGGCGGCCCGGGCGCGGCCCCTCCTCGGGCTTCTCGCCCAAGACCGCGTCGCGGATCACCGGGGCCAGCTCCGATTGCAGCGTGCGGATCGGCAACTGCCGGATCCGCGCCTTGATCACCGAGCTGGCGTGGTCACAGAGGAGCTTGATGTAGTTCTCCACGGCGAACCAGCGGCTCGGGTCGCGGCCCTCAAAGCTCACGCGGTAGGTGAGCGTCACCCGGGCGCGCACGAGGTCTTGGGTCATGCCCTCGACCACGTCGCTCACCTTGTTCCCGGTGACCTGCAGCGCGCCGGTCTCCAGGAGCTCGGCGTCGGACTTGGGGCGGCCCGTAGAGAGGCGCAAGGCCTGGAGCGTCTCGTCAAAACGCAGCAGGATCGACGTGGGGCCGAGCTCCACGCGCCGGGCGCCGCCTTTATCGACGACCTCGACGGCGTAGCCCGAGGCCACCTCCACCCGCGGGGCCTCGCCGCTCAGCTTGGGGCGGCGGCTCAGGGGCTCGTGGGGGCTCAACAGCCGCGCCTCCCGCTCGGTCAGGGGCCGGTGCATGAGCGCCTGGCGCCGGGGGTCGGGCAGGTACATCGCCGGGCCCCGCACCAGCTCCACCTCGCCGGTCACCCGGTCGAGCACATAGCGGCCCTCGCCTCGGGGGATGGTGATCGCCTCGTGGAGATCCTGATCCCCGGCGCGGATGATCTCGACCTCCTCCCGGGGGAACCAGATGAGCCGGGCGCCGTGAATGAACAGCTCCTCGCCCTCTTTGTGCTCGGCGCCGTCGTCGGCGACGAACGGCGCGACCACCCGCAGGTGCAGGCCCGTCGTCTCCCGAAGCTGCAGCGCGGGGAGCTTGGGGCTGCCCTCTCGCAGCAGAAACCGCTCCCGGGGCTCGGGGAACACGACGGCCTCCCCCCGAACCACCCGCTTGCGCCCGTCTTCGCCCAGAAGCACGCAGTACTCCAGGCGGCCCAAGGTGACGGCCTCACGCACGTAGCGGCCTTGGGCGTCAGGCACGACCTCCACGCCTGTGGGCGGGATGTAGAAGCGGCAGTCCGTGCCGCGGATCGTGCGCTGCTCCCCGGCGGCGAAGCGTTGGCCCTCGGCCACCTCGTCCCGGGCCAAGACCGCCTTCGGGTCGCGCCCGGCGGCCTCAGCGTCGTAGATCCGGATGAGCAGGTGCTCGTTCGGGCGCAAGGCGTGGCCCTCGATCACCTTCGCCATCTGCCCCGGCCACAAAGGGAACGACACCGGGCCGGGCACGTTGAGCTTGCGGCCCACCTCCAGGTCGATGAGCGTCGAGGCCACGCCGGGGCGGGGGTGGTGGTTGTCCTTCGCCGGGTTCTTGAGCACGACGTACCAGCTCGCCGGGGCCGTGGCGAAGACCTGCACCGCCTGGCCCAGCTCCACGTCCTGAAAGCGTTTGCTCTTGGGGTTGAACAGCACGGGCTGATCGGTCTGGGCGAGGGAGGTCTTGTTGGGGCCGACGTAGCAGTTGATGTGGCCCTTGGTGGTGTCTTGGATGTAGGCGAACTCGTTGGGGGCGAGGACGAGCTCACGCTCACGGCGCTCTTGCATGGCGGCTCCGAGGGGCTTGGGGTGCGGATCTTGGGCGAGCCGGGCGGGCTCAGCGCCCTGTTCGCAAGGAGCGTGCCGGGGCCTCAGCGCCTTGATGGGCCGGGTCTGCGCCAAGGTGGGGCAGGGGAGCGCCTCCCCTCGGGGCAGGCTGGGCCGCCCTGGGGCGACGAGGGGCGGCGGCGCGGGGCCGGAGCTGACAGGGCCTAGTTTAAGTTCCAGATTCGGGCCCAGCGCCTCGGCCACTTCGCCAAACTCAATCGATGGATCTCAAACACTTAGCGAATCTGCGCCCTCGCCGATCCCGCTGGCACGCTCCTTGCGTTTATGGGCCACGTCACCCACACACCAGGATTCAACATGGCCACCACGGTCATGGCGGGCGCGGTGGAGGGCGTGGACGGCGTCGAGGTGCAGGTCGAGGTAGACCTGGTTCGTCGGCTCCCCCGCGTCACCGTCGTCGGCTTGCCTGCGAGCGCGGTCAAAGAGAGCACAGAGCGAGTTCGCAGCGCGATCCTCGCCTCTGGGCTCGACTTCCCCAAGCAGCGCGTCACCATCAACCTCGCGCCCGCCGACGTCAAAAAAGACGGCACGGCCTTTGACCTGGCCGGCGTGATGGCCGTCGGGGAGCTCTCCTTGAGCGGCGCCCTTCGGGACGTGCCCGGCGCCTTGCCCTTGGCGCTCCTCGCCCGGCAGCGGGGTGTGCGCGCGCTGATCCTCCCTGAAGACTGCGCTGGCCAAGGCGCGGTGGTGCCTGGGCTCAACGTGCTCTCCGCGACAAACCTCGCTGAGGTCGTCGATTGGCTCAACGGCAAAGACACGCTCAAGAAGGCCAGCTTCGTCTCAGAGCCGCGCCCGGTACATCACGGCGACCTCGCCGACGTGCGCGGCCAGGCCCTCGCCCGCCGGGGCTTGGAGATCGCCGCCGCCGGGGGCCACAACCTCTTGCTCATCGGGGCCCCGGGCTCGGGCAAGACGATGTTGGCCTCACGCCTCGGCGGGCTCTTGCCGCCGATGACCTTCGAGGAGGCCATCGAGACCACCCGAGTTCATTCCGTCGCGGGCCTGCTCCCTGAACGAGTGGGCATCTTGGAGCAGCGCCCGTTTCGGAATCCCCATCACTCCATCTCCCCGGCGGGGCTCTTGGGCGGCGCGAGCCTGCGGCCGGGTGAGCTCTCCTTGGCCCACCACGGCGTGCTCTTCTTGGATGAGCTGCCCGAGTTCAGCCGAGGCACCCTGGAGCAGCTCCGCAGCCCCTTGGAGCGCCGGGAGGTGGTCATCGCCCGCAGCGCCGGGGCGGTCACGCTGCCCGCGGCCTGTATGCTCGTCGCGGCGGCCAACCCCTGCGCTTGTGGCTTCTTGGGCCACCCGCACAAGCCCTGCCGCTGCGGGGAGGCCGCGCTCCGGCGGTATCGCCAGCGGCTCAGCGGCCCGCTCCTCGACCGCATCGACCTCTGCGTGCGCATCGACCCCGTGCACAGCGAGGAGCTCTTCTGCGATCGGCGCCGGGAGTCGAGCGCTGAGGTGCGGGAGCGGGTCGTCGCCGCCCGCCGGGCCCAGACCGAGCGCTACAAGTCCCTGCCCATCTTCAACAACGCCATGCTCGACGGCCCCGCCTGCCGCGAGGCCGCCAACACGACGCCGGCGGGGATGCGCCTGCTCCGCGACTCCATGGAGCACCTCAGCCTCTCCGCCCGGGCCTGCGACCGGGTGCTCAAGGTCGCCCGCACCATCGCCGACCTCGACGGCGTGGGCCGCGTCGATCTGGAGCACGTCGCCGAGGCCGTCGCCTTCCGCGCCCAAGACAGCGTCGAAGCCCAGGGGGGCCTGTGAGCCCCCGCCGCTTGGGCCTCAGCGTCGCCGCGGCCTGGACCCTCTGCGTCGTGGACCAGATCGACGGCGACGTCGCCGCCATCGAGCTCGCCGAGTCTCAGCTCATCACGCTGCCGCTCGGCTGCTTGCCCCCGGCTCCCCACGAGGGCGAGCGCCTGGAGGCCCGCCGGGTGCTCCCCGACGACGACGGCCCGCCTCCCGCCCCCGATTGCCCCTACCAGCTCCGTCGCCCGCGCGGTGACGGCCCCCCGACGGCGGCCCTCGCGTCGTCTCCTCGTGACCCAACCAACACCAACAACACCCACAACCCAAGACAACGGAGACAGCCATGATGACCCAGACCACCCACCACCCCGACCAGCTCAAGGCCCTCGACGCGGCGCTCAACTCGCTCCACAAGCAGTACGGCCCCGGCGCGGTGATGCGCCTCGACGGCAGCGTCGCCGAGCAGACGGGCGTGCCCATCTCGACGGGCTCGCTGAGCCTCGACATCGCGCTGGGCATCGGCGGGCTGCCCCGGGGGCGTATGGTCGAGATCTACGGCCCTGAGGCCAGCGGCAAGACGACCCTCGCCCTGCACGCCATCGCCTCGGTGCAGGCCCAGGGCGGCATCGCCGCGATCATCGACGCCGAGCACGCCCTCGATCCCAAGTACGCCGCGCACCTCGGCGTGCGCCTCGACCAGCTCCTCGTCTCCCAGCCCGACTCCGGTGAGCAGGGCCTGGAGATCGCCGAGCAGATGTGCCGCTCCGGCGCCGTGGACCTCATCGTCATCGACTCCGTGGCGGCCTTGGTGCCCGAGGTCGAGCTGGAGGGCCAGATGGGCGATCAGCAGGTGGGGCTCCAGGCCCGCATGATGTCCAAGGCCCTGCGTAAGCTCACCGGCGTCGTGTCCCGCACCCGCTGCACGGTGATCTTCATCAACCAGCTCCGCCAGAAGATCGGCGTGGTCTTCGGCCCCTCTGAAGTGACGACGGGCGGCAACGCCCTGAAGTACTACGCCTCGGTGCGCATCGAGGTCCGTCGCGGCGCCAGCATCAAGGTCGGCGACAAGATCATGGGCGCCAAGACCAACGCCAAGGTGGTGAAGAACAAGCTCGCCGCGCCCTTCCGCAACGGGGAGTTTGACCTGCTCTACGGCGAGGGGGTCGATCGTCTGGGTGAGCTGGTGGATCTCGGCGAGTCCCACGGCGTCGTGCAGCGGGCGGGGGCCTGGTACGCCTTCGGTGAGGAGCGCCTCGGCCAAGGCCGAGACAAGGCCCGGGTCACCTTGGCCGAGAACGCCGCCTTGCGCGATCGAATTGAGCAGCTCGTGAAGAGCGCCTCCGGCGTGCCCAACCTCTGCGACGAGGTGTGCTGAGCCCATCCAAAAACCCCCTTGAGCGTGGCCGTGGGCCCAAAAACACCAACGTGTTGAGCCGGGAGGTGGCGACCAGACCCGGACCCACGGCCACCTTCTCGCCCCACCGCCGGCCTCGGCGTGTGGGGCGCCTTCGTCTTCACGCTTGCGGTCTAAAGAGCGCGCGGCTATCCGCAGACTCCCGGAGGTCTCGTGGAAGAGCGTCAGGTCGGTGCGCATGAGCTGGTGCTTCACGGCACGGAGGGTCCGCCCGTCGCGCTCGTCAGCGGGCCGCCGTTTGGCGCCGCGCTGTTTCGTGAGGTTCAGCGCCGCCTCGCCCCACGGCGCACCGTCGCCATCACCCTGCGCGCCCCCGACGCCCAGGGCCTCCCCGACCTCAGCGCGTCTTTGGCGGCCCTGCTCACTGACGTCGGCGCCCGGCGCCTCGTCGCCCATGGCCTCGCCGTGCCCGTCGCCTTGGGCCTGCCCGAGGGCCTCCTCGACGCGCTGGTGCTCACGAACGGCCCGATCACCCGGGTGGATCCTGTCGCTCGGGCGCTGGGCGCTCTGGGCGGGGCCGGGGCCACCCGCGCCGCGCTCACGACGCTCCTGCGCCCGCGCCCGCTCAACGCCTGGCTGGCCTCGTCCTTGGGCCTCCGCCGGGCGGTGGTGAACCCCTACACCATGGAGCGCGACATCGTTGCCCTGGTCACCGCGGCCTGGACGGGTGACGCCGCCGCGCGCCTCGGCGCGGCCCGCTGGTTCGCCGCCCTCGCCGCGCCCCTGCCGACATCCGGCCCCAAGAACGCGTCCCTCACGCTGATCTGGGGCGATCACGACCCGCTCTACCCCTTGGCCCAGGCCGAGGCCGCCTTGGGCTTCGCCCCCAACGCGCAGCTCCACCGCATCCCTGGCGGCCAACATCTGCACCCTGAAGAGCGCCCGTGGGAGCTCGCCGACCTGCTCAGCGCCACGGCGTTGCGCACCTGAGGCTCAAACTGCGACTTTTTTGTCGCGATTCGGGCCTTTTGAGGGGTGGAGAGGGGGGTGATCCCCCAGAACCGGCAAGTAAGAAGCGTCATTATCGGGCGAATCTGGCAGATGGCACGCGGATTGCATTGTGGGCGGCGGAGACGCTGATTGGTCCGGCGGAAAGCCCCCCCGAACGCCTCACCGATCGCACAAGAGCCCCGGTCCTTTTGGACCGGGGTCTTTTGTCTCTGGGGTGCACATCTGCGCGCCTCGTCGTGCGCCACGCCGTGTATCCTCACGCCTATGCCGACGATTCGCCTCGGGGTCCCCGCGGACCATCCCCACATGCGGCCCATTGAGGAGGCCGCCGACGCCCTGTTTCACGCCGCCGGGGTGCAGCTCGGCGAGACGGGCGCGGGCCCCGCCGACGACGCGCCTTACGCCGAGGGCCTCGGCGACGGGCGGGTGCTCATCGCCGAGGACGACGCGGGCGAGCCCATTGGTTTCCTCTACTTAGAGTCTCTCGACGATCACCCCCACATCGAAGAGATCGCCGTTCACCCCCGCGCCCAGCGCCAGGGCCTCGGCTCGGCGCTCCTGCGGGCCTGCTACGCCCTCTGCCGCGAACGAGGCGCCCGCGTCTTGAGCCTCTCTACCTTTACCCACGTCCCCTGGAACGCCCCGTTCTACGCACGGGAAGGCTTTGAGGTGGTGCCCGAGGCCGCCTGGACGCCGGGCATGGTGGCGCTCAGAGCCCGCGAGGCCCGCCTGGGCCTAAGTCTTGACGAGCGCGCCGTCATGATCCGGTCGCTCTGACCGTGCGTGCTGGGTTAAGCACGCTCCGTCGGCCCCCACCGACCCCTGGAGGTTCTCCGTGAGCGACTGGCGCAACAAGCTCCCTTCGGCCTACGACTATCGTGAGAGCGCCCGCGCCCGAAACACCGGTGAGCGCTTCGCCTGCGTCGTGAACCCCAAAGCGAAGGCCGGAGAGGTCGGCGCGCGCATCGACGAGATCCGCCGCGCCGTAGACCGCGCCTTCGAGCAGTGGGAGGTGTTCGTCAGCGAGGGCCCGGGCCACGCCACGGAGCTCGCCCAGCAGGCCATCGACGCCGGGTACGACATCATCGCGGCGCTCGGCGGCGACGGCACCTGCAACGAGGTCGTCAACGGCTTCTTTAACGGTCGCCTCACCCGCCGCCGCAGCGCGGTGTACACGATCTTGCCCTGGGGCACAGGCTCCGACCTCGCGAAGACCTTACGCGCCCCCGGCACCCTGGAGGACGCCCTCTGGGTGGCCTCTACGGGCATGACCCTGCCCACCGACGTGGGCCACATCGAGGGGCTCACGAACGACGGGCGCCCCTTCGAGCGGGTCTTCATCAACGTCATGGGCTTCGGCGCCAACGGCGACGTGGTGGATCGTGTCAACAAGGGCTCCAAGCGCCTCGGCGGCAAGTTCACCTTCTACAAGTCCACCGTCGACTCCCTCATGCAGTACAAGCCCGGCCAGGTGAAGGTCGAGTGGGAGGGCCCCGACGGCCCCGGCGAGTGGACGGGGGAGCTCCTCTCGGGCTTCTTGGCCAACGGCGCCTACTGCGGCGGCGGGATGCACGTCGGCAAAGGCGGCTCGATGCACGACGGCGCCTTTGATCTCACGCTCTTGCCCAACTTTGGCCTCATCGGAAACGTCGCCCGCTCCTGGCGGCTCTACGACGGCAGCGCCTGGAAGATCCCCGGCGCCCGCCGCGCCTACGCCACCAAAGTGACGGCGCGGGGCCTCGGCGATGAGCCCGTGCTCATCGACGTCGATGGGGAGCAGCCAGGGTTGTTGCCCGCCACCATGACCATCCTGCCCAAGTCGCTCATGGTGCGCGGCGGCTGGATTCACTCCCCCTTGCTCGAAGGGGAGCGTGAGGTCTGGCGCCCCGAGCGGGCCTGAGCCTCGCCGACGCCGAGGGCCAAGCCTGTACAAAAGTCGCGCAGAGGCCTCTGCGGGCGGGCCTCGGCGTTGGCCCAATGGATCCTATCAGGACGCTCCTGATGGGGATCTCGAATCCCTGTGCAATCCATGTCCAAGCTCCGTCTATAGAGGGTGGTGCTGCCAACGGGGCTCGATCCCGCGGAGTCGCCGTACATCAGAAACAATAAATATCACTATTAGGATTAATATCACATAGAGCATTCTCAAGTCGAGCGAACTCAGATCAGCGAGTGCATTTCACGAAACTCTCGCACTTATCTGAGTAGACGCGGGTTTCTCAGTGTGGTACCTTCGTTCATGCAAGGGTCAGAAAGAGTCATAGACTCGCCGTAGACTGCGACTCTTTAAGAAATACAATAATCACAAGAAAGATGGAGACCGACATGAACAAGGCGGATCTGACCGAGGCGCTGGCCGAGCGCGCGAACATCCCCAAGGTGCGCGCCGCGAACTACATCAACATCCTCACCGAGGCCATCCGTGAGGCCCTGACCAACGGTGACAAGGTGACCATCTCCGACTTCGGCACCTTCACGATCTCGCGCCGTCGCTCGTTCAAGGGGCGCAACCCCAAGAACCGCGAAGAGATCAACGTGCCCGAGCGCCGCATCCCCGTGTTCCGCGCGGGCAAAGGCCTCAAAGAGGCCCTCAACGTCGACGACGTCGTCGCTGAGTGAGCTGAGCCTCCCTCGTTGGGCGCGCGCTCGCTCCGCGCGCTCAACGAGACATCTTGACGTTTCGCTCCTGATGTACACTCTCTCCGTGGCTTGTTCGAGCATCGGCACATCGCGTGGCCTTCGGTGATTCCCACCGTGAAGGGCGATTCGCCCACGCGGCTGCCCTTGGCAGTCGCCAGGAGCAGGTACATGGAAGAGAGCACCCACGGAGCTTCTGGCTCCTCCCCTCCTCTTGTCGAGCTTGTCGCGGACGCTCGACTGCCCAGCCGCTACGGCGACTTCCGCGTGGTCGGATTTCGCACCTGGGACGGTGAAGACCTCGGCGCGGTCATTCGTGGCGACGTCAACGACGCCGAAGGGGTCCCGGTTCGAATGCACTCGGAGTGCTTCACCGGCGACGTCATGGGCAGCCTACGCTGCGACTGCCGCGACCAGCTTGAGGCCGCCCTGCGCTTCATCGGTCGGGCGGAGCGCGGCGCGGTGTTGTACCTCCCGCAAGAGGGCCGGGGCATCGGCCTCGTGAACAAGATCCGCGCCTACGCGCTGCAAGACATGGGCCTTGACACCGTCGAGGCCAACCTCGCCCTGGGCTTTGAGGACGATCTCCGCCGCTACGACGTCGCGGCGAGCATGGTCATGGCCCTCGGCATTCGTTCGGTGTGCCTGCTCACCAACAACCCAAAGAAGATCGCCGGGTTGCGTGGCTTCGGAGTGCCCGTCGTCGGGACGATCCCCGTGCGGATGCCCCCAAACGAGCACAACCAGCACTACCTAGACACCAAACGCGCCAAGAGCGGTCATCTGCTCTAAGGCAAGCCTGCCTCGATCCCGGCGAAGGATCACCGCTTTGTCCTTCGGCAAATCGACGGAGCTTGTTCTTTTTGTGGTGATCGACGCCGCGGGTGCGCTGCAGCCCTTGTGAACTTGCGCTATGATGCGAAGCCGTTCACGTCGAGTTGACAACAGCCGCTGTCACACTCGGCCGTCAGGCCACCTTCTTCGAGGCGCTCAGCATGAAGTCGCACCCGGTTCTCTCCTTCGGCGTCATCGCGGTGGCCCTCGCTGGTTGCCGCACCCCCACGAACACCACCATCGTGCTGACCTACCCGATCATCGAGGTCAGCTCCAAGTGGGTTGAGTTCGGCCTCACGGAGCACGGCGAGGCGGTCACGCGCACCTTCACGATCACCAACAACGGCGATCTGCCGATGGGGATCTCCGACATTCGTGAAGGCGGCGGCATGGACGGTGACTTCACCGTCACCTACGACCCCACGCTCAAGTCTTGCCCCGCCTCCGCTGAAGGCGACACCGGCGAGCCGACCGCGAAGTCCGGCGGCACCGCGCCTCCAGGGCCGGTCATCTCCTCGGACGTCTCGACCGTAGACTTCGGCAACATCGCCTCGGGCAAGGTCGAGGTGAAGTACATCACCCTGTACAACACCGGCGACGCCGATCTCTCGATCACCAAGGCCGCCATCGCGCCGTCTGACAGCCCCTTCTCGATGGTCGTGGACCCTTCGGGCTCCACCATCGCCAAGGGCGGATCGGCCCCGGTGATCCTCCAGTACGCCCCGACGACCACCACGGGCGACGAGGCCTCGCTGGTCATCGTCAGCAACGGCAACCCGGCGGTGCTTGAGGTCGCCCTCAAGGGCAACATCGGCGGCGAGCCCATCGACACCGACACGGGCAGCGGCGGCGACTCTGGCGGCGGCGACTCCGGCGGCGGTGACTCCGGCGGCGGCGACACCGGCACGGATCCCGGCGACGGCCAGGTGCTCTTCACCTTAGAGAAGGGCTGCAAGATGCCAGTAGACGTCACCTTCTCGCCGGTCAGCGTCGGGGACGTCTACGGCTCGATCATCATCGAGACCAAGACCCAAGACCGCGGCGAAGAAGAGGGCGATCCCGAGTACTGGGCCGATCTCGACAACGCCCGCATCGTCGTCTACACGAAGGGTGAGGCCGAGAAGGGTGAGGGCCGCGCCATCGTGACCCCCCGCTCCGTGCCCTTCGGCTCGGTCTGGACGGGTGAAGAGGAGGTCCGCTACATCCGCGTGCTGAACAGCGGCGACGGCGACCTGACGCTCACCGCCCCCACGCTGGACTCCACCTGCGACGCCGCGTTCAGCCTGACCTACTCCTTCGCCGAGGCCGCTGACTCCACGAAGGTGCTTGAGTCGGGCAAGAGCTCGCTCATCGAGGTCACCTTCATCCCGGAAGACCAGAAGAGCGCCTACTGCACGGTCTACGTCAACTCCGACGACAGCGCCAACCCCTCGGTGCCGGTCTACCTCCAGGGCAACAACGGCACCGACCCGGACAACGTCGCGCCGACGGTGAACATCCGCTCGCCTGAGCCTGGGTACATGCACAACAACCCCGGCCCCATCGAGATGGAG
>JAKLKE010000127.1:0-3109 GCA_023150775.1 Myxococcota bacterium
CTGGTTCGTGTAGTTGGGGTCAAGCTCCAGATAGAGCGGCTCCCCCCGAAGCCCGGCGACCTCATGGTGGCCAAGGAGGTGGGTGATCCCGGGGTGCGCGGCGACCAGCGCGCGAACAAGCTGAACGTTCGCGGTCACTTGGGCCTCGGTGAGCGGCCAACGGTCTCCGCCGCCGACGTTCTCGACGCCGATCGCCGCGTGGTTGAGGCCGATGGCGTGCCGGGCCATGACGTCATCGGGCAGCAGCCGGGTGATCGAGCCGTCCCGATCAATCAGGTAATGCGCAGAGACGTTGAGCGCGCCGCCGCCCTGAAGCTCGGGGCGACCGGCGAGGCGTAAGGGGGCGAAGGTCTGCCAAGCGGACTCCGCGGTTGGGCCGCCCGTCCAGTGCAGCACGACCGCCCGGGGGCTGATGTGAACGCTCTGGGCGTGCTCCTGGCCCTGGTGCTCGGCACGATACGCCAAGGTCAAGGCCACCCGCTCGGCGTCGAAGGGCAAGAGGCGCTCGGTGATGGCCAGCGCCGGGGCCTCCACCCCGGGGCTCGGCGGGCGCGCGGCCTGGGGGGTCTGTGGGGATTCCGGCGGTGCGCTGCTCACCTCCGGCGGCGCGGCGGGGGCCTCGACACAGGACCACAGGCTGACAAGCTGAACGAGCAGAATCGGCGACATCTCCAGACGGTAGCCTGAGGAAGATCCCCCGGTCAAGAGGCGCGGATCAGGCTATGGAGACGTGATCCTGTGCTGCTCCCGGAGGCCCCATGCGCCGCGCCCTCATCGCCCTCGCCCTCACCCTCGGCGTCTTGCTCACCGCCTTGGTGGTGACGCCGCTCCTCTTGCGCGACCGCCTGCTCAAGCTCGTCGTGGATCAGGCCAACCAACAGCTCAACGCCACCGTTCAGATCGGCGACGCCTCGGCGAGCTTCTTCGGCGACTTCCCGCGCCTCAGCCTCACGCTCTCGGATGTGGCCGTAAAAAACCACGCCCCCTTTGAAGGGACCACCCTGCTCGCCGCCGACGAGCTCGGCCTCTCCGTTGACGTGCTCGCGCTCATCCAGCGCGGTGAGGTGGACCTGCGCGGCCTCAGCCTGCGCGGCGCGGCGCTAACCGTGCTGACCGACGCTGAAGGCAACAGCAACACCGACATCATGAAGCCCGCCGAGGCCACAGCCACCCCCGAGGCCGAGTCCAGCGCCTTCCACGTCAAGCTCCAAGGCTATGAGCTTGAGGACGTCAACCTTCACTACGAGGATGACGGTCTGCTCGTGACTGTGCTGGATTTGGACCACGCAGGAGAGGGTGACTTCACCCAAGACCTCGTCGCGCTGAACACCACGACGTCCATCGCCGAGCTCACCGTTCAAGACGGCGGCGTGTCCCTCTTCGACAAAACCCGCCTCGTCTCCACCCTGGCGATGACCTACGATCAGCGCACAGGCGGCGTCAGCCTTCAAGAGAACGAGCTCACGCTCAACGCCCTGCGCCTCGCGCTCACCGGCAGCGCCACCCCTGTTGAGGGCGGCTGGCAGCTCGACCTGGGCCTCGACGCCTTAGAGACGAGCTTTAAGGGCTTGCTCTCGTTGGTGCCGTCTGTGTACTCTTCGAGCTTTGAGGGCATCGGCACCACAGGCAGCCTCAGCTTGGGCGGCAGCATCAAGGGCCTCTACCCCGATGAGGGCGATGATTTACCCGCCATCGACCTCAAGCTCAACGTAAAAGACGGCAGCTTCCGCGACCCAAGCCTGCCCTCTGGCGTCACCAACATCGATCTCGACGGCAGCATCACCCACCCCGGCGGTGATCTTGACCTGCTCGTCGTCGACCTCGCCCGCTTTGGCATGACCGTCGAGGGCGCTCCTCTCGCGGGCCGGGTGCGGGTGAGCCGCCTCAACTCCGATCCGGTCATTGATCTGGAGGCCAAAGGGGACGTGGACCTCTCCAAGCTCCGCGCGGCGCTGCCCCCGAGCGAAGAGACCTACAGCGGCCAGCTCAAGCTCGACGTGCGGCTCGCCGGGGCCGTCTCCGCCTTTGAGTCCCCGGACATGGCCGGCGTGAAGGCCGAGGGTGACCTTCACCTCACCAACTTCCAATACAGTGACGCCTCGTTGCCCGTGCCAGTGAACATCGCGACGATGCGTGTGTCGCTCACCCCCTCGGCCGCCAACTTGAGCGAGCTGCAGATGGCCCTGGGCGACTCCGACGTCGCGGCGACGGGGCGCATCGACAACGTCGTCGCCTGGGCCCTCACCGACGCGCCGCTCACCGGCAACCTCAGCCTCCAGAGCCGCCGCCTCAACCTCGACCCCTGGACGAGCGACGACGACAGCAGCGCCGAGCCCAGCGGTGGCACCCCGGAGTCGTCGATCTTTGTGGTGCCCGAAGGCTACAACTTCACTGTGTCCGCCAGCGTCAAACAGCTCATCTACGACGGTGAGACGTATGAGAACGTCAAAGGCACGATGATCATGGCCGATGGCCAGATGCGGTTTGAAGAGCTGCAGGTCTCCTTGCTCGGCGGGGCCTTGGCGCTCAACGGCAGCTACAGCGCGTCAAACGCCGAGTCCGCCGACGTCGATCTCACCCTCACCTTGGGCAACCCCGAGCTCGCCGCCGCCCTCAAAGAGTCCGAGACCTTCCGCGCCTTGGCCGTGCTGGTCGAACAAGCCAAAGGCACCTTCCGCGCTGACCTTCGGGTGAAGAGCCGCCTCGGCCCCGACCTCAGCCCCGATCTCTCGACCTTGTGGTCTGAAGGCCGCTTCACCACCTACGGCGTCACGTTTGAGCCCAAGTTTATGAAGGAGGTGGCGAAGGCCCTCGGCCGCCCCGAGCTGGCGAAGGTCTCGCTGACCGACAAAGACGTACAGTTCCGCGTAGACAAAGGCCGGGTGAAGATCTCCCCGCTCAAGCTGAGCTTGGGCGGCACCGAGGCCACCCTCGCGGGCTCGTCTGGCGCTGAAGATGGCTCCCTCGACTACACCCTGCGCCTCAAGCTGCCCACCACCCAGCTCAACAACACCGCCTTGGCCAGCCGCCTGGGCGGGGCCACCGGCGACGCCGACGTGCTCGTGAAGATCGGCGGCACGGCGGCGGATCCCAAGGTGAGCCTCTCCTT
>JAKLKE010000127.1:3119-14355 GCA_023150775.1 Myxococcota bacterium
CCGCCACCGCCCAGCTCGACGTGGCCAAGGAGGCGGTGCTGGAGCAGGTTGACGCCGCGCTGGATCAGGCCCTCGCCGCCGCCCAGCTCCAAGGCGACAAGCTCGTCGCCGAGGCCGCCGTCGCCGCCGAAAAGCTCCGCGCTGAGGGCAAGACCGCCGCCGACAAGCTCCGCCAAGAGGCCAAAAACCAGGCCAAGAAGCTGCGCCAAGAGGCCAAAGGCGCGGATCCCATCTCCAAAGCCGCCGCCGACAAAGCCGCCGACAAGCTCGTCTCCGAGGCCGATCAGAAGGCCACCCAGCTTGAGCGGGAGGCGAACAAGAAGGCCAAGCAGCTTGAGGACGGCGCCGCCGCCAAACGGGACAGCCTCATCTCCGCGGCCCAGGCCAAGGCCGGGCGCTGAGCCGAGCCTCCGCTACCCGAGCACCGGCACCCGCGCGGAGGGGTGCTCGGCGCTCGTGACCTCGGCGATGCGCGCGGCGAGCTCCACCACGGCGGCGTCTCCGGCGGCCCGACCCAGCTCGGCGACGCGGCTGGCGGCGGCGGAGACGGCCACGTCGTTGAGATGAACGGCGTTGAGGCCCTCGGCGCAGCTCACCAGGGCCTCCTGCACCTCGTCAAACTTGGCGCGCTCGGCGGCGAGGCGGGCGCGTTCGGCCTCGGCCCGGGCCCACCAGCCGGGGCGCCCGGCGGCGCGGTGCTCTTCAGCCAGCTCGTTCATCATGCGCTCGGCGGCTTTCACCCGGCCCCGGGCGGCCAAGGCCCGGGCGAGGCCAAGCCGGGCCTCGTCGGTGGCGGCGCTGCCGATGGCGCGCAAGCGGTCGAGCGCCCGCTCAAACAGGCCGAGGGACTCCTCGTGGCGCCCCCGAAGGGCCGCCAAGCTGCCCAGGCCCACCAGACTGTGCGCGATCTCTTGCACCTGCATCGATCGCTCGTAGGCCTCCTCCGCCAAGCCGCACAGCGCGAGGCACTCGGCGTTGTCTCCGGCCAGAGACCGCGCCGTGGCGAGGCCCTCCAGACAGTTGCCCAGGCCGAACACCTCGCTGGCGCGCTCAAACACCGTCGCCGCGACCCCAAACAGAGCCTCGGCCTCGGCGAGCTGGCCCTCGGCGAGCAGCTCCCGGGCACGGTCGCGGCGGCACCAGGCCACGGCCAGCTCATCCCCGGCGGCATCCGCCACAGACTCGGCCTCGGCGAGCAGGCGCAGAGCGACGCGGCGATCTCCGACGTGGTCGGCCACCCGGGCGCGCTCACGGAGGGCCTGGCTGAGCCGAACACCGCCCCCGGCGGCCCGGGCGGAGCGCTCGGCGAGCACGGCGTAGCGGGCGCAGGCGGCGTGATCCCCCAGGCGCCGGGCCACCCGGGCGCGCATCAAGGCGCCGTCGCCACGGCGAGGATCCTCCAGCGGCAGATCGAGCGCCTCCACGGCGCGCTCTCGCTCGGCCAAGGCGTTCTCGGCCTCTAAATATTCGCTGTCGATGACGCAGCCCCAGGCGCCCCGGGCCAAGGGCGCCAAACAGGCCTCGTGATCCCCAACCGCGGCGAGGTGCCGCCCCAAACGCAGCTCCAAGGCCGCGCCGCGCCGAGGTCGCGCCGAGAGCATCGCCGCGCAGGCCCGGTGGTGCTCCCCCAGTCGCCCGGCCTCTTCAGCCCGGCGCAAGAGGCTCTCCCGAAGCCACACATGCACAAAGCTCCAGCCGCTCTCGGGGCCGTCCGGGTCAGGCTCGGCGAGGCCCGCGCCCAGGAGCGCGTCCACGAGGCGATGGGAGGCCCAGGCGCCGCCGATGTGACAGGCGTCGCGCCACTCCTCCGGGGTGACGGTGACGCCCAAGGCCGCGGCCAGCTCCAAGGCGCGCTCCTCTTTGGGGTCGAGCTGGCCGAGCAGGCCCTCGACGCGGGCGCTCCACAGGCCGTGGAGGTCGTCGGGCAGGCTCGCCTGAGCCTCGGGGCGCAGTCGAAATCCGCCCGGCCCCGGCTCCAGAAGCCCACGCTGCACCCAGTCCCCGACGAGCTGCACCACAAACAGAGGGTTCCCGGCGCTGCGCTGATCCACCTGCCGGGCCAGCTCGCCGTCTAAGTCGAGGAGCTGCTGCACGAGTTCGGCGCGATATCCCGGCGCCAAGGGCCCCAGCGGCACCCGGGCGGCGCCGGGGGTGCTCAAGAGCTGGGCCATCAGGCGGCCTTCGGGGGACTCCGGCGCCACCTCCCGGGCGGTCATCAGGATGAGGATCGGCGCCTCGGGCTGGGTCTCGATGAGGCTCAAGGCGAAGGCGAGGCTCGCATGGCCCCACTGCACATCCTCTAAGCGCAGGATCACCGGGCGTTTTCGGGCCAAGCCCGCGAAGAACCCCGCGAGCAGGTCAAAGCGCTCTTTTCGTGAGCCCAGGCGCACGGCGACGAGGCCCGCGCCCAGGAGTGGGCCTGGCGCTCGCTCTCGTTGGATTGGCGGCGTAAGGCGTCACGAACCCGGCGGATCACGAGGCTTCGGGGGTGCTCGATGCAGCGCAGATGGCGCCCCAGGCCGTAGATCACGCCGTCGGTGGGCCCACCTTGGGGGCTGTGGGTGGCGCTGATGACCTCCGCCGCGCCGAGCTCATGGGCCCGCTCACACAGCCAGCGCGCGAGGCGGCTCTTGCCGTTGCCCGCGGGGCCTTGGAGCAGCGCCACCGTCGGCTGACCGGACTCCGCGCGCAGGAGCGCACGCCAGAGCTGATCCCGCTCCCACTCGCGGTCCACGAGCGGGATCTCCCGCAGGCCAAACAGCCCGAGGCCCGAGGCGGCGAGGCCCCTCCGAACGGTCACCTCGGGGCGACGCCAGTCCAGAGGTGTCGGCGGGCGATCGAGCTCAGTCAGCGCCTCCGCAGAGAGCGTGAGCGGCTCATCGTCCTCAGCGCCTCTGGGTTCGGCGGGGGTGGTCGGCGTCTCCGACCAGCTCAAGGTCGGCAGGTCCAACCCACCCTCGATGGGGCTCACACGAGCGCGGGTGGGCGCGAGGCCCCGCAGGGCCCAGGCGGCGTCGGCGGCGCGCTGAAACCGGCGTTGGGGCTCCTTCTCCAACAAGCGCCGCACCCAAGGCTCAAAGCCGTCGGGCAGGAGCACCCGGGGCTCAAAGCTGGGCAAGGCGCCGTGTAAGTGGGCCTCACGTAAGGTCTGAAAGTCGGACTTGAGGCCGAAGGGGGGCTCGCCGCAGGCCAAGGTCCAGGCCAAGGCGCCCAAGGCGTAGAGGTCTGTGTACGGGCCGCAGAGCTGAGGGTCGCCCCAGAACTGCTCCGGCGCCATGTAGGGCGCGGTGCCGAACACGGCCTTGGGGCCGCCGGGGCGCTCGTCGTCGGGGATCACCGCGAGGCCGAAGTCTAGGAGCTTGAGGGCCTCGCCGCCATAAAGCGCGTTTCCAGGCTTGAGATCGCGGTGCACCAGGCCCCGGGCGTGGGCGTGGGCCAAGGCGTCCAAGAGCGCGAGGAGCATCCCGTAGAGCTCCTCCCAGCTCAGGCGCCCACGAAAACGCATCAGGGGCTCGCCGCCGCACAGCTCCATCGCCAACCACGGCGATCCCGCGCCGACGCCCCGGCTCGCGAGGCCTTCAGCCTCGGCCTCGCTGACCTCGCCGTGATCAAACACCGTGACGATGTGGGGGTGCTGCAGCCGGGCCACGGCGCGCACCTCGCTGGAGAACGCGCGTCGATAGGCGGGTTTACGCGCGATCTCGCCGCGCAGGATCTTCACCGCCACCGGCATCGCCCTCGCCTGGTGCATCCCGCGCCACACCTCCCCCATGCCGCCGGAGCCGATGACCTCCTCCAGCACGAAGGGGCCGAGCCGGGCGAGGTTCAACGACATCTGCGCGCTCCAGGTGAATCCGACCCCTCTCCTTGTCTTGTGCGGGAGAACGCGGCAAGCAGAGCGCCCCTGTAAGCTGTCGGTGAATGCCAAGCGCCGCCGCGTCGTCGCCGGCCCGAACCTGGAGCGACCATGACCAACTTCCGCCGCCTCGTCACCCTCCTCCCCCTGCCCTTCGTCTTTTTGGCCTGCGAGACGAACGAGGTGACCGAGACGATCGTGTTTGACGGCGACTACGCCGCGCTCTTCGCCCAGCTTGACCACTCCGACATCACGGTCGTCGGAGGTGCGATCGGCTCCGGGCTTGAGGTCAAGGTCTTGAGCTGGGGAACGGCCGTCTCCACCGACAAAGCCCAGGATCGCCTCAGCGGCAACTCCTACACGGCCACAGAGGAGGGTGAGGTGGTCAGCCTCGCCAGCCGCTCCACCGAGAACCGCGCCGGGGTTGACTTCGACGTGCGCGCCCCGGAGTTTTTGAGCCTCGACGTGGCCATCGACAGCGGCCACGCCCACTTGGAGTACTTGGAGGGCTCACACTTCGTCACCGCGTCGAGCGTGCGTGGTGAGGGGCTCATCGGAGAGATCGACGCCTACGCCGAGTCCGGCGACAACGTCATCGCCATCTTGCCCTACGAGGGCGCGCGTATCCGCATCGAGACCTGGTCGGGCGACAACGTGCTCACCCTGCCCTACGGCCTCGACTACGACCTCACCATCGTCGGCGACCCCGAGTACGCCATGAACGTCCAGGATCTCGGCTTTGACGTGGCTTATGCCTCGGGCGCGGCCTACGTCGCCCAGCGCGGCGCGGCGACGATCCGGGTGGAGGTGTTCACCTCTGGCGGCGACACCACGATCTACGCCGACTGAGGCCGGTGAGCCTCAGAACCCCAGCCGAGCCTTGAGTTTGCCCCAGAGGCCCTCAGGCTCGGCGCTGGGCGTTGTGGCGGCCGCGCCACCTTCGTCCCCTCCCCGGCCCGCGCGCACATCGGGGGTGCCCGCGCCGGGGGTGACGTCCCCAAAGAGCTGCTCGACCTTGGCCCAGTCTTCAGGCTGGTCGTACTCCTCTTTGACACCATGCGCGTGCGCCACCCGGGCGATACGCACGACGAGCTCGGCGGGCACGACGAGGAGCGGCGTGTCTTGGGAGAGCGCGGCGAGCTTCATGTTCAGCTCGTTCACGGTCTGTAGGGGCCAGAGCTCAAGGTCTACGATACCTTGCTCGGCGAGATCGACGTCCATCGACGCCGCCATCACCCGGCCCGAGGGGTGCTTTCGCACGAAGATCGCCGGGACCCGCGCGCCGTCCTCGTGCCACTTGTCGCCGACGTAACACTCGGCGAGGGGCCAAGCGGCGGCCTCCTCGACGGAGATGTCGCGCACCTTGCTCATGTGCTGGCGCCGCGACGCCGCGACGCGGTGGCGATCTCTGTCCCGGGCCTTCTTACGCGCCCGCGCCTTCTCCGCGATCCGATCCTGCTTCGACGCCATGCTGAGCCTCCGAGGGTCCCCCCTTAACCCGCTCACCCTCTGACCGCGTCAAGTCGCCTCGCGGTCACCGCGCCGTCACAAGGCGCGCGGCCGACGTCACCTCACGAGGCGACATGGAGAAGGAACCGCCGGAGCCCCATGCACGCCACCCTCGACACCCTCAGAGGCCTCTGGATCGCCGGAGGCAATGTGATGATGCCTCTGGTGATCGTGGCGGCGCTCTTGTGGTGGACCCTCGGGGAGCGCTGGTTCCGCACCCGGGGCGCGCCGAGGCTGCCGCTGCGCCAGCTCGTTCATCGTGCCCAGCGCGGTGAGCCCGTGCCCGGCGACGGCCCCGTTCAGCGGGCCTTACGCCTCGGTGTCTCCGCCTTGGCCCTGGGCCACGACGCCTTAGAGGAGACCCTCACCCAACACTTCGGCGCGCTTCGGGACGAGCTCGGCCAGGGGGCGTCGCTCTCGGCCACCCTCGTCGGCGTCGCGCCGCTGCTGGGCCTTCTGGGCACGGTGACGGGCATGATCACCACCTTCGACGCCTTGGCGACGATGACGATGTTCAGCCGCTCCGGCGGCATCGCCGGGGGCATCTCTGAGGCGCTGGTGAGCACCCAGCTCGGGCTCACCGTGGCCATCCCCGGCGCCATCGCCGCCAAGCTCATGGACCAGCGCGCCGCCCGGCGCCGGGAGCAGCTCGATGAGCTGGAGCAGATCCTGCGTGGGCTCGCCGAGGAGGCCCGATGAGACGCCTGCGTGAGAAAAAAGACAGCCGCGTCGATCTCGACATCTCGCCGCTCATCGACGTGGTGTTTTTGTTGCTCATCTTCTTCATGGTGACGACGAGCTTCACCAAAGACATGAAGCTCGACCTGGAGCGCCCCGGCGCCAAGAGCCAGATCGCCGCCCCGGCGAAGGCGCTGCGGGTCTACATCGATCAGGCCGAGCGGGTGTACGTCGATGAGCTGCCCGTCAAGACCTGGATGTTAGAGAGCCGCGTCCGGGAGCAGCTCAGCGGCCTCGCCGACCCGACGGTGCTCGTCGTCGCCGACCGCAACATCCCCGCCCAGACCTTGATCGAGGTGATCGACCGCTGCCGCCTCGCCGGGGCCGCCCACGTCGGCGTCATCACCCAGCAGGAGGAAGGATGAACGCCGCGCTTAGAGCCCTGCCCCCCGGCCCGTCTGTGCGGGATCGTGCCCTCGCCGATCGTGCCGCGGAGTCGCGCCGCGCTCGCCTCGTCGGTGGCCTCAGCGCCATCCTCGGCCTCGTCGGCCTGACGCTGTTAAACCTCAGCCTCGCCTCGACCGCCCCCGAGGCCCCAGAGTCCGCCGCCGCCGCCGTGACCGAGCTCGCGCCGCCGCCCAAAGATCCGCCCAAACCGCCGCCGCGCCCCACCCCGCCGCCCAAAGCCCGGCCCAAGCCCAGCGCCGCCCCGCCCGCCCCGGCCTTGGGCGCCTCTTTGGCCGGCCTCGATCTCTCCCTCTTGGGCTTGGGTGAGGTGGACTTGGGCGCCGGTCAAGACGCCGTGGGCGACGTCGGCGACGTCGTGATGACTGAAGACTCCGTAGACAGCCCGCCCCAGGCCATCGACCGCCAGCCCGCGGCCTACCCGGCGAAGGCCCGGGCCAAAGGCATCACCGGCTACGTCGTGCTGCGCCTGCGGGTGGGGGCGGACGGCGCGGTGCAAGACGTGCAGGTGCAGGAGGCCACGCCGCCCGGCGTGTTTGAGGAGACGGCGGTGGCGAGCGTGCGCGGCTGGCGTTTTGAGCCCGCCACCTACGAGGGCCGCCCGGTGACCGTCTCGGTGACGCAGACTGTACGTTTTGAGCTGAGCGGCTGATGGGCGGGCGTCTGTGGCGAACCGGCCTCGGCCTCGTCTTGACGCTGGCGCTCTCCAGCGGCGTCCTGTACGCCGAGCGCCCCATGGACGACGTAGACCCCCTCGCCTTGGCCGCCCTGCTCATCTCCGACGGGCGCTGGGACAAAGCCGCCGCCGCCTTGGCCGAGGTCGATCCCAACGACAAACACCTCGACCGCGCCCGCTATTTTACCCAGCTCGGGCTCATCGCGCGGCATGAGGAGCGCTGGGCAGACGCCGCGAACCTCTTAAATCAGGCGATTAACGCCGGCGCGACCGACCCGAACCTGCGCCTCATGCTCGCCCAGGCCGAGCTTAAGGCCGACGCGCCAGCCAAGGCCCTCAGCACACTCAACACAGACCGCGCGGCCTTAGACAGCCTCGGCGCCGCCTGGCTCCTGCGGGCCCAAGCGCACCGGGCCTTGGGCGACACCGCCGGGGCCTGGGCCGCCCTGAGCCAAGGCGCTGAGGCCGTGCCCGACGATCTCCGCATGGCCGAGCAGCAGGTGCTCTTGCTCATCGAGCTCGGCCTGTCTCAAGAGGCCTTGGCCCGGGCGCAGCTCCTCCTGCGCGCGGAGGGGGCCGGGGCTGACCGCTGGATCTTGCTCTCCGAGGCCCTGCGCGGCGGCGGCCAAGACGCCCGCGCCGCCGCCTTGCTGGAGGAGGCCCGCCTACGTTTCCCCGAGGACGAGCGTGTGCCCCTCGCCCTGGCGAAGACCTACCTCGCCCTCGAACAGCCCCTCTCGGCGGGGCTCGTGTTACAGTCGGCCTCGTCCCGTCGCCCCGAGCTCGCGGTGGAGGCCGCCGAGTGTTTTCGCCGCGCGGGCCAGCTTGACCGCGCCTTACGCCTCAACGGCGAGGTGCCCGACGGCCCCACAAAGACCCGGCAACGTCTGGGCTTGTTGTTGGAGGCCGAAGATTTTGAGCGCGCGGCGGCCTTGACCCCTCGGGCCACACGGCTCGGGCTCGTCGAAGAGGACGAGGTCGCCTATGGCCTGGCCTATGCCTGGATGCGGCTCGGCGAGGCCAAACAGTCCGAGGCGCTGCTCAAATACATCCAAGATCCCAAGGTGTTCCAGCGCGCCACCCAGCTCCGCGCGGCCTTGGCCGCCTGTCTCGCGGAGGGCACATGCGGCTGAGCGGGCTGTTGATGGGCCTGCTCGGTCTGCCTGGCCTCGCCTGGGCAGATCCCGCCGGGCGTGTGGTCGGCTGGGCGTTTGAGGAGGGCGGCGCCCCGGCGGTGGGTCTGGCCTTGACCGTCTGTGGGCAACCAACACAGACAGACGCCCAAGGCGCCTTCGCCGTAGACTGCGCGCCAGGGGAGGTCTCGATCTCGGGCCCCGGCTGGTCTAGCCTCACCGCCGTCGCCGCCGGACTTGACACAGAGGCGCTGCTCACCGTCTCCGGCGGCCTCATCACCGCCGCGGCGATCGAGGCGCCGCCCCTCACAGAGCGCGCCGCCGTAGACGCCGTGCTGGTCAGCCTGAGCGGCGTGATCCTCGACGCCGAGACGGGGCAGCCCGTCGCTGACGCGCGGATTTATGCCCGGGGCCAAGACGTCGAGGGCCTCGCCGACGCCCAAGGCCGCTTCACCCTCAGCCTGCCCGCCGGGGAGCACCAGCTCTCCATCGTTCACGCCCGCTACAGCGCGGCGACGCTCGCGGTCACCGCCGCCCCCGACGCCGCGCCCCTGAGCCTCAGCCTGCGCCCCGCCGGGCTCAGCTTGGCCGATTGGGTCGTCTCCGCGCCCCGGGTGGAGGGGGGCACCGCCGCGCTCTTGGACGAGCGGCGTGAGGCGGCCACGGTGAACGACGTGCTCGGCGCTGAAGAGATGGCCCGCTCCGGCGCCTCCGACGCGGCCTCGGCCCTGCAGCGTGTGACCGGCCTCACCTTGGTCGGCGGGCGCTACATCTATGTGCGGGGTCTGGGCGAACGATACTCCTCCACCCTGCTCAACGGCTCGTCTCTGCCCTCCCCCGAGCCCGAGCGCCGGGTGGTCCCCCTCGATCTTTTCCCGGCCTCGATGTTAGAGGCGGTCATCGTACAAAAATCCTACTCACCGGACATGCCCGGCGAGTTTGGCGGCGGCGTGTTGTCGCTCCGCACCCGCAAGGCCCCCGCCGAGCCGATGCTCAAGATCGGCCTCTCCGGCGGGTTCACCCACGGTGTCACCGGCCAGACCGGGTTTATGGCCCCCGGCGGCGCAAAAGACTGGACCGGCCGCGACGACGGCAGCCGGGCCTTGCCCCTGGGCATCGCCACGGCGGACAAAGCGCTGACCACGGGCAACATGTTCGTCGAGGGCTACAGCGAGGAGGAGCTAGAGGCCTTCGGGGAGTCCTTGCCCAACCGCTTCGTGATGAACCCCCGCACCTTGCCCCCCGACGCCGGGCTCTCGGTGAGCGGCGGCGACAGCGTAAAATTGGGCGGCCTCACCCTGGGCGGCTTGGCGGCCATCACCTACGGTCAGAGCTGGGATCTCAACCGATACCAACGCACCTGGTACGCCTTGGGCAGCGACGGGCTCCAGGTGTACGAACGTTACGATTTTGAGGAGGTCGAGCGCAACGTGCGCCTCGGCGGCGTCGTGACGACGAGCGCGCTGTGGGGCGACGATCAGGAGATCGTGATCACGAGCGCCCTGAACCGCAACACAGACCAGTCCGAGCGGCTGCAAGAGGGCTTTGACGCTGAGGAAGGCGCCATGTCCCGCACCTACCGCTCCCGCTGGATCGAGCGGCAGCTCCTCTACGAGCAGATCACGGGCCACCACCCCATCGGCGAGGGCCTCATCGTCGATTGGCGTTACGGCTACGCCAAGGCCACCCGCGCCGAGCCCGACCGCCTGGAGTGGTCCACCCTTCAAGAGACCGACGGCGACTGGGTGATGCACCCCAAACAGGGCCGGTTCTTGAGGGTTTACGGCGGCATGGTGGACCAGAGCCACGACGGCGCGTTTGATCTCACCGCGCCCCTACAGCTTGGTGAGACCGAGCTGACGCTCAAGGGTGGGCTGTGGATGACCCAAAAATCCCGCACCTCGGAGCTGCGCCGTCTGGGCTACAAGATCGACAACGCCCAAGACATCGTCGGCCTCACCTCGGAGCAGTGGTTCACCAAAGAGCACATCAACGCCGATCAGATCCGCCTAGAGGAGTCGAGCGCCGAGAGCGACGACTACACCGCCCAGCAGCGCCAAGAGGCCGTGTACCTCATGGCGACGCTGCCCGTAGGCGAGCGGCTGAGCGTCGTCGGCGGCGCGCGCTTAGAGCGCTCTACCCAAGAGGTGCAGTCCTACAAGCTCTTCTCCGTAGACCCGAGCGACGCCACCTCGACCACGACGCTGCGCACGACCGACCTCTTGCCCGCGCTGAACACGGCCTACGATTTGGGTGAGACGCAGAAGGTGCGTGTGTCTTACGCAAAGACGGTGAGCCGCCCCGACCTGCGTGAGCTGAGCGAGGTGCGTTACTACGAGGTCGTCGCCAACCGCGCGATTCAAGGCAACCCCGAGCTACAACGGGGGCTCATCCACCACCTCGACGCGCGCCTGGAGCGATACCCAGCGCCCGGCGAGAGCGTGTCGTTGGCCTTGTTCTACAAACGGTTTGTGGACCCCATCGAGAGCGTCGTCATCCCCGGGAGCGACCAGACGCGCAGCTTCGCCAACGCGCCCTCGGCGAACAACCTCGGCGTCGAGGTCGAGGCCCGGCGGGCGATCCCGTGGGTGCCGAACCTCTACGCCGCGGGCAACGTCTCCCTCATCCGCTCACGGGTGGACCTCACGGGCTTAGACGGCACACAGACCTCGTCCGAGCGCCCGCTTCAGGGCCAGTCCCCTTACGTCGTGAACGCCCAGCTCAGCTACGAGGACGTCGAGCGGGGCCTCAACGCCGCGCTTCTGTACAACGTCTCCGGCCCCCGCATCGACCAGGTCGGCGTCGCCGGTCTGCCCGACGCCTATGAGCTGCCCGTGCACCGCCTCGATCTGGTGGCCAGCGCCGGGCTGCCCCGGGGCTTCACCGCCCAGGTGAAGCTGCAGAACCTGCTCACCCCGG
>JAKLKE010000128.1 GCA_023150775.1 Myxococcota bacterium
GGCGGTACACCTCCAGGGTGCGATCCGCTGGGTCCACCAGCCAGAGGTGCTCCACGCCATGCCGGGCGTACACGCTCATCTTCAGGGTGCGGTCCAGGCGACGGTTTGAGGGCGAGAGCACCTCACACACCCAGTCCGGCCGGGTCACGAAGTGGGCCTGGGTGGGTCGGGTGGGCAAGGTCTCCACCCGCCAGCCCGCCAGATCGGGCACCAGCACGTCCTCGCCGAGGTGCAGCTCGGGCTCAAAGAGGATGCGCCAGCCGCCGGGGCCGCCGCGACCCCGCTCGAAGGGCGGGCCGAGCTCCACGCCGAGGTTGAACGACGCCGCCGCGTGCGACGGCCCCGGCCTCGGCGAGACGTGCAGCGCGCCGTTCACAAGCTCCCCGGTCTGGTGCTCAGGCACCGCCGCGAGGAGCTCCAAGAGCGTCGGTTCGTACTTGAGGGCGGTGCTCATACGCTCAGCATAGCCTAAGCACCGCCCCGCCGTCCCCTCACCGCACCTGGCGCGGGTTGTAGGGGTTCAGGTCCGCGAAACGGCGCACGAGCTCTTCGCTCTCGGGGTCGAGCACCGGGGGCACCACCACACGGAGCTGCACGGTGAGGTCTGTCGCCCGACCGTCGGGGCCCTCGACCCCTTTGCCGCGCAGGCGAAACCGCGCGCCGCCCGACGTGCAGCCGGGGAGGTTGAGCATGACCTTGCCCTGGGGCGTCTCAATGTCGATGCGGCCGCCGAGCAGGGCCTCGACCACAGAGATCGGCACGATGAGCGGGCCCTCCTCGACGACCACAGGCGGAGGCGGCGGATCGGCCCGGCGCTCGTACCCACGCTCGGCGGAGCGCTGCTCGGCGGGGCGCTCCGGCGGACGGTCGTAGGAAGAGTCGACGGGGCGCTCCTGGGGGCGCTCCGGCGGGCGATCTCCATGCCGCATCCCGGCGCGCAGGTTGATGCGCCCCGCGGGCTTGGGGGCCTCACGGGGTCGGGCGGCGCCGACGATACGCACGTCGAGGACGAGGTCACCATAGGCGCCGCCGTTCGCGCCCGCGTGGCCCCAGGCGCGCTCACGCAGGGTGTCGCCGTGTTTGGTGCCCGGGGGCACTCGCACGTCGTAGAGCTCGTCGTAGTTGAACAGGCTCTCGCCGTCGTCGCTGCGGCGCAGGCGGTTGTACTGCGCGGTCACGAGGCCACCGCGCTCGGCGATGTCGATGGGCACGTCGAAGGTCATGGCGATGTCGCGGCCCGGCGTGCCGTCGCCTGAAGACTCCCGCGCCCGGCTGCCTTGGTTCTGCCGGGCGCTGCCGCCGCCGCCGCCGCCGAGGCCGAAGTCGGCCACGCCGCCGCCTTCAGAGAAGAGGTCCTCTAGGTCGATGTCGTTGTGTTTCTCCCGGGCGTTGCCGCCGTGGGGGCTGTTGCCGCCGCGGCCGGGCTGGGCGTCGCCCCAGAAGAAGAAGCCGCCGGGCATCCGCGGGGCCTGGCGCTGGTTGGCCGCGGCCTGGCGGCGGCGGTCGTACTTGGCGCGGGCGACCGGGTCCGAGAGCAGGTCGTAGGCTTGGCGAACCTGCTTAAATCGTTCGGCGACGTGGGGATCGTTCCCGGCCACGTCGGGGTGGCACTCGCGCGCCAAAGCGCGGAACGCCTTCTTGATCTCGTCAGGGCTCGCGCTCTCGGCGACCCCCAGGGTGGCGTAGAGGTCGTCCTTCGGTTTGCTCATCGGGCGCGGCGTCCAGGGCTGAGGGGGTGCTTTGAGGAGGGCTCGTGCGTTGACGACGACGGTGGGCTGACTATACTCCTCTCCACTGACGGTTGAGCGTCAGGCCCCGGTGAGAGGAGTTCATGGCCAAGTACAACAACCCCGGCGGCCTGTCGTGCTCGTTCTGCCACAAGCCCCAGCGTGAGGTCGATAAGATCATCGCGGGGCCAAACGTGTACATCTGCTCGGAGTGTATCCGGCTCTGCCTGGACATCATCCGCGAGAACACGGCGCAGAAGCCCATCGCCTGGGGGCACACCAAGCTCCCGCCGCCCAGCAAGATCAAGGCGTTCCTGGATCAGTACATCATCGGTCAAGATCAGGCCAAGCGCCAGATCGCCGTGGCGGTGTACAACCACTACAAGCGCTTAGAGGCCAACAAGAAGGGCAACGGCGAAGAGGTGGAGATTCAGAAGTCGAACGTCCTGCTCATCGGGCCCACGGGCACGGGCAAGACGCTCATCGCGCAGACCTTGGCGCGCTTCTTGGACGTCCCCTTCGTCATGGCCGACGCCACGAGCCTCACCGAGGCGGGCTACGTCGGCGAGGACGTCGAGAACATCGTCCTCAACCTGTACCAGGCCGCCAACCAGAACCTTGAGCGCACCTGCAAAGGCATCGTCTACGTCGATGAGATCGACAAGCTCGCCAAGAAGGGCGCGAGCGGCTCGGTCTCCCGCGACGTGAGCGGCGAAGGAGTGCAGCAGGCGCTCCTGAAGATCCTTGAGGGCACAAACGCCAACGTCCAGGTGCGCGGGAACAAGCGGCTGCCGAATCAGGAGTACATCCAGATCGACACCACAAACATCCTCTTCATCTGCGGCGGCTCCTTTGAGGGCCTTGAGCGGGTGATCGAGGAGCGTGTGGGCAACCGCAGCGTCGGGTTCATGGCGCGGCAGGCCCCGGCCTTGTTGCCGTCGTTGCCTGGCGTCGATCCCACGGACAAACGCGCCTTGCTCTCTCAGGTGCACGTCGAAGATCTGGTGAAGTTTGGGCTCATCCCCGAGTTCATCGGCCGCCTCCCGGTCATCGCGAGCCTCAACCCGCTCACCACCGACGACCTCGTGCACATCCTCAAAGAGCCCCGGAACAGCCTGGTCAAGCAGTACCAGAAGCTCTTCCGCTTTGAGAAGGTGAAGCTCAGCTTCACCGACGAGGCCCTGCGCGCCATGGCTGAAGACGCCGTGAAGCGTAAAGCCGGCGCGCGTGGCCTCCGCAGCATCATGGAGAAGGTGATGCTCGACCTCATGTACGAGGTGCCCTCCCAAGACGCCGTCAAAGAGGTCCTCGTCACCGAAGAGATGGTCCGAGACCCAGGCGGCGTCGCGCCGATGGTCGCGCGCCAGCTCCCGGCGTCTTAGTCGCCCCCACCACCGCCCCGACGCGAGGAGCACATGCCGCTCGGACTGCTCATCGCCTCGCCGCAGATGCGTGACCCCAACTTCGCGGGCACGGTGGTGCTGATGTGCCACCATGACGATGAGGGCGCGCTTGGCGTCGTCATCAACCGCATCACGTCGATCCCCGTGGTGGACGTGCTCAACGACCTCGGCTTGCCCCACGACGCGCGGCCCCCCGGCGAGCGCCTGTTCTGGGGCGGGCCCGTCGAGCAGTCCACGGGGTTTCTGGTCACCCGGGCGCTGCCGATCGCTGAAGACGAGGGCTGGACCTTCCCCAGCGGCCTCGTGGTGACCACCGCGCCAGACCGCCTGCGAGAGCGCCTGCCGTCGAGCGAAGCCTACCGCCTCTGCCTGGGCTGCGCGGGCTGGGGCCCGGGGCAGCTCGACGAGGAGATCCGCGCGGGGGGCTGGCTGTTCACGGATCTCGACGAGGCGCTGATCTTTGAGCGGCCTCCCGAGGCGATCTACGACCTCGCCATGGCCTCTCTGGGCCTCGTCGCCTCTCAGGTGTGGATGAACCCCATCGACGAGTGACCCGCCCGGCCCGGTCTCGTGGCAAACTCTGCGGGCGACGGGGTGTGAGGCCTCGGCACGACGACAAAGGTGCTCATGCGGCAGATTCAGCTCAAGACAGCCCTCGGCTCCGGCGCCTTCGGCACGGTGTACAAGGCGGACCTGCTCGGCGGGCAAGGTGTGCGGCGCTCCGTGGCCGTGAAGGTGCTCTCCAAGAGCCACGAGGGCCGCGAGATGTTCTTGGCCCGCATCCGGGACGAGGCGCGGCTGCTCGGGCTTCTGGAGGACGACTACATCCTCAAGGTGCTGGAGCTCCTGCGGGTCGATGGCCGCGACGCCGTGATGATGGAGCTCGTGGAGGGCGTAGACCTCGCCACGATGGTCGAGCTGCGCCTCATCCCGCCGCCCCGCGCCTTGGCGAGCTTGGGCGCGATGTTGGCCGGGGCCCTGCACAAGGCGCACACCGCCACCCACCCCACCACGGGCCAGGCGCTCAACGTCATCCACCGCGACGTAAAACCGGCGAACGTCATGGTGACCGCCCGGGGCGGGGTCAAGCTCCTCGACTTCGGCATCGCCAAAGCGGCGTTTGAGTCTCGTGAGTCGTCCACCGGCCGCATGGTCCTGGGCACCTTGCAGTACATCGCGCCGGAGTACCTCATCACCGGCAAGCTCTCGACGGCCGTAGACATCTACAGCCTCGGGCTCACGCTGTTGGAGTGTGTGACCGGCGGGCGCTTCGGCAACCCCAAGCTCAACCCCAACGACTTCGAGAAGCGCCGGGAGATCATGCTCACGGAGCTGCCCGTGGCCTACGCGAGCCTGCAGGAGCCCCTGCGCCTGATGATGGACTGGAGCCCCGAGAAGCGGCCCAGCGGCCAGCAGGTCGAGCAGATGATGATGGAGATCGCCGACGCCACCCGGGGCACGGGCCTGCAGAGCTGGTGCTCCCAGACGGTCCCCCAGGCGATGAACCGCCGCACGCCCACCGCCGACGGCGAGGGCCTCAGCGGGCGCACGTTGGTCATCGAGGCCGAAGAAGATCTCGGCGTGAGCCGCGCCGGGGACGTGACGACGCCGGTTTTGGAGCCGACGACGGGGGTGCGCTCCACCCCACACCTCAAGGATCCCGCCGCGGCCCCTGAAGAGGGCGCTCGCGCGGCCTGGACGCCGCCGCCCAAGACCAAAGAGGCGAAGGAGCCCAAGGCGAGTCCGACGAGCGCGCCCGCGGAGCCTCCGCGCCCCACGGTCTCTGGCGAGCGCGCCCCGGCGGCCCAAGGATCGCCCCCCGCCGCGCCGAAGGGACAGAGCCTTCAGCGCACGATTCTCCTCGGTTTGTTGCTCGGAGGGGCCATCGGCGCGGTCGCTTTAGGAATTTTGGTGGCGCTCCTGATCTTCCTTCGATAGGGTCAGCAGGTCTGACCTGTTCTCGAAGGGGTCTGTTGACGTGTCCACACTTCCCGCGCGCCTCGTCGCGACCCTGCTCGTCGGAACCCTCGGACTGGGCCTGCTCGGCTTCGTCAGCGCCCCCGCGCCCGAGGCCCCCGCTCAAGAGGCCGTCGCCGTCGTCGAGACCGAGGCTCCCATCGAGGAGCCGCCGTTCTACGACACCCTCTACAAGGTGCGCAGCGGCGACACCATCGGCTCGATCCTGCCCCGCCATGGCGTGAAGGACGTCGAGGCGGTGCTCGCGGCGGTGAAGCCCCACACCGACCTCGCGCGGCTGCGCGCGGGCACGGAGCTGCGTTTTCACTACCGCAAAGACGTCAGCCGCCCGCTCAGCCTCACCCTCGCCCTGGACGAGGACCGCAGCGTCATCATCGACCTCAGCGGCGACGTGGCCCAGGTGGAGCTGATCGAGGCCGAGTACACGAGCCAGCTCGGCGTTCACGTCATCGACGTCGTCGGCAGCCTCTGGGACTCGGCGCTCAAGGCGGGTTTACGCCCGGCGGACATCGTGCGCATCGCGAACGTGTTCCAGTGGGAGCTCGACTTCAACACCGAGATTCAGCGCGGCGCCCGCATCGTCGTGGTCAGCGATGACCTCTACGACGACGGCGGCTTCGTGCGCCCCGACGCCTTACGCGCCGTGCGTATCGAGAACGGCGGCAAGACGCTCATCTCGATCCGCCACGTCTCGGCCACGGGCGAAGAGGGCTGGTTTCACCCCGACGGCACCGGCGCGCGCAAGCCGTTCTTACGTTCGCCCCTGGAGTTCTCGCGGGTGACGTCGGGCTTCAACCCCCGGCGTTTCCACCCCGTGCTCAAGAAGGCCCGGCCCCACAACGGCACCGACTTCGGCGCGCCCACGGGCACCCCGATCCGCGCCGTGGCCGACGCTGTCGTCACCTTCGCCGGGAAGAGCGGCGGCTACGGCAACCACATCAAGCTCGACCACGAGGGCCCCTACGTCACCTCCTACTCTCACCTCTCCAAGATCCGCGTCAAGAACGGCCAGAAGGTGAAGCAGGGCGACGTCATCGGTGAGGTCGGCTCGACGGGCATGTCTACGGGGCCGCACCTGCACTACGAGTTCCTCAGCGGCGGCAAACACGTCGATCCGATGAAGATCAAGCTGCCGACGACGGGCGGCATGTCCGCGGCGGAGCTGGCGAGCTTTCACGCCACCCGGGACGCGCTCTTGCCCCTGCTCAACGGCGAGCTCCCCGCGCCCCCTCCGCCGGTCTGGGCGGATGACGGCGGCGAGGCCCTGGCCGAGGGCGAGTGAGCGGAACCCCTCGGGAGGCCGCGCGGTCCCACGCCGGGACGCTCGCGCGCGCCGTTCTCGTGGCGCGAGGCTGAAGCGGGTTATTAACGGTCCCTTCCTTCCTCCTCGGAGCCGCCATGCGAACGCTTCGCCGCCTCGCCGCCTCGTCCTTCGCGCTCCTCGCCCTCGTCGCCTGCGACCGCGACGCCCTGTACGAGCAGAACACGTTCAGCGAGAACGTGTACGAGGCCTACGACGAGTGTGATGACGCGGAGATCCGGTTCCTCTCCGCCAAACACAACATCCAGACCGCCTTCGACAACTGCGGCTCGAACGGCTTCGCCCACTTCGCCTGGGCGCCGGATGGTGTGCAGCTCTACTTTCAGCTCCCGGCCGCCGCCCACATCATGAACGGCCAAGAGAAGACGATCGGCACGATGCCGCTCACCTCTCCCGTCGGCGGCGTGGCCTGGCTCTCCCGTGAGCTGCTCGTGCTGCCCTTGGCGCCCGAGAAAGACGCCAAAGAGCACCGCCTCGTGCTCTTCGATCGTGTTCAGGCGACGATGAACACCATCAAGATCCCCATGACCGAGCCCGACGATCTGATGCCGTCTGGCAAGCTCGATCAGGTGGTCTTCACCGCCCTGGACGAGAACGGCGAGCGCCGGGCCTACCTCGCGAACTTCACCACGAGCGAGGTCACCCGGGCCTTCCCGTGGCTGACCGAGCCCATCGGCAGCTTCACCTACGACGCCGCCCAAGACCTCGTCGTGTGGGGCGCGCCCGTCGTCTTGAAGGACAAAGACGGCAAACAGGCCGACCCCCAGACCTTCTCCGTGAAGATCGCCAAAGGCGCCACGGGTGAGCTGGTGCACAGCTTCGAGGACGCCCACCGCGCCGTCGTTCACCCCAAAGGCCGGTACATCGCGCTGGAGAGCCTCGGCGAGCCCATCTCGCCCTTCGACCAGCGCGCCTGGGACGAGCTCAGCCCCGAGGCCCGGGAGCGTGAGCAGCGCCGCACTGAAGAGTGGCTCTCCAAGCAGCCCGACTGGGTGATCAAACACGTCCGCCCGCCGGTCATCGACATCTACGACAACGAGACCAAAGAGCGCTACCGCTTCGTCGGCTTCTACGGCGACAAGTTCCAGTGGTACACGGCGGTAGACTTCTACGCGAGCTTCGTGCTGTGGGGCATGGAGGGCAAACAGCTCAACAAGAACGTCGCCTTAACCGACCTCTTCGAGCGCCTGAGGACGGCCGCCAAAGGCGAGATCGGCTACGGCGTGGCCCGCTGGATGCCCTTTGACCAGCGCGGAGACACCAAGACGGGCATGGCCCCGGCGGCGACGGAGACGCCCGTTGTGGCGCCAGCGCCAACAGACACGCCGACCCCCACCGAGGCGCCAGCGGCCCCGGCCGAGGGTGAGAAGAAGTAGATTGGTCGGCTGACCAGCTACTTCGGGGCGGGCGCCGTCGCCGTCTCCCGCTCGACGAGCTGCAGGTTGCGCACGATGGCGGCCTTGTAGGTCGTCTCGGGGTAGTCGCGCAGGAGCCCCTCCAAGACGCCCTTCACCTCTTGGGTGGCGGCGTCACGCTCGGCCTGGGGCCAGGCGCGGGAGGTCTGGAAGAGCAGCCCGGCGCGCTCACGCTCGTGGTGAACCCAGCCGTCGACGGCCTCTTGCCACAAGGGCGCGATCTCCGAGAAGCGCGCGTCGTCCTTCATCGGGCGCAGGGCGTCCAGGGCGGCGGCGTAGTCGTTCTTGGCCAAGGCGTCCCGGGCGGCGGCGCCCGCGGCCTCCACGGTGAGCGGCGTGGCGGCCGGCTCCGCGGGTTTGGTGTGCCGCTCGCCGCCGCGCTCGACCTTGGGGTCTTTGGTGGGCGGCGGGTTCACGGCGCCCGCGTCTACGCCGGGGTCTTCGCCGAGGACCTGCTCGTCTTCCCCGCCGACGGGGCCGAGGGGCGTCTCCTCGACGTCCTCCTCGTTTACTGCGGGGCCGATCACCAAGACCGGCGCGTCGGCGGGCACGGCCCGGGACTCGATCTCGGCGACCCGGCGCAAGTACGCCTCGATGAGCTCGTGGGGGTCTTTTTTGCCGCGGCGCAGATCCCGGGAGAGATCCCGCGCGGCGTCGAGGCGGTCGCGGCGGTCGGCGTCTTCGCCGGGGTCTGAGGCCATCAAGGAGTCGAAGGCGCCCTCCAAGGGGGCGTAACGTTCGCTGAGGTTCGGGCCCGTCGGCGCGGAGGGATCGGCGGGCGTCGCGCCGCCTTCGGCCCCATCGACGGCCTCGCCGCCCGCTTGAGGGCCCTCGCCATAGCGGACGACGCAGCCGCCGAGGAGCATGAGGGACAGGAGAGCGAGGGGCGCCAGACGCATGAGGACCTCCACGATCCTCGCACTCTTGCTGCTTTGGCGCCGCTCGTCAAGGTGAAGGCGGCGGCTCGGAGGGCTCTGTTGACGGCTCGGGCCGAACCTCGGCGTCTTCGATCTCATCCCAGACCGAAGGCGGCGTGCCCAGGCGGGGCTCCTCGACGCCGCCGGTGTCGATGGGCGCGGCCTCGCCGAGGGGCTGGGCGAGGTCCAGAGGCGGCGGCTCTAAGGGCGCCTCGGCGGCCTGGGCCCGGGCGCCGAAGGGAGCAAAACGCCGCGAGGGGTTGTCCGCGGGGGCCAACACCAGCACGCTCGCCCCTTCGCCCGCGGGCGCGCCGGGCGCGGTCGGCAGGCCGTTGACCTCGGAGACGCTCACCCGCACCAGCTCATCGTCCACCTCAGCGTCCTTGGCGTCCGCCGGGGGCTCCCCGAGCAGGCCCATCGCCGCCATGGCCTCAATCGCCCCGGCCCAGGCGGGCAAGGCCCCCGACGCGCCTTGAAGCCGGGTGGAGCCCCGGGACATGGAGCGGTTGTCGTCATACCCGACGTAGCTGGCGACGGTGAGCGACTCGGTGGGGTCGTAGCCGTCTTCACGCCAGATCGGGGCGTAGCCGATGAAGGCCGAGTTCTTGTAGTCGTTCGTCGTGCCGGTCTTGCCCCCCAAGGGAGAGGGCTTGGCGATCTCGATGGCCCGGCGCCCGGTGCCGTGCAGCACGACGTTGCGCAGGATGTCTAAGGTGAGGCGCCCCGCGATGGGGTCCGCGACCTGGGTGGCCGTGGGCCGCGCCTTGTAGATCGTGCGGCCCTCGCGGTCTTGAATCTCGCGGACGAGCAAGAGCCCTTGGGCCGGCGCGGGCAGCTCAAAGCTCCCCAAGATTCCGGTGACCGACGTGGGGTCTTCGCCGTCGCCGGGCGTCGTCCAGGCCTCCCCTTTGAGGAAACCTTGGTACATGCGCGCCGCCTCCAGAAGCGTGATGTCCGCGGCGCCGAGCGGCAACGACATCACCGACGGCAGCTCGGTCTCGACGCCCAGGGCCTTCGCCAGCCCGGCGATGGTGCGCATCCCGAGCTGGGCGCGGAAGTCGGGGTGGCCGTAGAGCAGGCGATCGTCGTAGGGGTCGAGGCCCGCGGCGCTCGTGAGCTGGTCGTTCAGCGCCGCCCGCAGCGCCGTGAGCGTCGAGAGGTGCAGGCGGCCGTGCAGCGCCGGATCGTCGTCGATGCTGGGCAAGCCGGGCTCGTTGAGGCGCCCCAAGAGGCTCTCGGCCACAGGCGCCCAGCCCTCGCCCACCCGCCCGCAGGCGAGCTTGAGCTGGCCGTCGGCGGGCCGGGTGGAGAGCAGGCTCACGGCGCTGGCGCTCGGCGCGACGCCGCTCGTCTGCCCGGCGGTGAGCGCGCTCACGGCGGCCTCACAGCGCGGGGCGAGCTCCTCCAAGCTCTTGAGGTTCATCTCTAAGGCCGCGAGCTTGGCCGCCGCGTCTTTGCCGCCGCGCACCTTGCCCATCTCCTTCTCGAAGCCGCGGCCGTAGTGCAGGCTGCGCAGCTCCAAGGCGTCTTCAGGGTGGCCCAAGAAGCTCAGCTCGCCGAGCACCGACTCTTTGGCCGAGTGGAGGAGCGCCTCCTCTTTGCGGTCTTCAGTGGCGATGACGCCGTAAACATCCCGGATTCGGGTGATGTACGCGGCGCGATCCTCATCGGGGCGCTGGGCGAGGTCCACCCGCTCGGCGAGGCGGCGGAGCTGCTCGTCGTTGAGGCGGTCCACCAGGTGCGCCAGCAGCCAGATCGTCGCCAGGTTCTCCGAGCGCACCCCGGCCCAGTTGAGGCTCACGAAGTCTTCAGGCTCGTGATCGGCCTTGGGGTAATAAAAGCTGCCCGAGAACGGGAAGACGCCGCGCCGGTTGTCCAAGGCGTCCGTCGGCGCCCAGCCGAGCTGCAGGGCGGCGTTGTAGACGAGCACCTTCCACGTCGAGCCGAGCTGGCGTTTGGCCGTCGTCACGCGGTTGAAGTTTTTGTTGTCGTTCCCGCCGACCATGGCGAGGATCTCCCCCTCACGCAGCACCACCGTGGCGCCCTGAAGGGTCGGGCGAAGCTCCAGATCACAGAGCGCGACCTTGTCCTTGACCGCGCGCACCGACACCCAGACCACGGCGCCGGGGGCGAGGGTGTCTTTGAGCGACTGGCGCAGGGTGGCGTCGGCTTTGGCGGTGCGGTCACCCTTCTGGGCGACGGCGAGCACCTGGGCGGCGCGGTCCATGCCGGCCTTGTCGATGAGGCCCGCGGCGACGCCGAGGTCCAGCACGACGCCGTGCTCTGCGTGAGAGCGCACCTTGGCGTAACGCAGCTCGTAAGGCACCGGGGGCTTGGCCGTCTCGGCGATGGGGGCGAGGCTCGCGTTCTGCACAAAACTCTTGGGCGTGGCGCCCTCCAAGGCCGGGCCGACCTCGGTGAGATGATGCCAGAGCGCGTAGGTCGAGGCCCGCTGGGCGTCGGCGTCTAAGGTGGTGATGATGCGTAGGCCCGCCGAGGACGGGTTCACGATGCCCACCTTCGTGAACAGGGTCGTGAACGGCTCGGCCTCGATCTGCCGCTCGACCTCGTCCATCAAGACGCTGCGGTCAAAGCGGAACTCGCCCTTCTTAAACGGCAAAGGGCGGTCGATGAAGCTGTCGTAGGTCTGCTCATCGATCTTGCCGTCCTCCAACATCCGGCCCATGACGTAGCGGGTGCGGGTCTGGGCCTTCTGTTTGGCCAGCTCACGCTCGGCCTCGGTGGCGCCGATAAACGGGTTGTAGCGCCAGGGGATCTTCACCAGACCGGCCAAGAACGCGCACTCTTGCACGTCGAGCTCCTCGACCTCTTTGTCGAAGAAGTAGCGGGCGGCGATGCCTAAGCCGCGCCCGTTGCCGTAGACGTGGAACTGGTTGGCGTAAAACTCAAGGATCTCCTCCTTCGAGAAGTGCGCCTCCAGCCGCAGGGTGTCGACGAGCTCGTACAGCTTGCCCGTGACGTCGCGGGTGCCGGGGCGGAAGAGGTTCTCGGCGGTCTGCATCGTGAGCGTCGAGCCCCCGGAGACCATCTGCCCGGCGCGGACGTTCTGGTTCATCGCCCGGGCGAGGCCCCAGAGGTCGATGCCGAAGTGCTCAAAGTAGCGCTGGTCTTCAGAGGAGGTGATCGCGTCTACCCAAGCCTTTGGGATGCGGTCGTAGGCCACATACTGGCGGTGCTCGTCGTCAAAGAACGCGCCGATGGGCGTCTCGCCGTCGCGGAAGGTGACGAGGGACTCCTGACCGATGAGGGTGAGGATGTGGTCTCGGGAGATGTGGTCGCCGGGCGCGTCGATGACGTAGAGCCGGTACAAGACCGCCCCGACGCCCGCGGAGATGACGGCGAGCACAAGGAGCGCGGCCAACGCGCGACCGAGAAGACGTAGGGCTCTCATCGAGGATCCCCCAAGAGGTTGGACGGCCGGCCGGCCGGCGTCAGGAGCTCAAGCATCAGGCGCTCTATCTCAGCGAAGGCCCGCTCGCGGGGCAAGCCCAGCGCACGCTCACGGCAGGCCAGACGGAGGGCCTCGCCGCCCGCCAAGGCCCGGCGCGTCGCGGACATCAGCCCGTCTACCCCCTCACCGACGAGGCCCTCGACGGGGAAGACCTCGGTGGCGCCGTTGAACGGGGTGGTCACGGGCACCACGCCGCAGGCCATCGCCTCAACGCAGACGTTGCCGTAGGGCTCGTACTGTGTGGGCAGAATCAGCGCGTCGAGGCCGGGGAGCAGGCGCTCGGGGGCGTTTGAGGGCCCCAAGAAGCGCACGCTCGGCAGTCGTCGGCGCCAACGATGAAGCTGGCTGTCGTGGCCGATGACCACGAGCGGCAGGCCCAGGCCCGTCGCCACGGCGGCGGCTTGGTGGAGCCCTTTGCGGGCGAAGCCCGTGCCCAAGAAGCCCAAGACCGGCCCCTCACCAAGGCCCCACTCGGCGCGAAGCTGGGCACGAAGCTGGGGATCGGGGCGAAAACGCGCGGTGTCGACGCCGTTGGGCACGACCGTCACCCGACCGAGGTCGAGGCCGTAGTGCTCGTGGAGATCCTTCGCCGCCATCGTAGACGGCGAGACCACCCGCGCCGCGCCCAAGGCGGCCGCCTGGTCGAGCGCGCGCTCAATCCAGGCCGTGGGGTCGAGACGCCACCAGGGTCGGCAGCGCTGCAGATACGCCGCGTGGGCCCCGCCGCCCGCGCGCCAGAGCGTGTGGCCCCGGGTGCGCCCGAAGCCCATCACGAGGTCGTGCCCCCCCTTGGCCGCGCGCCCCGAGGACCACCACAAGCTCAAGAGCTTCACCGTCATGCCCAGGCGCATCACGCGGATCCGGTGAAAGGTGAGCCCGGGCTCGTCTTTGAGATCGGGGCGGATCTCGTCGCAGTAGACATGAACGGCATGGCCGCGGCTATACAAAAACCGTGCCAATCCCACCAAAAAACGCTCCGTGCCGCCGTGCTCGGTGAAACGTCGATGCACCAAGGCGACGTTCATGGAGGCGTCGTCGGGGGCGTCGTCGGGGGCGTCGTCGGGGCGGCCCGCTGCGCCCGGTAGAGCCCGGACCAGCGCATCGCCACCTGGGCGGCGCCGATCCAGGCGAGCTGCCAGCCCAAGGCGCCATCTCGAAACCCGCCGCGCAGCGTCAGCGATGACACAAGATGTAGAATTGGGCGCAACAGCAGGTCGAGGAGCCCCGCCCGGCGGCCGCTGGCGAGGGAGACCTCGACAAAACGTTCGCTGTAGCGGCTCACGGTCAACATATGCTCGTCCAGCGAGCGGTACGGCGTGTGCTCGATCACCCCCGGGAGCCTCACCACCTCCCCGCCTCGGGCCTCCAGCCGGTCATGGGGATCGTCCCCCACCCACCGCCCGGCCTCCCGGCGGGCCAGACGCAGATGCCAGGCCGGGCCAAACACCCCACCCTTCACCCGCTGGCCGAGGGTCTCGTTCACCCGCAGCGCCTTAAAGCCGACCACACCCTCCGGCGGCGCCTGGAGCGCGGCGACGATCGCCTCGGCGAGCTCCGGAGAGAGCCGCTCATCGGCGTCCAAGGACAGCACCCAGGGCTGGGTGGCCAAGGCCCAGGCGCGGTTCTTCTGGGCGACGTGCCCTGGCCAGTCGGTCTGCACCACCCGCGCGCCCAAGGACCGGGCGACCTCCACCGTGCCGTCCGTCGAGCCCGAGTCCACGACGATCACCTCGGACACGAACGGGGCCGATCGAATCGCCACTGGGATACGATCGGCCTCGTCTCTCGTGATGATGATCAGGCTGAGCGGCGCCATCGCCCCTCTTTACCCCACGCGCCCTCTCGGCAAAAGCGCGGGGCCCCGAACGACCTGGAGTCCCCCGACATGGGCGTGAACGAAAGCCTCTTCTCCGCCGACTACCAGAGCTCCCGCGCGCGCTTCCGGGAGGCCGCCCGCGCCGCGGGGGCTCGGCTACACAGCGTCCCGCTCAGCGCCCGAGGCCCCCAAGGCGAAGACCTCAGCATCGACGTCGCCTGGCTCGGCGCCGAGAGGCCCC
>JAKLKE010000129.1 GCA_023150775.1 Myxococcota bacterium
CTCTTGGGATCGTGGTGGCGCTCGACCGGCGGCGCGCCGCCCAGGCCCGAACAGCTCGGCGAGATGGTCTCCCAAGGCCTCAACGCGCTCCTGGCCTTGCCCGGCTGGACCTTCGTCTGGCCGACCGTCGTCTTGGCGAGCGTCGGCGCGTGCTGGCCGGGCGAAGATCGCCGCCGCCGCGTCTTCACCGGGCTCGGGGCCGTGGCCGCCTTGGCTGGGGTGAGCCTGCTCTTGGGCGACCAGCTCCGCGCCCGATACCTCGTGGCGCCGATCTTGGCCTTGGTGGTGGTCTCTGGGCGCTTCGCCTGGGCGCACCTCTTCAGCCTCGGCCTCGGGCTGGCGGCGCTCAGCCAGCTCGGCGCGGCGCGCGCGACGGAGGAGGGGCGGTCGCCGGGGCGCGTCGTGGCGTGGCCCGACACCCAGGCCGAGGCGCGGTTTGTGGACTACGGCCTCTGCGGCGCGGAGGAGCTGCGTGAGCTGGCGACAACGCTCGCCGAGACCTCACCTCCAGGGGGCACCGTGGCGGTCTTGCGGCTGCGGGACGGTCGAGAGGGTGAGCTTGTCTGGCCGCTCTTGGCCCTGCGCCCGGATCTGCGCGTCGAGCGGGTTCACGGCGGCTGCTGCGTTGGCCCGGTGGAGGCCTGCGCGACGGCCCTCATGCTGCGCCCGGCGCCCATCGTCTTCCCCGCCCACCCCGAGGGCTGCTTGACCCCGGTGCTAGACCCCGACGAGCGCGCCCTCGCCGCGTCTCTGGCCGCGCTCTACGACGGCGTCGGGGTGTACGGCCTCTGGCCTGGGCGAGCCGGCGCGGACACCTGGCGTTGTGGCCAAAACTAGGCGGGGCGATCCTCGCGTCGAGCACCACTTTGCGAGATCGCAGAGTGATCGCGTTTTTATCCCACGTTTTTGAGGGCCTCTGCTCCACACGTGTCCCCGCCGCGTTCTGGGGGTGGCATGTCTTCCGACCATGACCATCTCTTCAAGCTGATCTTCTCCAACCCCGCCGAGGCCGCCGCCTTGGCCCGAGGGGTCATGCCGCCAGCGGCGGTGGAGTGGCTGCAGCTCGACGCCTTGGCGCCCCTGTCCGCCGAGTCCATCGACGACGCCCTGCGGGTCAGCCTCTCCGACCTGCTGTTCACCGCGCCGTGGCGTGAGGGCGGCCACGCCCAGCTCATGCTGCTCTTTGAGCACCAGTCGAGCCCCGACGCCGAGCTGCCGCTGCGGGCGCTGGAGTACACCCTTCGGGCGTGGCGTATTACCCGCGCCGACCGCCAGCGGATCCCGGTCGTGTTCACCGTGGTCGTGCACCACGGCCAGCGCCCCTGGTCCGTCCCCCGCCGCCTGAGCGAGCTCTACGACGCGCCCCCCGCCGCGCTCGCCGCCTTGGGCCCGATGTTGCCCGAGCTCAAGCTCTGTGTGCTCGACCTCGCCGCCCTCGACGACGCCGAGCTTCCCGGCCAAGGCGGCGGCCGCTTGGCGCTGCTCCTCCTACGTCACGCCCACGAGGGCAAGCTCTGGGATCTGCTCGGGGCGCATATGCCCTTGTGGTGGTCCCTCTTACAAGAGCACGGTGAACACGACGCCATGGGCCTGCTACAATACCTTTGGAGGCGCAGCGATGACGCCCCTCCCCAGGCCCTTCGAGAGGCGATTCAGGCGAGCTTGTCCCCACCAAACCGGGAGGTCCTCATGGGTTACGGCGATCGGCTCATTCAGCAAGGCATCGAGATCGGCGAGCGCCGCGGCGTTGAGATCGGCGAGCGCCGCGGCGTTCAAATCGGCGAACACAACGGCCGGGTCGCCCTCGCGGTGGAGCTTCTCAGCGATCGTTTCGGCGCGCTGCCAAGCTGGGTGCACGAGCACCTTCAAGGCGCCGACAACGACGAGCTTCGTCGTGTTCTCCGGGAGCTCTACGGGGCCGCCAGCCTAGAGGCGCTCGTCGATCGGTCGAGCTGAGCGCCCGGCTCCGCGCTCACAACACCCCGTTGTTGCGGTCGAGGTGCTCTACCAAGGCCCGGATGAGATCGGTGCGGGTGAGGATCGCGGTCGGGAAGCCCGCCTCGTCGGTGAGGGGCAGGCAGCCCACCCGCTCGGCGACCATCACGGCCGCGGCCTCACCGCAGGTCTGCCCGGGGCGCAGGGTGTGAACCCGCTCACCGCGCCAGATCTGGCCGACCGGGGCGTCGCGGCCAAAAGCGCCCATCGCCACGGAGAGGTCACGCAGCGAGATCACCCCCGCGAGGCGCCCTTTGTCTACGATGAGCAGGTGGCGGCGGCCGAGCACGATCATCCGCTCCCAGGCGTCCGCGACCTGCTCGTCGGCGGAGATGCCCTCGGGATCTGCGCTGAGCCAAGGTGTCGCCGGGCCGTCGAGGGCCTGGGCCATCCGTAAGGCGTCGTGCTCGGTGAGCATACCCATGGGGTGCCCGTCTTCGTCCACCACGACGGCGTAGTCTTGGGAGGTGCTGAGCTTGGCGCGCAGCGTGCCCGCGAGGTCGTCCTCAGGGCGCACCACCACCCGGGGCTGCTCGGCGACGTCCCCGGCCTCAAGGTCGATGTCGGCGTCGTGGAAGGGCATCCACAGCTCACCGCTCGACCCGGCGAGCACGCCCCGGCGGAACACGTCGAGATCACGCACGACGCCGATGACGCGGCCGTCCCCGTTGGTCATCGGCAGGTGGCGCAGGTGGTGGCGACGCATCTTCACCGCGCAGGCGTGCAGCGGCGTGTCAAACGTCACGCAGATCGGCTGGGGGCTCATCAGCTCAATCACGGTCTCCATACGCACCTCCCGAGGGCGCATAGAGTAGGGGATTGTAGAGCCTAGTTCAACCCAAAGTGCGCGCGCTTATGCGATAATCCCAGCCTCATCTGCCTCCGAGCACCCGCAACGCCTATGCAAGAGAGCCTCACCGCGTCCCTCCGCTTCTTCGCCCTGGATGGGGATCTCGACATCGAGGATGTCGACCACGCCGCGCAGATCGCCCTGGAGGACGGGCGCATCAGCACGACCGAGGCCGCCGAGCTGCGCGCGGCCATCGATCGGTACCGCGCCCAGATCGACCCCCAGGCCCGCGCTTATTTAGAGGACCTCGTCGCCGGGAAGGCGCCGCAGCTCGTCAACCGCAGCCTGCTCTCCCCGGCGCCGCGTGGGCGCGACAAAGAGCTCTACACCCCCCGGGCGGACGTCGTCGCCCTGCAAGAGCGCATCGGCTGGCTCGGCGTGGCCTGCGCCATCGACGGCGACTTTGGACCGGCCACCGCCGCCGCGCTCAAGCAGGTGCAGCAGCGCCTCGGCCTCCCGCCCACGGGGCAGCTCGACAGCCGCACCTTGGGCCGCATGAACCGCGCCTTAGGGGCGGCCGGTCGCCCACCCCTGGACCTCAACCCCCGCGCTCGAATTCGCCCCGACGTGGTCATCGCCGTCAAAGGCGCCGGCGAACGTTCGCGGGTGAAGGCGCTCCAGGCCGCGCTGAACGCCCTCTCCGCGGGCTTCACCCTCGGCTGGGCGTCCCTCGCCGAGGACGGGAGCTTCGGCGCCAAGACTGAAGAGGTCGTTCGGCTCGCCCAAGACCTCGTCTACCTGCCCCCCACGGGCATCTTCGACACGAGCCTCGCCCAGGCCATCAACCCGCTCATCAAGAAGCTCGGGCTCAGCCCCCTCGACGAGCGCGCGCCCAGCTCGGGCGGCGGGCACGAAGGCCGGGTCGAGCTGCACTTTTACCCCGGACGCCACCAGCTCAAGGTCTACGTGCTCAAGGCGGGCCGGGTGCTCGACGTCTACGGCATGGTCGCCGGTGAAGAGGGCGCCGACCGGGTCAGCAGCTCCAACCCCCACGTCCGCTACTCCGAGACCCCGGCGGGCCGGTACCGTGTCGTGGAGATCTCCCCCCACGCCTCGGGCTCTTGGCCGCGCTCGTATGTGCCCTATGGCGCGGAGCTGCGGCTGATGGAGGACGAGGTGCAGTACCGCGCCGGCGACGGCGTGTGGCGCTTCGCCACGGGCCCCAAGTCTGAGTTCATCCGCCGAGATCCGCCCCCGATGACCCGGGCGGGCTACCTCAGCCCCGACGGCAGCCTGCCCCGCACCTACACCGGCAACGACTTCGGCCATCTGCGCGTCTACCTGCGCGACCTCGCCACCGGCCGCCTCCAGACCCACATGGTCCACCCCATCCCCGAGCTTGAGCAGAACGAGCGGTATTGGGAGGACACCCGGGCGCTCACCTCGCCGGCGGTGGCCTTGGCGACGCTTCGTTACTCCCACGGCTGCGAGCACATCCACCCCCGAGATCTCGACGAGATGATCGCCAAGGGCTACGTCGCGCCGGGGGTGCTCTTCGTGGTGCACAGCTATGACGATGAGCCCACGATGTGAGCCCAAACTGTGAGCCGAATCGGGTCGCCCAACCACCTCTAATTGGTGTATAAGGGCGCATCTGCTCATCCGAGCGACCCCCGGAGACGGGGCCGCCCATTCTGTCGGCCCTGGAACCCCCGCGCACCCGAGCGCCAGGTCCACGTCTTCATTGGGTGCCCCGCGTCCTCGCGGAGGAGTCGCTGATGAACGCCCCGGTATCCAAGGATGAACCTCCGTCTATTCGTTGGGGGCGCGCCCAGAGCCCCTGGCGCGACGTCCCCACCTCGGACTGGAACGACGTCCGCTGGCAGCTCAAGAACCTGATCCGCACCCCGGCGCGCCTGGGTGAGCTGCTCGGCCTGCCCCAAGGGGAACAAGACGCCGTCGCGGGCCTGAGCAAGCAGTTTCGTTGGGCGATCTCCCCCTACTACTTCTCGCTCATCGACCCCACCGACCCCCACGACCCCATTCGGCGGCTCATCGTGCCGTCGTCGGATGAAGACGTCGAGGAGGGCCTCGCCGACCCGCTCTCCGAGAAGGACGACCAGGTCGCCCCCGGGCTCACCCACCGTTACCCCGACCGGGTGCTCTTCGTCGTCACCTCGTTCTGCTCCAGCTACTGCCGCTTCTGCATCCGCAAACGCAACTGGAAGCACAGCGACGCCGCGGGCTCTCGGGAGGAGATCGATCAGGCCATCGCTTACCTGCGCGCCCACGAGGAGGTGCGTGACGTGCTCATCTCCGGCGGCGACCCGCTCACTCTGCCGCCCGAGCAGCTCGACTACATCTTGGGCCAGATCAAGGCGGTGCCCCACGTCGAGTTTGTGCGCATCGGCTCCCGGGAGCCGGTGATGTTGCCCATGCGCATCGGCGATGAGCTCCTGCGTGTGCTCGACCGCCATGGCCCCATCTGGATCAACACCCACTTCAACCACCCCCGCGAGCTCACTGAAGAGGCCGCCGCCGCCTGCGAGCGCCTCGCCCGCCTGGGCATCCCCTTGGGCAACCAGACGGTCCTGCTGCGGGGGATCAACGATGAGCTCGGCACCTTAAAGCGGCTGTTTCAGGGGCTCCTCAAGATTCGGGTGCGGCCTTATTATCTGTATCAGGCAGACCCCGTTATCGGCGCGGCCCACCTGCGCACCTCGGTCTGGAAGGGCATGGAGCTGATGGAGGGCCTGCGTGGGCACACCACGGGCCTCGCCGTGCCCACCTACGTCGTGGACGCCCCGGGCGGCGGCGGCAAGATCCCCATCTCGCCGAACTACATCGTCAGCGCCGGGCCGGGCCGGGTCGTGCTGCGCAACTTTGAGGGGGCGATGTTCAGCTACCCCGACGGCGGCACCCACGTCGAGGTGAACGACCGGCCCTCGGCCTCGGTGGCTGATCTCGCCTCAGGCCTCGCCCAGCGCATTCGCCCGGCGGACCACCCCCACTACGCCCGCCGAGCGCAGCTCGCTGAGGCCCGCCGGGGCCACGATGGAGACCCGGAGTGAAGCTCGCCGTCCTGTTCAACCCGCCTGGCGCCTTGTTGCCCGGCGAGCCCATCGACAAGTACGCTGAGCACGACGGTGACGAGACAATCCGTGGCCTCTGCGGCGCCTTGGAGCGCCTGGGCCACGTCGCGGTGCCCGTCATCGCCGACCGCCGCCTGCCTTGGCGTCTGGACGAGGGCGGCTTCGACGCCGCGTTCAACATCGCCGAGGGTGAGGGCCGCCGCTGCCGTGAGGCCGTGCCCGCCGCGGTCTGTGAGCTGCTCGGCCTGCCCTACACCCACTCCGACCCCCTCACCCTCGCCGTCTGTCTCGACAAAGACGTCGCCCGGCGCCTCGTCTCCAGCGAGGTCCGCGTGGCCCGGGGCGGCCTGGTACAAACCCGGGCGCAGCTAGCGGCCTTGGACCTCGCCTACCCCGTCATCGTCAAGCCCAACGACGAGGGCAGCAGCAAAGGCATCCGCGGCACCCCCGTGGCCATGGATGAGGGCTCGGCCTGGGAGAAGGCGTGTTGGCTCATCGAGACCTACGGCTGCCCCGTGCTCGTCGAGGAGATGATCCCCGGCGCCGAGGTGACCGTCGGGCTCCGGGGCAACGGCGAGGCCGTCGAGCTCCTGGGCATCTCCCACATGAGGCCGCGGCGACCGGGGCTGTTCGTCTACACCCACGAGCTCAAGACCGACCCCAACTTCGGCGAGCACTTGGAGATCCTCTCCCCGCCGGATCTTCCGGTGGCCCAGCTCCAGGCGTTTGAGGCCGCGGCCCGGGCGGCCTGGCGCCTGCTCGGCTGCCGGGACGTCGCGCGGTTTGACCTTCGGCTCAGCGGTGACGGGGCCCCGGTGTTCATGGAGTGCAACCCCATCCCCGGCATCAAGCCCGGCTGGAGCGACCTCGTGCTCATGACCCAGGACCGCATGAGCTATGACGAGCTGGTCGGTGGGGTGCTCGCGGCCGCGCGGCGACGCTGGGGTGATCTCTAATCATCTTGAATGTTTATGCGGGTTGTGGCGCTGGAAAGCGGCTTTTTTGATCAAAATGGCGGGGTCCGTGTATCCTGAGCAGACCCCCAAGATGGTCACTCCGCCAGGATGGCAGAGACCTCCCGCACCGAGCGCCCCATGTCCGCGATGGCCCAGGCCCGCAGCACCTCCCAGTCCGCCGCGATCACCCCCCAGCAGGGCCTCGACGCCCCTTCCCAGGCTGGGGTGAGCGGCGGAGAGCTCGGCGCGGGCCTCGATCCGCTTATGGCGCTGCGCCTCCAGGGGGTCGTCGGCAACGAGGCCCTCGCCGCGATGATGCGGCAGGAGTCCGGCGCCAACCCGGGCGCGCTCTTTGATCAGGCCGCCGGGGGCAAAAAAGAGGCTCTGCCCAACCAGTCCAAGCTAGAGAGCGCCCTGGGCGACGACCTCTCCGGGCTCAAGGTCGTGCGGGGGCCCGAGGCCGAGGCCGCGCTCACCGGGCTCAACGCCCGCTCGGCCCTCAAAGGCGACGTGATCCTGCTTCGGGGCGACGCCACCGACGAAGACGTCGCCCACGAGGCCATTCATTACGAGCAGGGCCAGAAGAACGGCGGCGGCAACAAAGCCGTCGACAGCGGCAAGGCCGATCCGTCCGAGGCCGAGGCCCACGACGGCGCCAAACGGGCGGCCGCCGGTCAGCCCGTCGATGTTCAAGAGGCGGCGGGCGCTGAGGTCAACCGCTGGGGCTTGGGCGATCTCTGGGACGGCGCGAAGAACCTCGGCAACAAGGTCTGGGACGGCGCAAAAGACCTCGGCAACGGCGCGCTTGATCTTGGCAAAGCGGCGGTGAACAAGGTCGTTGACGTCGGCTCGGCGGCGGCGACGGGGCTGTGGAACACCGGAAAAGCCGCGGTGAACGGCGTCATGGACACCGCCGCCGCCGCGGGCAAAGGCCTGCTCAACGTCGGCGGCGACCTGCTCGGCGGCGCCTGGAACGCCGTCGCGTCGCTGGGCTCCGGGGCCCTGGACGCGGGCAAAGAGCTCCTCGGCGGCTTAGGCGACGCGGGCGGCTCGATCTGGGGCGGGATCACCGGGGCGGCCAAAAACTTCGGCGACTGGGGCGCGATGGGCGAGTCCCTCTGGGGCGGCGTTCAAGGCGCGGGCAGCTCGCTCTGGGGCGGCGTCAAGGGCGCGGGCGGCGCGCTGGTGGGCGGGGTCACCGACGCGGCGGGCGCGGCCTGGGACGGCCTCAAGAACGCCGGCGGGAGCCTCAAAGAGGGCGTGCTCAACACTCTGGATGAGGGCTGGGGCGCGCTCACGAGCACCGTCGGCAACGCGGCGGCGGGCTTCATCAACACCCTCGACGCGGGCATCGGCCTGGGCTGGATCGACAACTGGATCCAGAACGGCAGCGCTGAAGCCGTCACTGAAGACTCCGACGAGCGCTACTACAGCTCCGCGCCGCTCAACACGACGGACAACAAGTACGCCGACGCCACGCAGATCCCCCAGAACACGACGGAGTTCACCCAGCAGTTCAGCGGCCTGGGCATCCCGCTCACCGATGAGGCCTGGGCGCGGCAGAACGCCATCGACGGCGGCAAGCTCAAGCGCCTGCACGACACCACCCTCATGGGCACCTTGAGCGAGGCCGGCGTGCTCGACCAGCTCGTGCAGTCCGGCGACATCAGCGCTGAGGAGGCCCAGCAAGACTTCTCGGCGATGGAGCCCGAGGCCCTCGCCGAGCTCGTGCGCACCGTTGATGGCGCCGGGGCCACCCAAGACTTCTTCGCCGCGATGGACACGAAGACCTGGACCCAATTCCAAGAGGGCATCCTCGACAGCTACATGGCGATGGCGAACGCCGATCCCGAGAACGCCGCGTTCTTCTTGGATGTTCTTCCCACCGAGCTCGACATCAAGCCCTCGATCTTGGAGCTCACCGGCGAAGACGCCCCCAACGACTTCCGCGCTGGCGCCGTCACCTCGATGATGCGTGAGGGCTCGGTGCGGGCGAGCCAGATCCTCCGCGACCAAGGCAAAGAGACCTACGGCCTGGTCGTGCCCTACGCGAACACCGCCGAGAACATCGTGCGCAACGAGGGCGCCCCCGTAGACGGCACGGAGCACCTCTCGCGGTACTTGGGCCAGCTCGATCAGCGCACGACGACGATGGCCTCGGGCTACAGCCAGTCTGGCGCGGCGGTGCTCGACTACGCCAACCAGGTCGGCGGCACCCAGGGCCTCGACTTCGTGGACGCCATCGCGCCGATGGGCGGCGCCGACCGCCAAGGCGGCGACGGGGTGTGGGCGGGCACGATCCGGGCGAACGAACAGGACCAAGGGGTGCAGGTTACCTCGTTCATGAACCACGATGATCCGGCGAAGGACATCCACACCGCGAACGGAAACGCCGCTTTCCACGCCGCCTTGGCCAACTTCATCATGCCCGAGACGATCTTTGGCGTCGATCTCAAGAAGGGCGACGGCGGGCTGCACGCGGGCTTCCCCGACGCCAACAACCGCGACCCGCAGAACGGCTCCAACGGTTACCCGATGGACATGTCGGTGAACTACATCAGCCGCCTGCTCAACGGCGAGTTCGCCAACAAAGACTATGAGCGCATCGCCGACTGGACGCCCGACCGCCGCAAAGGTGACAAGTAGCGGCGCCGGGCGCGCTCACCCGGGCGACGTCACCAGGGCAAGGTGACGCTCCCCGGGGCCTCGACGGTGTAGCTCAAGGTCAGCGTGCGCAGCTCGCCGGGCTGGAGCGTGAGGCCAAAGCGGGCGAAGCCGTCGCGGTCGAGCTCATCAAGGGCCGGCGCGCCGACCACGCCGCTGACCTTGACCTCTTTGAGCTCGCTCACCGGCACCCGCTCGCGCACGTCGAGGCTCAGGGCCTCGGCGCCGAAGTGGCTCAGGCGTAAGGTGACCTTAAACTTCACGGTCTGGGCGCCGGTGAAGCGGGAGGTCTCGGCCTCGCGGGTGACGTCGCGGGTGACCCGCACGGCGTCGTGGCCGCCCCAGCCGAGGTCGAAGGGCTCTCCGGCGGGCACCAAGGAGAGCGGCACCTGGCCCACGGCCGCGCCGTCGCGGATGAGGCGCACGGGCCCGGCGAGCAGGGGGCGGCGGCTGAGGTTCTGTTGGCGTGTGCGCAGATAGAGCTGCGGGCTGCGCTCGGGCATGGCCACCCAGCGGCGCTGGGAGGTTGTGGTGAAGGTCTCTAAGGCCAGGGTGACCGGGCGGCCATCGGAGCGCAGGTCACAGGGCTCGGGCGCGTCGTAGACGCGCACCTCACCGCCGTCGTCTACGCCGAGGCCCTCGGAGCGTTTGACGGCGTCCCCTTGGCGGGCGAGCTGAATCGTCTCGTCACGGGCCTCGACGACGACGGCGCCCCGGGGCTTGGCGCTGAGCACATCATCGCTGAGGCTCGGCGGCGTGGCGCGCTCTCCGGGCCGGGCGGTGGAGAGCCGCAGCGGCGCGGCGAGCCAGTCTTCGCCCGTGGTGTTCCAGGCGTAAGCGCCGATCTCCCACACCAGCCGCTCCCCCAGGAGCGTCGCGCGGTGGGCCGGGCGCCACAAGGCGCAGGGCACGACGTAGCGGATCGTGAGCGCGCCGGGGCCTCGGCTGAGCACCCCCAGGCAGAGGCGCCCGCGCAGGCGGCTGCGGCCGTTGAGCGCGGCCTTGATGCGGCGCTGGGCCTCAGCGAGGGCGTTGAGCGTGTCCTCCTCTTTGTGGCCCTCGGCCTGGGCCTTGAGCCGCAGCGTCTCACAGGCCGCCGCGCTCTCCTGAACAGACTGGAGGAGCGCCTCGACGCTGGCGCCGTCGTGGAGCGCCTCGTTGAGCCAAGACGCGCCGGCCTTCATCCGGGCCTCGGCCCGATCCGCGCGCTCTTGGGCCCGGCGACGGGTCATGGCCTGCGCCACGAGGGCGGCCTGCAGGGCGCGCTCCTCGGCGCGTAGGCTGTCCTCTTCTTCTGCGCCGACGCGCTCTTGCTCCAGCCACCGGGTGACGGCGACGGACTCGACGGTGACCGGGGCCTCGGCGTCGGGGAACGACAGGCCCGCCTCCCGCAAGAGCGGCGAGAGGCCGTCAATCACGAGCTCGTAGCGGCCTGGGGCCTCGGGCAAGACCACGCGGCGGGTGATCGCGGCGCGGTCCTCAAACAGCTCGACCTGCACGAGCGTGGTGGGGGACAGGATCTCAGCCACGGCGGTCGCCTCCCAGCAGCTCTTGTTTGTTGGAGAGGGTGACGGCGTACTCCAAGGCCGCCAGGCCTTCGCCTGAGGCGGGCACCTGCACCCGCTGGCGGCGGCCTCCTTCGAGGCGCGCGCCCCGGGGCTCACCCTCGTAGACCTCAAGGGCCGGCAGCGCCTCGACGAGCTCGACCTTCACGCCGTCATCCCGGCTCACGGGCACCCGCTCCAAGAGCTCGACGCTCACCGGACGGGGCAAGCTGGAGGAGATGCGCACCTCCACCCGGGTGAACAGGCGGCGGTCGCCCCGGAGGAGCCCCGCGGTCTCTTCGCGGTACCGCACGTTGCGGGAGAGCTTCAGGGCGTCGTCGGGGCCGAGATCCACCCGGACCTCAGCGCCCCCGGCGGCGCCTTGCCAGGGCAAGGTGAGCAGGAGCGAGCCCGCCACGAACACGTCCATCGGGCCGGGGGTGAGCGCGAGGCGCTCCTTGAGCTTCGCTGTGGCGATCCGGAACGCCCGGGGATCTTCCCGGGGCACGGCGCGGTAACTCACGGCGAGATCGAGGGGGACCTCACGCAGGGCCACGGCGTAAAAACGCGCGGCGCTGGGCACGTCGAGGGGCGCCTCCGCCGTAAACGAGGCGTACACCCCCTCGATGGCGTCGGGGACGGCGTGGTGAAGGGGCAGGCTGAGGTGAAGTAGGCTCGTCTGCGCCTGGGCTTGTTCGGCCAGGGCAGCGTGTAGGCGGGCGGTGGCGCCGGCGTCGCCGCCGCGCTCGTGCAGCTCGTCCTCAATGGAGCGGGGGGTGAAACGACCCCGGGCGCCGATGGGCGCGTCGAGGGCCTGCAGGCGCATCCGGCCATAATCCATGCCTTGTAGGCCCGGATCGTAGGTGAGCTCCTGGGGCATCGGCTTGGGCGCCTGGGGCCTGGGGCCACCGCCACCACCCCCACCAAAGGCGGCGCCTTCATACGCGGCGCTGCTGCGGCTGCGGGCGGGGGCCGCCATCGACGGCGGGGCGCCCGGGGCGGACATCGAGGCGCCCAAGGGTGGGGACGGCGGGCCTCCATGGAAGATGTTCGTCGACTTCTTGGCCAGGGGCTCGGCGCGCACCGCCGCCTCCTCAACGAGGTCGCCGGCCTCGTCGTCCTCGTCCTCGTCGTAGCTCGGCGCAGGCTCCGGCGGCGCGGGCGGCGGCGTCGGCGCGAGCGGTGAGGGCCGAGTCGCCGGGGGCGCGACGGCGCGCAGGACGGGATCATCGGGGAACAACGACTCCAGATCCGCCGGCAGAGGCCGCCAGCCGGTGGAGGTCTTGGGGCTCACCGAGCCCAGCCGCAGCGCCGGGAGCTCGGGCAGAGCGGCGTTTCGGCCCGAAGGCGCGGTGCACACCGTGAGGCGCACGCCGCGCCAGTCCTCACCGCTCGTCTGGGCGACCATCGCCCGCAGCACGAGGCGGCCTCGGGTGAGCGCGCCGTCGAGGTTCAGGGTGTAGGCGGCGGTCCAGCGCGCGGCGCGCACCCGGTATCGCAGAGTGACGTTCGCTGGGCCATCGTCGAGGCCGCTGAGCTGCAAGGTCAACGCCCGAGAGGGCCGCCAACGCCGCCACCAGGCCTCGCTCGACGCCTCTCGCACGGCCTGCTCCCGCACCGAGACGAGCCGCGCCGCGTCGCGCCGAGCCCGCTCAAGGTCCGCGAGGCGGGCGTCGATCGCCTCGATGCGCTCGTCTACGGTGGCCTCGACGCTGAGCCAAGTCGCCACGCCCGCTGCCGTTGGAGGCCCTCGGCGGTCGTTGTTGCGGCGTGGGCCGGGCACCAGCTCGGCGAAGGTGGCGCGTAAGGTCTGGAGCCCGCTGGTCTCGTGGTCGATCCGCTCGACGGCCCGTTTGGCGTCGAGGAGCGCCTGGCGCTCGGCGGGCTCGTCGCCCCGGTCTCGGCCCAAGGTGTCGAGGCTGAGCTGCAGCGCGCTCACCACGGCGCCGTCTACGCTCGCCTCCACGGCGCTCTCGTCGAGCTGGAACGGCAGACGCCGCGCCGTCGCCCGGCCTCCTACGACGTCCAGGACGCCGGCTCGGGTCACCCAGGCCCCGTCAGGGTGAACCGTCACGGCGGTGATCGGCAGCTCGTCCCGCATGTCTGGAACCTCCACGCGGGGCAAGTCTACACCGAGTTTCTTCGGCCTCAGGGCTGGAACATCGCCATCACCTTGCGGCGGTCATCGGAGAACGAGAGGTGCTCGTTGAGGATGTGGGCGTTCTGCGGATCGACGATGTGGGGCCGGAGGATTTGTACGGCCTCGACCTTGTCCGCCGAGAACGAGATCTGGTCGATGAGCACGCCGACCTGGGCGCAGGTGAAGTAGCCCGAGGACGCGATCTTGAGGAGGCCGAGCTGATCGTCCGAGAACGGCGCGTCATCCACGGACTTGAGCAGGCTGTTGAACGCCTGATCGTCGAGGGGCTGGGGGCCCACGGGCGGGAGCGGCACGACGGGGACGGGGATGACCGGCGCTGGGCCCACAGGCGGCGGGACGGGGTTGAGCCCCGGGGGCACGACGCCAGGGTTCATCGAGGTCGGCGCGCGCACGATGACGAGGCCGGGGCTCGACCGGTCATCCCGCGCCGGGCCGTCCCAGAAGCAGCGCAGGTCGAGGTCTTGAAGCTCACATTGGGTGTGAAGCCCGGCGCGCACATCGACCTGAATCGCGAAGCCGACGGCGCCTGGGCCCTCTACGACGAGGTCCACGAGGCCCGGCTTGAGCCCGGTGGTCACAAAGTCAAGCTCGGCCCGAGACCAGGTCGCCCGCTGCTTGTTCATCACCACCTTGGACTCTTGGGGCACACCCTTGATCGCGAGGCTGCCCGTCGAGGCCTCCGCGGCCTGCCCGGTGCCGCCGATGACGACCACACGGTCATCCTTGGGGGCGCTCGCGGGCGCGTTGGCGAGGGGCCCGGCGCCGAGCAGGCGAAGCTCTCCGGCGTCGTAGATCAGCCGCGCCTCGTGGGTGACGGGCACGTCCAGCTCAAGCTGACCGA
>JAKLKE010000012.1 GCA_023150775.1 Myxococcota bacterium
ACCAAGACGGCGACGGCGTCACCGCGTCGGCCTATGGCGGCACAGACTGCAACGACACAAACTCCAGCATCAAGCCCGGCGCGACGGAGACTTGGTACGACGGTGTGGATCAAGACTGCTCCGGCGGCAGCGACTACGACAAGGACGGCGACAGCTACACCAGCTCGGTGTACGGCGGCTCGGACTGCAACGACAACAGCGCCGCGGTGAGCCCGGCCGCCACGGAGATCTGGTACGACGGCGTCGATCAGAACTGTGACAGCAAGAACGATTATGACCGCGACGCCGACGGCTACACCCCCACGGCCTACGGCGGCAACGACTGTGACGACACCAAGTCTACGGTGAACGTCGGCGCCGCCGAGGTCTGGTATGACGGCGTCGATCAGAACTGTGACGGCGGCAGCGACTACGACCAGGACGGCGACGGTGAGGAGTCCGACAGCCACGGCGGCGACGACTGTGACGACACCCGCGTTGACGTGAACACCTCGGCGACGGAGGTGTGGTACGACGGCACAGACACCGACTGCGACGGCCTGAGCGACTACGACCGCGACTACGACGGCGACGACGCCAAGGCCTATGGCGGCACGGACTGTGACGACGACGAGGCGACGGTGTACTCCGGCGCCACCGAGCTGCGTGACGGCCTCGACAACGACTGTGACCTGACCTGTGACGAGGGCCTGATCAGCGCCGGTGACCTCATCGTGACCGAGGTGATGGTGAACCCCAGCATCGCCACCGACCCCAACGGCGAGTGGATTGAGCTGTACAACACCACCACCACCGACATCGCCATCTGCGCGGGCTGGACCTTCGCCGACACCACCTCGACGGATCGTGCGGTGGACACGAGCTTCAACGTCCTCGTCCCGGCGAAGGGCTACGCCACCTTGGCCTATGAGTCCAACACCGCGAGCAACGGCGGCCTGGTGATGGACGGGGAGTACCACTCCACGCTCAACTTCTCCAACAGCTCCGGCGACACGCTCACGCTCAAGTTCAACACGGTCACCATCGACACCTTGACCTTCACCGGGACTTGGCCCTTCGGCACCGGCGAGTCGATGCACCTCAAGGCGTCCAAACACGACGCGACGAGCAACAACACCGCCGCCAACTGGTGCAAGTCTACGACGGCGGCGGGCAACGGCGAGAAGGGCAGCCCTGGCGCGGCGGAGTCGGGCTGCCCCTGAGCCCCGGCGCGTCTCACTCGACGACGATCACCGCGTCGTCGCCCTCGGCGAGGGTCACCCCGTCGAGGGTCAACGACTGACCGTGCAGGATCAGCGCCAAGCCGCCGTCTTCGCTCCACAAAGCGAAGGCGGCGTCTGTGCGGATGACCCCACCGTCGGGCAGGGTGAACGACTCGGGCGCGTCGGGATCCCGGGAGAGCGCCCAGTGGGTCTCGTCGGCGAGCTGAACCTCGATCAGCGCCCAGCCCTCTCCTTGCGCCACGATGGTCACGGGGAGGGGGCCGTCCTCCTCCCCAAGCCCAGCGCCGACACGATAGGGCGCGAGCACGGCCAAGAAACCTGGCGCCACGGCGTTCACGACCCCGTCGAGCACGCTGTGGTGGGCCACGTCGCGGCTGAGGTTAAACTCATGAACGTAGGGCGCCTCAAACGACACAAACTCGGGCGTCGTCGGCGTCAGGCCCGGGGCGGTGGAGGCCAAGGTGACGCGCACCCCGGCGAGGGACCGCTCCCAGGTGGCGCCGTCGTCGTGCTGGGTGAAGGCGCCGCCGACCTCATCCGACGCCCAGCCGCCCACACGCCAGCGGTGCTCCCTTGGGCTCGTGGTATCGGGATCTAGGCGGTCCAAGACGATAAAATATCGACCGTCTACGGCGATCAGCGCCCGGCGCTGGTCGGTGTCCTCAAACCGCATCATCGCCTCGGCCAGCTCGACACGTTCGCCGTCGTGAAGCTGCTCAAAGGTCGCGTCGGTGTCGCCGAAGTTGGTGAGCAGGCCCTTCTCGGGGGCGCCGCGCCCGTCGATGAGCAGCACGTTGTGCGCATAGGGCTCGCTGGTGACGGCATTGTCGAGCTCGTTGGGTTTGTAATAGCCGGGGTCTACCAGCTCGGCGATAAACGACACAAACCGCGCGTCGGCGTCCCAGCCCGAACGAAACACGGCCTCCCCGGCGACGGGCATCAGGCGCGTGAGGAACGGCGGCTCGGTAGGCGCCTCCTCGGAGACGTAGATGAGGTGATGGGGGATGAGGTTCTGTCCGTGGCTCATCTCCATCGGGCGCTCGGTGACGTTCTCCCAGTCCCAGCGGGTGTGAGGCGCGCCGCCGAAGCTGGTCAACAAGGCGCCGCCGTTCAGGGGGTTAAAGTAGCCGTCCTCTTTGGGGGCGCGTAGGCCCGAGGGCAGGCGTAGGGTGATCGACCAGTCTACGGCGGCGTGAAACTGCGGGTCAAACAGGGGGTTCTGGAAGGTGAAGGGCGCCCCCTCGACGCAGCCGTGGCCGATCCAGGGGTCGATGTCTTGGCGGTTGCGGCAGTCAGACTCAAACACGGCGTCCGCGTCGAGGCTGTTGTGGGCGGCGATAAAAAACGCCATGGCCGCCGAGAGCCCGAAGCCGTAATAAAACGGCCCCTCGGACACACCACCATCGGACTGCACATACTGCCCGGTGGGGCCCCAGAGGTAACTCAGCTCCGACACAGACCAGTTGAGCCACTCTTCAGCGTCGGGCGCGTCGGGGAAGGCCAAGGCGATCACGCCCACGGCGGAGGCGGTGCGGATGGGGTGATTGTTCTGGGAGACGCCGAGGGTGATCTGTCGCATCACGTCCTCCTCAAGGTACTCGTCCCAGAACATCGTCGTGACCTTGATGAGCTTGGTCTCTAAGGCCAAGGCCTCGTCTTCAGGGATGCGCCCGGCGGCGAGGAGCAGGTCGTGGGCGCTGGCGTAGCCGATCAGGGGGCCGGGCATCCGGATGTTCACGTCCCAGTCGGAGTTGTCCTCAAAGTTGTCGTCAAACACTGCCATCGCCGCGCGGCTGAGCTGGGCCGCCGCCTCGGCTTCAGCCTCGTCGTCGCTCAGATACGCGATGGTGGCGGCGCACTCGGCGACGGTGGCGTTGGCGCCGTGCGCGCCGCTGTCCCAGTCTCCGGGGGTGGGCTCACGAAGGGGCGCGGCGGCGCAGGTGGCCAGCTTCGCCCAGATGGTGGCCCAGGGCTCGTCGTTGAGGCGGGCGAGGGTGGCGGCGCGGCGGTCCTCGGTGAGCAATAGATGAGGGTGAACCAGGGGCTTGGCGCCCTCAGGCTTGGGCTCATCGCCCCCGGCGCAGGCCATGATCCCAAGGAGCGGGCTGAGATGGACGATTGTGTTGAGTCGGATCATGGGGTCTCCGCGCGGGGTCGGCCATCGGCCTCGGCGAAGGCCAAGGCCACGGCGCCGACGCCTAAGATGATGTCGTCGAGCTGGGCGACGCTCAGGTAGTAGTCGTAATCGCCAGGGTTTGTGCCGAAAGACGTGCCCTTCACCACCCAGGCGCCGTCTTCATCTTGCTCCACACGCCCCAAGAGGCCGTCGAGCGCCCGGTCGATGGCGGGGTTTGTCTGTGTGGGGTCGAGCAGGCCGAGGTCTACGCCGCGCATCAGGGCGGTGACGATCAGGGCGGCGGCGGAGGTCTCGGTGTAGTTGTTGTCCTCGGGGGTGGCCGTGAGCACGGTCGGCCAGAGGCCGTCTTGGGCTTGGGTGCTGAGCACGGCCTCGGCGTGGGCCACAAACGCGACGCCGAGGGCCTCGGCCTGGGGGTGGCCTTGGGGCAGGCGGGCATAGGTCTCGACGGCCATCAACAGCGCCCAGGAGTTTCCACGGGCCCAATACACGGCCTCGGCGGGGATGTTCTCGCCTGTGGGGACGTCATAGGCGTGGCGATAGAGGCCATCGTCTGGGTCTACGAGCAGCGCGACGAAGGCGTCGTGTTGGGTGAGCGCGCTCTGTAAGAACAGGTCATCGCCGGTCTGATCGTGTCGGTTGAGCGCCGTCACGCCGACCATAAACATCGAGTCTACCCAGACCTGATCGAGGTCCTCAAACACGCTGCCGTCGCCCCAATGTTGGATCGCGCCGTTCTCGGCGTAGCGGGCGACGCTGAGGTAACGGTCGGCGGCGTCTAGAATCGGGGTGTAGCGGCCGGTGGGCGCTAAGGTCTCTAGGGCGGCGGCGATCATCGCCGGAGACATTGAGTCCGAGGAGTTGAAGTCTTTGGGCGGGTCGGCGGTGAAGCGCGGCAGCTCGTCGTCCAGCCAGTCTTGGAGGTAAAGATCGACACCTAAGGACGGGTCAACCTCGTGAACCCCCAGCAGGCCCGTGGCCCACACGGTCTGCATCCAGTCCAGAGGCAGGCTCTCGGCGGGCCAGCGTGTCATGCCTTGGCTGGCGAGGGCCTGGGCGATGGGCAGGGTGTCGTGGGGCTTGGGCCCGTCTTGCGCCTCGGGGGGCGCGCAGGCGAAGAGCAGGGGGAGCAGGGCGGTGAGGTGCATCTTGGGATTGTACACCGGGACGGCGCGGGGAATCGGCGCGAAGGCGCAGAGTTTGCCCCTCAGCGCGTCAGCTCGACCACCCCGGCCTCGATGAGACGCCGCATCAGCGCCTCACGGGCGGGCGGCAGCTCCTTGAGGGTCGGCTCGGCCTGAAGGGACTGAATGAGCGGGCCTTGGCGACCGGCGAGCTCCACCCACAGATGTTTGACCTCGACGAGCGGCGAGAGCCCGCCGGCCCCGGCGCGCTCGTGGGACTGGCCGCTCACCACCCCCCGGCAGAGCAGGGTGACGGGCTGCTCTTCAGCGCGGGCGACGGTGATGAGGCGGTCGCGGCTCACCTGCCCGGCCTCGATCTTGGGGAAGACGTCCTCGGGGCCCACCCCACCCAAGGCGGCGCGGACAAGCTCGGTGGGCGCGGGCAGCTCGGCGACGAGCAGGTAAGGCGGCAGGCGCAGGCGCCCCCGCTTGAGCTGGGCGCTCGACGGCGGCGACGGCGGGCCCGGCGCCTCAGCACGACCGGCGGCCTCACGCAAGGCGGCGGCGTTGTCCACCAAGGCGCGCTCGACGCTGAGCACGGCGCGGATGAGACGCCCGGCGACCTCGGGGATGTTGTCCTCTAAGGTGTCGAGCAGCGCGCTCAGGTGATCCCCAAAGCGGGCGCTGCGCTCGGCGAGGGGCAAAAAGAGCGCGGGGCCGCTCAAAAATCGAGAGAGCGCCCGGGGGTTGTCGGCGCCGATGGCGGCGGCGCTCAAGGGGTAAGCGCGGCAGAGCGCGGCCATGAGGTAACGGCGGCGCCCCTCAGCGTCGGCCTGCAGCCCGGCGAGGCTCATCGCGCAGAACCGCGCCCGATCCACCTCGGCGAGCCCGTGCTGATGCAACACAGAGTCGCGGTCGGCGGCGAAGGCGTCGCGCAGCTCCTCGTCAAACAGGAGGCGCTCGTAGAGCGTCCAGGCCGCTGTGGGGCTCACCGGGACTCCTGGGCCAGCTCGGCCTTGACCTTCTCGCGCAGCTCTGTAGACGCGGCGCCCAAGAGCACACGCTCCCGCGCCCGGCGGAGCAGCGGCAGGGCCGTAGACGCGGCGGCGCCTTCACACTCCACACAGACCGCCTTGAGGTTCTCACAGCGCGACAACAGCAGGCGAAACACCTGCCAGGTCTCGGGCAGGGGCGGGAGATCGTGGGCGTCGAGGTAGATCGGCTGGCCGTCGCGGGTCTGAATCACGCCCCCGGCGATGTGCAGCTCGACCACACGGGAGAGGTCCAAGGTGTCGAGGCCGTCGCCCAAGCCCGCGCCCCGGGCGAGCTGGTGGGAGACGACGTGCCCGGCGTCGAGCAAGAGGCCGCTGTCTGTGCGGCGGCTCAGCTCGGCCAAAAAGGTGAAGATGTCGAGCTCACCCAAGGTGAAGGTGACCGGCGCGGGCTCCAACAGAAGCGGCGCGTCCACGGCCTGCCGCACCTCCATCACCCGCATGACGGCCTCATCCAGAGACTCCGGGGTCAAGATCGGCGGCACAAAGTAGCCGAGCTGAATGGAGTAGCCCGGGGTGTCGCCGACAAAACAGACGGCCACGTCCTGCGCCAGCCAGGCCGAGCCCACGGCGCGCACATGGGCGCCCACGGCGTCGAGCCAGGGCCGAGGGTTGGGGTAGGGGCCGCAGAGGTTGAGGCAGCTCGGGTGGTAGAGCACGGGCACACCCAGGCGGCGGAGCTCGGCGAGGGGGCGCTCCATGAAGCTGTGCTGCACGGCGCCCGCGTACTCGATGAACGCCGGGCCGCCTCGGGCGCGGGCCAAGGCCACGGGGTCGGGCTCGGCGCCGAAGCTCAGGCTGACGCCGACGCCGAGGGTGGGCAGGGACGCGGGGGTGAAGGGGGTCACGGCGGCCAGTCTACACCGCTTGGCGCCGGGCGGGTTAAAGGCGAGGGTCGCCAAGGAGCGCCTGTGCCGCGTGTGATCGTCTTCGACTTCGACGGGACCATGACCGACGCCGAGCGGGAGGGCGCGCCCTTTCGTGGCGGCTACCTGGAGGACCTCGCGGCGCTCACCGGCCTGCCCTTGGCCGAGATCGAGGCCAGCGCGGCCCGGTTTGAGGCCGAGGTCGCCGCGAACCCCCAGCGCTTCGGCTGGATCTTCGGCGGCCACATCGTCGCCCCGGCCATCGTCGATCCTTACCTGCGCATGATGCCCGTCGCCCGTCGTATCTTGGACGAGGCGGGCGCTTTTATGGTGGAGGCCGAGCGCAGCCGCCTGCTCGACGCCATCCTCTACAAGTACAACTACACGAAGACCCACATCGCCTTTCGGGAGGGCGCCCGGGAGCTGCTCTTGGGGCTCCAGGGCCAAGAGGTCCACATCGTCACGAACTCCCACACCGACGCCGTTCAGCACAAGCTCAAGGTGCTGGGAACAGGCAACGACGGTGTTGACTCCTTGGCCTGGCTGCAGGCCCGGGTGGTGGGGCGGGCGCGTAAATACATCATCGACCCCAGCTTTGAGGCTGTGCCCGAGGCGCTCACGCTGCCCGGGCTCTCCAGGCCGGTGCTGCTGCGCCGCAAGCACTACCATGACGTGCTGGAGGGCATCCTCAACGCCGCCGGGGCGAGCTGGTCGGAGCTGACGGTGGTGGGCGACATCTTTGAGCTCGACCTGTGCTTGCCCGCGGCGATGGGGGCCACGGTGGCGCTGATCACCAACCCCTTCACGCCGGACTACGAGCGGGCGTACCTCGCCTCGATCCCCAACGGGCGCCTGCTCTCCACGCTCAGCGAAGCGGCGCCGCTGGTGGCCGAATGATCGCCGCGTGGGTGGTGGGTGGCTTGGCCTTCGCCGCGCCGCCGGAGGTGATCGAGCTGAATCGGGGCTACACCCACCTCTACGCCTTGGTCGGTGAGGGCGTGGTGATCGTCGACACCGGCTACCCGGGCGATGACAAAGCCGCGCTCAAGGGCCTCGCTGAGGCCGGGATCGCTGAGGACAAGGTGACGGCGATCGTGATCACCCACGCCCACTCCGACCACACCGGCGGCGCGGCGGCGCTGGCGGCGCGGCTGCAGGTGCCCGTGTTGATGGGCGCAGGCGACGTGCCCGAGGCCGCCCAAGGCGTGAACGCCGAGGCCAGCCCCACCACCGCCCGGGCGGCGTTCATGAGCCGCTTCTTCCCCGAGACCTTCGACACCTTCACGGCCACACCCGTCACCGCGCCGATGTCCCTCGCCGAGTACGGCGTAGACGCCCAGGTGAGCCCCGTCGGCGGCCACACCGAGGGCTCGCTCATCGTCACCGCCGGGACGACCTTGTTTGTCGGCGACCTCATCCGCGGCGGCATCGTGCGCCGCAAAGCGCCGCGCCTGCACTACTACCAGCTCAACATCGACGCCGCCCACGCCGCCCTCGGCGCGGCCTTGGGCCCTGAATTCACGGTGGTGCTCCCCGCGCATGGCGGGCCGCTCAGCCCCGAGGGCGTGCGGCGGTTTCTGGCGGACTACAGCGCGCGTCAGACCCCGAGGTGAATCGGGTTCCGGCTGATCACCACGAGCACGTCGCCTTCGCGGATCACCTCCGCCGAGGGCGGGTTCACCATCACGTCGCGGTGGTGCCGTTTGCCCGAGCCCCGGCGCTCCAAGCTCACGAGGATCGCCTCGTGGTCCCGTTTGAGATCGGCGGAGGCCTCGCCGACGGTGCGCCCGATCCAGGGCCTGGGGCAGCCGACCTTATGAAAGGCGTTGCCGCGCTGGGCGGTGAGGATGTCGGAGAGCACGGCGACGAGGCCCTGGTTTCGCCCCACAGACGCCAAGATCACCCCGGTGTACCAGTCGCCGATGACGATCTCCTCGACCCCCGACATCCGCAAGAGCCCCTCGTGCATGTCGCTGTTGAGCTGGGCGCAGCAGAAGACCTCGGGCGCGAGGCGCTCGATGGTGAGCGCGGCGAGCACGGTGCGGGCGTCGCGGTCTGATGGGGGGCGCGGGCTGAGGTTGTCGTCGAGCAAGATCGCCGTAGACGCCCGGCGAACCCCGGCTTTCTCCAGAAGATCCACCCGCGTCCAGTCGCCCTTGAGGTGGTACACAAGCTCCATTTTTACCCCGGCTGTGGGGAAGTTGGCCGGCAGCTTGTCTTGTTCGGTGAGCAGCACCAAGGCGCGGTGGGGCTCGTGCATCGCCGAGAAGAACTCTTGCACGAGCGCGGGGCCCGCCTGGTTCCAACCACAGACGACGATGTGCTCATTGAGGTCATCTAGCTCCATCTCGGCGATCTCCATTCGTTTTCCGAGCACGGCCATCATGCCCGCGGACACCGTGCCGACGAACACACCGAAGGTCGTCATGCCGCCGACCATCAACGCGAGGCTCACAGCCCGGCCGAGCTGGCTCTGGGGCACGCCGCCGAGGGGCTCACCGCCCACGAGGGTGAACACGGCGAACCACAGACCCCCCTCGATGCCTTGGGTGTCAAGGCGCACGATCTCGGGGAACACATGAACGGTCACCGCCCCGATGAGCGTGATCGTCAAGGTGAGGGTGATGAGCGCCGTGACCTCGTTGGACGTGCCCGAGAAGAGCCCGCCGTAGACGCTCATGCGGCGGCTGAGCAGGGTGCCCGCACGAAACAGCCGCAAGAGCAGCAGCACCCGCAACAGACGCAGGGGCCGAAACAGGGGCAAGAGCGCGATGAGATCGAGCAGGTGACGCCGCAAGAAGCGCCAGCGGTTCGGCGCGAGCCACCCCCGCAGGGCGAGCTCGACGGCGAACACGAGGGTGAGGGCGTCGGAGACGTTCTGTAAGGTGCGCCGGGCCAGGCTCCCCACGGGCAAGGCCAGCTCCACGAGCAGGCCCAAGACCGAGATGAAGATGAGCGCGACGATGCCCAGCTCCACCTTGGGGTGGTTGAGCACCTGGGCGACACGCTCCCGAAGGGGCCTCTTCGCCGCCAGACTCACCGGGCGTCTCGGCGGCGTCCGCCTTTGGGGCCCTGCATGTTTTTGCCTTCGGCGAGGCGTAAGGTCTCGGCGACGAGGGGGTCTGAAGCGGCGGTGATCCTGGCCTTCACGGCGTCCGGCGGGGCGGTGAGGCCCCAGAGCTTCCAGGCCGTGAGCCGCACGGTGAGGCGGGGGTCTTCGTGAGACGCGGCGAAGGCCTCGGGCGGGGTGCCCTCGTTGAAGAACAGGGCCTCGATGACGGCGACGGTGAGGTCCTCCTCGACGTTGTCGCCGACGAGGCGGACGCCGCCGCCGAAGGTCGCCGCGTGGCGTCTCGTGCGGAGCCCCTCGGCGACGATGGGGCTCGTGTGGCGGCCCACCCGGGGCCCCGGCGGGAGCGCCGCGCCGGAGGGCGCCGGGGACTCTCCTCGCCACACGGCGAGGGCGGCGGCCACGGCCTGCTCCGGCGGGAGCTTGGCGAGGCGCACAAACTCCAAGGCCCAGGCCGTGCGGGCGTGGGGGCCGTGCTCCCCCTCAGCGCCCTTGGCTGCGGCGGGATCGGCGCTGCCCGAGCCGACGTAGAGGTTAAACCAGGCCCGGCTGAGCAGGATGTCGACGCCTTCGCCCTGCACCCCCTGCGCCGCGCCGTTGAGCCCGGCGGTGTAGATGTTGAGCTGCTCGTCTAAGGCGGCGAGGGCGCGGGTGGGGTCGGCGGGGCTCAGGCCGGGCTCGGGCGGCAGGCCCCAGGCGGCGTGGGTGACGCAGTTTCGGGCGAAGTCCCCGGCCCGGGCGCAGAACCGTAAGGCGCGGTCGGTGTGCCCGGCTTTGCCCAGCTCCTCCCCAGCGCGAAAGTGGCACTCCTCCCGCCACAACCCCTCGGGCACCAAAGCGCAGGCCTCCTCAGCCAAGGCGACGTCTCCGGCTTTGCCCGCCTCGGCGGCCACGCCTACGCGGCAGGGGATCGCCAGCTCCGCGAAGGCGACCTCAGCGCAGGCCGCGAGGCTGCCCCCGGCGCGCAGGCCGTCTCCGGCGGGATCCACCGGAGACTCCGCGCCGCAGCCCCAGAGCGCCAGGAGGAGGGGCAGGCTCACGGCTTGGTCTTCCGGGGGGCGCCGAGGTGGGGCCGCCCGAGCACCTGCTGGCACTTCTGCTGGCCTTCAGGGGTGGTCATCGCTTTACACAGCCGGGCGCCGCGCCGAGGGTCGGTCACCGCGAGGCGGGCGATGAGGGCGTCCCGCTCGACCCCCTCGGGCACCAGGGCCAAGGCGGCGTCGAGGGCCTTGGGATCTTCCAACAAGGGCGTTGTAAACTTGAGCTGGCAGTCGCCCCGGGCCACGGCGTCCGCCAGGGCGGCGCAGTCCTCAAGGCGTGTGGGCTCGGGCGCGGGGGCGCAGGCCGCGGCGAGCAGGGTGAGGAGCAGCGTCGGCACGGCTCAGTCCTCGTCCAGAAGCTCACGGCGGAAGCCCCACGGCGTCTCGCCGCCGTGGGTGATCGCGGCGAAGTTCTCCCGGCCGATGGCGGCCTCGCCGCTCTCTAAACACAGGCGATAGGCCCGGGCCTCTAAGGCCTGGCGGTCCTCAGCGGGGCGGCCCACGGCGCCGAGCACGGCGGTCTTGAACGCGGCGACGGCGGTGGGCGAGCGCCGGGCGACGAGCTTCGCCAAGGCCACGGCGCGCTCGACGCCCTCTTCAGGGGTCTCGGTGATCTCTTCGATGAGGCCGATGCGGCGGGCCTCTTCAGCGCGGATGATCTCGCCGGTCATGCCCAGGCGCAGGGCCTGGTTGACGCCGACCACGCTCCACAGCTCGGCGCTGCCGCCGGCGCCGGGGATGATGCCCAGGCCCGTCTCGGGCAGGCCGAAGGTCGCCGCCCGGGCGCCGATGCGGTAGTCGCAGGTCAGCAAGAACTCGGTGCCCCAGCCCAAGGCCACGCCGTTCACCACGGCGACGTGGAACAGCGGCAGGCGGCGCAGGGCCACCAACATCTCCCGCTGGCGCTTCACATGGGCGGCCACCTCGGCGTTGGTCCAGCCCGCGCGCTCGGTGACGTTGGCCCCGGCGATGAAGATCGGGTTGCCCCGGGCGCTCATCCGGCGGGAGGTGGTCACCAAGGCCCGCAGCTCCGAGCCGCGCAGATCCTCGATGAGCGCCTCCCAGGCGGCGATCTGGGCGACGCCCATCTCATTGGCTTTGCCGTGATCCAGCTCTAAAACAGCGATGTTGTCTTCGTACTGGAGCTGAAAACGAAAGGGCGTGTCGTCCACAGAGACCTCCTGCGGAGCGCCATAACCCGCCCAGAGCGCGGGCGGCGCGGCGCCTCAGTAGCTCACGAGGCTCGCGTCGCCCATGAGCGTGCCGCCCAGGGCGTTGGGGCCCTCGTCCGTCGCCGAGGACTCAAAGCTCCAGTAGCCCTGAAGGTCGGTCTCGGCGCCGGTGAGCGCGCTGCACATCGTCGACTGCACCTCGGCCTGGCTGCGCGCCGTCGTCCACAGCCGCACCTCGTCGAGCATCCCTTGCCAGTCGTTCCAGGCGGAGCCGAGCTGCAGGTAGGCCGGGGTGGTCACATCGGCGGTCTGGAACTCGGCGGAGGTGGTGTAGCTGCCCGCGTCCTCGCCGTTGAAGTAGAACTGCACCGTGCCCGCGCTGCGGTCGCTGACGATGGCGATGTGAATCCACTCGCCGATGGCCATGCCCGAGCTCGACAAGCCCGTGCCGCTGATCGGGGCCGTGCGCGCCGCGTTCCAGCCGGTCACCTCCAGCTCCACCAGACCCGTGCTCTCGTAGACGTCGATGACCCACCAGGGGTTGGAGGGGTAGCCGCCGTTGGAGTGGTTGAGCAGGCGGGCCTGGCCGGGGGTGTTGGCCCCGGAGAGGTGCTCGGCGAGGGTCCACAGCTCGATCGTCCAGTCGCCGGTGCCCCAGGCCAAGGCGCTCGACGCGTTGACGTAGACGTAGTCGTCGCTCCCGGGCATGTCCAAGGCGCCGACGCCCATGTCGCGCACGCCGTCGAGGTCGAGGTCTACGTCGATGATCTCGCCGTCGCAGTCGTTGTCTACGCTGTCGCATAATTCGATGGCGCCGTCATACACGGCGGCGTCGAGGTCGTCGCAGTCGGCGCCAGCGCCGCTGAGGCTGTCTTGGCCGTCGCCGTCTTGGTCGTAGTCGCTGCCGCCGGAGCAGTCCTGATCGACGCCGTCGTACCAGGTCTCGGACGCGGCGGGGCTCACCGTGGCGTCGCCGTCGTCGCAGTCGCCCCCGGTGGTCGTGGTGCCCGAGGGCTGCACGCAGGCGACGCTCAGGCGGCCGTCGTCGCCGTAGCCGTCGTTGTCGTCATCGGCGGCGTAGGTCCCGGCGGTGCTGAGATCGAGGCTGGGGTCGGCGTCGTCGATGAGGCTGTCGCAGTCGTTGTCGCGGCTGTCGCACACCTCGCTGGCGTCGGGGTTCACCGTGGCGTCGCCGTCGTCGCAGTCTGTGGCGGCCTCGGCGTACCCGGCGCTGAGCGCGCAGGCGGCGTCGGGGTAGTCGGCGTCCCCGTGGCCGTCGCCGTCGCCGTCGCGGTAGTAGGTGGTCGTCACGCCCTCATCCACGGCGCCGTCGCAGTTGTTGTCTAAGGTGTCGCACACCTCCGTCCCGGCGGGGTTCACCGTGGGCTGGCTGTCGTCGCAGTCTTCACAGGCCGCGAAGCCGTCCGAGTCGGCGTCGTCGTAGCCGACGGAGCCGTCGCAGTTGTAGTCGTTGGGGTCGGCGCAGTCGGTCTCGGCGGCGCCGGGGTTGAACTGGGCGTCGGCGTCGTCGCAGTCCCCGGCGAGGGCGGCGTAGCCCTCGGGGGCCTCACAGGCGGCGAGGCCCTCGCCGTCAACCCCATAGCCGTCGCCATCTCCGTCGCGGTAGAAGGTGCTCGTCACGCCCTCGTCGATGGCGCCGTCGCAGTTGTTGTCGGTGTTGTCGCAGAGCTCGACGGCGCCGGGGTAGGCGCTCGGATCGTTGTCGTCGCAGTCCTCGTCGGCGCTCACGCCGTCGCCGTCGTTGTCTGTGGGGGCGCTGGAGTCCCCGCCGCCGGAGTCATCGACGTCGGAGTCGCCGCCCGAGTCGCCCGCCCCGCTGTCGGCGCCGCTGTCTTGGCCCGTGAGGCCGGTCTCAACCGGTGTCTCATCTTTGGTGCGACATGCGACAAGAAGAAGGATCAGGGGCAGGGTGGTGAGGCGCATCTTGGCTCCAATGGGTGTTTCAGGGGTCTTGAAGCGCTTGAAGGGGCTCAGCCCCGCCAGGCGGTGAAGGGGGTGACGCCGGGCAGCCAGGGCTCGGGATCGACGTCGAAGGCGCTGAGCACCCCGGCGAGCAGGGCGGGCGGGCTCAGGCGCTCGCCGCTGGCGCTCTGGGCGCCGGAGCTGAGGTCGATGGGGGCGGGGCCCAAGGTCTCCGTCGTCGCGCCCAAGGTGCGACCGCCGGAGACGCCGCCGCCGACCATCAAGAGTGAGGTCGTGGGCCAGTGGTCTTTGCCGCCGGTCTGGTTCATCAGGGGGGTGCGGCCCATCTCCGACATCGCCAACACCAGGGTGCTGTCCAAGAGCGTGCCACCTTGGGCGTCGGGGGTGGCCTCAAGGGCCTGAATCAGCTCGTGTAAGGCGCCGAAGCCGCGCTCGTAGCAGTCGGTCTGGTTGAGGTCGTTGCCTTGGTGAGAGTCCCAGCGGCTTCGCTCGGGCAACGGCGCCTCGATCATCAAGGCGCCGCAGAGGTCGAGCTGAAGCAAGGTGAGGCCCAATGCGACACGCTCATCGTCGGTCGGGTTGTCGGGCAGGCTGAGCCTGTCGGCGTAGAGATCGAGGGTGTCGAGGCGGGTGAGGGCGTCTTGGTGGCGCTGGAGGCGCGGGCGCTCACCGTTTGGGTCTAGCCGCTGGATCTCTTGTCGCAAATATTCCCGGATCAGGGCCTCACGGTCTTCAGAGTAGGCCGCGGACTCGGGCTGCTCACCGCGTAAGGTGCCCAGGGCCAAGGCGCCGACGTGGGTGAGGGTGCCGCCGAGCTCGCCGGGGAAGCGGGGGCCGCTCAGCGCGACATAGGGCAGGGGGCGCCCACGGCTCGCGCCGGAGGCCAACATGGCGCCCAGGTCGGGGGCCTCGGCGCGGCGGCCGGTGAGGGTGAGCCGCGCGCAGGCGTCGTGGCTGATGCTGCCCACGGCGAGGCCGTTCACCACGACGGCGCGGTCGGCCCAGGCGTCAAAGAACGCCTTCACCTGGGGGCGATCTCCGGCCTCAGCGACGGTCAGATCGCCGTAGGTGGCGCGGTCGCTGTCGGGGTCGCGGTCAATGATGTTCGCCTCAAAGTGGGGGTCAAAGACGTAGCTCGTGTCCCAGCCCCCGCCGGACCACCAGATGACGAGGCGCCGGGGTCCGGCGGCCCGGGCGCTGCGGTGGCCCAAGGCCGACCCGAGCACGGTGAGGGCGCCGGCGCCGTACAGCAAGGATCGGCGTGTGGGGAGAAGGCTCATCGCACCATCACCTTGGCCCGCCACTTGAGGTCGATGGGGAGCTGAAACTCGGCGCTGGTGAACAGCTCGGTGTTGCCGAGGTGGGTCATGTCGAGCTCGTCGCCCTCCACGGCGAAGGCGCCGGAATAAACGCGACGGATGAGCTGGCCTTGGCCGCCGAGGTGAAGCGCCAGGAGCTCGCCGGAGCTCGACCCGGCGAAGCGCGCCTCGGGGTTGGGCTCTAAGCTGCGGGGGTCCACGTCGATCGCTGGGCCGAGGCTCACGGTCCACTCCTCCTCGACGCCTGTGAGCCCTGTCGCATCCTCTGTGAGGCGCTCCGTAACGATAGACCAGTCGGTCTGTCCGGCCCGCCACAGGGTCAGCGGGGGCTCAAACGAGATTCGGCTCCGCCAGGCGCCCGAGGCGTCCCAGACCTCACGCGAGACCAAAGATGCTTCAGACGGGCTCACGCTCCAGACCTCGACGAAGGCCAGGCCCTCGGTCCAGCCGAGCCGCGCGGCCTCGATCTTCACCTGGTCGGGCTCGTCGCCAGCGACCACGGCCTCCTCTTGATCCCAGCTCTCCTCAGGGGCCTCGGCGGGGGTCGTCGTCGGCCACACGAGCTCGTCCCCGGGGGCGCCGCAGCGGAGCCACTGCAGCAGCCGCGCCCGTTTGGCCTCGGGCACCCCGCCCGCAGGGGGCATGTCCCCGGCCTCGATCCGCAGGATCACGCGGTCAAGGTGCTGTCGCACCCCAGCGACGCTCTCCAGATCCACGCCGAGGGGCGCCCCGGCGCGGTCCTCGGGCTGGATCAGCGAGGAGTGGCAGGCGGCGCACCAGGTCAACATCTCCGGCAGGCCGTCTCTCTCCCAGGTGAGGCCGTCACAGCCCTCCGGCGGCGCGCTGTCTTCACGGGCGTCGTCTTTGGGCGACGCGACGTCGTCACGGCCGCAGGCGTAGATCAGCAGGAGGAGGAGGGGCTGTCGCATTAATACAGCCTCCCCATCGGGTGTCGCAACAAAGCCTCTAAGCAGGTTGTCCAGGCGGTCTCAGGGTCGGCGGCGCCCCCGGCGGCGGACCACAAGGCCCAGAGGGCGTCTACGCTGGGGTCGCTCTGGGAGACCTGCTCGGAGAGGAGCCGCTGGTGCCAGCGCACGAGCACCTGCCGGGCGTTGACCTCGTCCGTGGGGTAGGGGGCCCCGGCGATCCAGAGGATACGCGCCTCGGGCTCCCGCTCGGCGTCTTGGGTCAGCGCCAGCGCCGCCACGGAGCGCGCCAGCCAGGCGTCGCGGAGGGCGTGGCCAACGCCGGGCTGGTCTACGTCGTCGGGGGCGGTGTGGTCGTCCCCGCCGCCGCCGAGGCGCCGGTGCTCCAGCGTCCAGATGAGGCTCATGAAGGTCTCCCCCTCAGCGCTGAGGCCGAGGGCCTGGGCCAATGAGGAGCTCAAGGCGTCGATGGGCAGGGCCCGCTCGTCGTCGCGGCGGTATCGCTCAGAGGTGACGACGGCTCGGGCGACGGCGCGTAGGCTCATCCCGCCGCTCAAGAGCGCGTCGTGGTAGGGGCCCAGCGCCTCGTCTAGGGGCTCGCCGATGAGGCCCTCGGCCAAGGTGCGCGCGGCGCAGCGCCCGAAGCGTGGATCGGCGGCCATCGTGGCGCCGAGCTCGCTGAGGTTGCCCACGGGCCGCCCGAAGTAGGCCGGAGCCCGCCAGCCCAGCGCCCACTCCGCCCGCCACGGGCTGTAGACCGTGAGGCGCGACAGCTCGGCCTGGTCGCTGCGCTCGGCGAAGCCCCCAAACAGGGCCGCGAGGGGGTCGAGCCCGGCGTGACAGGTGAGGCAGGCCGGCTGGGTGCGCACGGCCTCCTCCATCGCGGCGAGCTCCTCGACGCTGAGGTCAAAGTCGAAGGCGGCCTCGCGGCTCAAGAAGTCGTCACACAAGAACATCGTCGAGACGGCGTTCGCCCGGCGGCGGTTGTGGTTCGTCGCGTCCCCATCGACGACGAGCCACAAGCTCGTGCTTGCGAGCAGGCCCGCCGGGGGCCGCGCGTCTTCGTGGGCGCTCATCACCCAAGCCGCGCCTTGTCCTGGGGCCGTGAGGCCGAAGGCGGCGGCGAGGTCATCATTCAACGGGAGCGTTGTGTTTGTGACCAAAGCCGTCACCGGCTGATCTTCGGCGACGATCCACGCCACCAAAGCCAGAGGCGCGAAGCCCGCGGCCTCCTTCTGGGCCTCGCTGAGCGCTTGGTAACCGCGCAGGGTCGTGCTCTTGAAGTTGAGCGCGGTTTGCAGGCGATCGTTCCAGGTCCAGGCCGCGCGGTCTGCGAAGCGGGGGTCATCGACGAAGCCCAAGATCAGGGCCTCGGCGGCGGCGGGGTCGGCGGCGACGGCGGCGAGCTCCGAGGCTGAAGGCCGCACGCCGCGAAGGTCCAGAGACGCCCGTGTGAGCCAGGCGGTGGCCGAGAGCTGACCTTCGCCGGGGGCTTTGGCGGCGGGCTTGGCCGAGGTCGGGGCCTCAGGCGCAGAGGGTCGCTCCGCGGCGGGGACACCGCAGGCCATGATCATCACGAGGGGGAGGAGCCGTCCTGGCACCCGGTCAGTCTGCCACAGAAAGGGCGGGACCGGCGGCCCGATTCGCCCTCAGCGGTCTAGGCGCCGAGCTTTAGAGCGGCGCCTCCCACACGACGGGGCTGAGCTGGGTGAAGTAGCCCATGTAGAGCTGGTAGATCGTCCCGAAACCGTAATCACCGGTGTAGCGGTAGCCGTAGCTCGCGCTGTACTGGGTGGACCAGGCCGTCGTGGTGGTGTCGTAGCGGCTGATCTCGTAACGATCCGTGAAGAAGCCGAGCTGGGCGACGGGCAGCTCCGAGACAGGGCATTTGCCGCGCCACTGGAGCCCGCCGTTGGCGACGGTGGCGGTCATCTCAAAGCGGTAGTCGCAGCCGTCGCAGTCGCCGCCGACGTAGTCGATCTTGCCATACCCCGCGCCGTAGAAGCCCGGAAAGGCGTACAGCGCGCCGGTGCAGGTGAAGCTCGGTCCCGTTCCGTCTACGGTGGCGCCGTAGAGCAGCACGTCACCGTACAACAGACCGGCGGCCGCCACGCCGTAGTAGCTGCTCAGCCCGTCACCCCAGATGAGGCGCCCGAGCTCTAGGTTGACCTTCGCCTCCAACGAGAACAGCGAGGGGCAGGCCTCAGCGCCTTTACACTCGTCGTCGTCGCAGTCGATGGCGCCGTCGGCGTCGTTGTCAACAGTGTCGCTGCAATCTTCGACGCAGGCGTCTAAGCAGTCGTCGTCGGCGCAGTCGGCGAGGCCGTCTTGATCGTTGTCGAGGGTGTCGCCGCAGTCCTCGACGCAGGCCTTGGCGCAGTCGGAGTCTAAGCAGTCGATGTCGCCGTCGGCGTCGTCGTCGGTGAGGTTGGCGCAGTCCTCCACACAGTAGGCGGTGCAGTCGGGGTCTTGGCAGTCGGCGAGGCCGTCCTTGTCTTCGTCGCCGACCCCTAGACAGTCCTCCTTCTGGGCGTCGGAGTCGGCGTCCCCATCGGCGTCCGTGTCGCTGTCGGCGTCGGCGTCGGCGTCGGCGTCCCCTTCGGTGCGGCTGTCATCGGTGGGCTCCTCGTCGTCCCCTCCTTTGCAGGCCGTGAGGCTGAGGGAGGTCATCACGAGCAGGGCGGGGAGGGAGATGACGCGGGAGAGGTGCATGGGCTGGCTCCAGGGACGCGGCTCAGGATAGCGCGGTTGCTTGGGGATCGGCGCCTCCTGCGCGCTCGAAAGTTGATCTCAGACAGAGCGCCAAAGTAGGATTATTGGTGATCTTTCACGCATCTACAAAGCGCCATTGTGGGCTCACCAGGGGCCATAAACGGTGTTAGAGTGGCGGCCCCCCCAGGCACCTGGAGCCTCTATGACGACCCCGACTCGGCGGCGCGCTCTGCGCGCGGCCGCGCTCCCCGCTACGCCCCTGCTCCTCCTGCTGATGATGCCCTCTGTGGTCAGCGCAGCCGGAGATGGATCCCTCAGCGTCACCTCCTCCGGCGTGGTGGTCAACGCCTACGCCCAGGTCGATCGTGACATCACCGCCGGCTCTACCTCGGTGCGTGTGGCCGACATCGACGACCTCGACTCGCCCGCCACCGGCATCTTCGCCACGACAGACCTCGCCGCCGGCGACCTCGTGCTCATCGTGCAGATGCAGGGCGCCAGCTACACCTCAACAAACACCTTGTCTTTTGGTGAGGTGACCGCCCTCAACGGCGCGGGCAACTACGAGCTCGCCGAGGTGGCGAGCATCTCCGGGCGCACAATCACCCTGACCGCGGGTGTGGCGAACACCTATGACTCTGACGACCGCGTGCAGCTCGTCCGGGTGCCGCGCTACGAGTCGGTGACGGTGAGCGCCGCGGGGTCGATCACGGGCGAGCCTTGGGACGGCGAGGTGGGGGGCCTCATCGTCATGAGCGTGAGCGGTGACGTCACCCTGAACGGCACCATCGACGCCGACGGCCTCGGCTTCGCGGGCGGCGTGAAGGAGAACTCTTCAGGCAGCACCAGCACGTCGAGCGCCAACACCTACTACTTCGACAACACCGCCTCCGATGGCGCCGAGAAGGGTGAAGGCATCGGCGGCAGCGGCGACGACTACGACGCCAACAGTTGGCTCTACGGTCGCGGCGCCATCGCCAACGGCGGCGGCGGCGGCAACTCCCACAACGCCGGCGGCGGCGGCGGCGCCAACGGCGACAACGGCAACACCTGGACCGGCCAAGGCGTGATGAACACCGCCTCGGGCTGGAAGCTCGACCCCGGCTACATCGCCGCGGGCGGCCCCACGAACAGCTCCGGCGGCGGGCGCGGCGGCTACACCTACGCCTCCAGCAACGCTGACGCGCTGACGGTCGCGCCGGGCAGCTCCTCTTGGGGCGGCGACGGCCGCGATGAGGTCGGCGGCCTCGGCGGTCGTCCCCTCGACCACGTCCCGCTCACCCGCCTCTTCTTGGGCGGCGGCGGCGGCGCGGGCGACGGCAACAACAGCGGCGCGGGCTCAGGCGGCGCGGGCGGCGGCGCCGTGCTGCTCTTTGTGCAGGGCGACCTCACGGGCACCGGCACGGTGAGCGTAGACGGTGACGCCGGCGAGAACACCTCGGCGGGCGGCAACGACGGCCCCGGCGGCGGCGGCGCGGGCGGCAGCTTCATCCTCGTCGCGGACGGCGCCTCGGGCGTGAAGGTCACCGCCGACGGCGGCAAAGGTGGCAACCAGTCGATCAGCACCGCGGAGTCTGAAGGCCCCGGCGGCGGCGGCGGCGGCGGCTACGTCGCGCTCCCCACGAGCGCCTCGCTCACGGTCACCGTCTTGGGCGGCTCCGGCGGCACCAGCAACAGCTCGTCGGTCACCGAGTTTGTCGAGAACGGCGCGACGATGGGCGCCACGGGCGAGCAGGGCAGCTCGCCGGATTACCTCGACTACGGCCTGTGTATGTTCATCGCCTGTGACGCCGATGGCGACGGCCTGGACGACCTGGAGGAGGTCGGCTTAGGCACGGACCCCCTCGACGCCGACACAGACGGCGACAGCCTGAGCGACGGGGATGAGGTCAACACCATCGGCTCCGACCCCCTCGACACCGACACCGACGACGACGGCCTAGACGACGGCGTCGAGGTGAACACCGAGGGCACCGATCCCACCGACGCCGACACTGACGACGACGGCTTAGAGGACGGCGAAGAGGTTAACACCTACGGCACGGATCCTCTGGACGAGGACACCGACGGCGAGAGCCTCAACGACGGCGACGAGGTCAACACCTACGGCACCGACCCCAACAAACGTGACACAGACGGCGACGGCCTCTCCGACTACCGCGAGACGATCACCGAGGGCACCGACCCGCTGGACACCGACACCGACGACGACGGCCTGAACGACGCCGACGAGGTCCGTGTTTACAGCACCGATCCCCTCGATCCCGACACCGACGCTGATGGCTGCAACGACGGCGACGAGGTGGCCGCCGGGACGGATCCCGCCGTCACCGACACAGACGGCGACGGCCTCGGCGACTGTGATGAGATCGCCGACGGCACCGACCCCACCGTCGGCGACAGCGACGGCGACGGCCTCGATGACGGCGACGAGATCGACCTCGGCACGGATCCGGCTGATCCCGACACCGACGGCGACGGCCTCGACGACGGCGAAGAGATCGATCTCGGCACCGACCCGACCGACACCGACAGCGACGGCGACGGCCTGGAGGACGGCGATGAGGTCGACAACACCGGCACCGACCCGGCTGATCCCGACACCGACGGCGACGGCCTCGACGACGGCGAAGAGCTCGACTCGACGGGCACGGATCCTCTGAATCCTGACACCGACGGCGACGGCCTCGACGACGGCGACGAGCTCGACACCTGGGGCACCGACCCCCTCAACACCGACAGCGACGGCGACGGCCTAGAGGACGGCGACGAGGTCAACACCACCGGCACCGATCCCACCGACACCGACAGCGATGACGACGGCCTCGGCGACGGCGACGAGGTGAACACCATCGGCACCGACCCGACGAACCCCGACACCGACGGCGACGGCTTAGACGACGGCGTCGAGGTGACCACGACGACGACGGATCCTCTGGACACTGACACCGACGACGACGGCCTGAGCGACGGCGACGAGGTGAACACCATCGGCACCGACCCCCTCGACGTCGACACCGACGACGACGGCCTCAACGACGGCGACGAGGTCAACACCTACGGGACCGACCCGCTCAACCCCGACAGCGACGACGACTTCTTGACGGACGGCCAAGAGGTCAACGAGACGGGCACGGATCCTCTGGATGAGGACACCGACGACGGCGGGCGCAGCGACGGTGAGGAGGTCACCCGCGACGGCACCGACCCGTTTGATCCCAGCGACGACGTGGCGGACAGCGACGATGACGGCCTCACCGACGCTGAAGAGATCACCTTCGGGACCGACCCCGACGACGCCGACAGCGACGATGACGGCCTGCTCGACGGTGAAGAGGTGTTTGAGGAGTCCACCGACCCGCTCAACCCCGACACCGACGGCGACGGCCTCGTGGACGGCGAAGAGGTGCTCACCGAGGGCACGGACCCGCTGGACACCGACAGCGACGACGACGGCCTGACGGACGGCGACGAGGTGCTGAGCGTCGGCACCGACCCGCTGAACCCCGACACCGACGGCGACGGCCTCAACGACGGTGACGAGGTCAACACCCACGGCACCGACCCGCTGGACACCGACAGCGACGATGACGGCCTCACCGACGGCGACGAGGTGCTCACCCACACCACGGACCCGCTGAACCCCGACACCGACGGTGGCGGCGTGCAGGATGGCCAAGAGGTGAGCGACGGCACCAACCCGCTGGACCCCAGCGACGACGTGCCGACCGGCGGCGACACCGGGGACACCGGGGACGACGGCATCGGTCTGCCCAAGGGCGGCGGCGGCATCGCCTGCGCCACGAACGAGGCGCCGACCGGCGGCTTGTTGGCTGGGCTCTTGGCCTTGGTGGGCCTGGCCCGTCGCCGTCGTTAGCGCGCGCCCCGGCGCTTGCCCTCCTCCACCGGCGCCGCTGGTGGGGGAGGCGCCTGCGCCGGTGGGGGAGGCGGCGGCGCCATCTTGGGCGCCACGGCGCGCTGCAGGCTCAGCCGCGCTTGGCCCTCGGGCAAAGCGGCGGCTTGGGTCTCGGCGTAGACCTGCAGCGCGGCGCGTTGGCTTACGTCCAGGCGATCTTGGAGCGGCGCGTAGACGGCGGAGAGCTCGCTGATCGCGTCGAGTAAGGTCCCTTCATGCAGGCCGCGCTGGGCGGCGATCAGGCCGAGGTGCGCGGCCAAGGCGTTCGCGGTGCCGCTGCGGGCCCGGGCCACGGCGGCGGCGCGGCTGGGGGAGTCGGCGGGCGCGCTCTTGAGCAGCACGTCGAGGCTCTCCCACAGCCAGCCCATCTGGCGCAGGGTCAAGGCGCTGAGCGCGAGCTGCTCGGCGCCGAGGGACGACCCGGCGGCGCTGGCCTCGGCGTACCGTTGGCTGAGCGCGCGGTTGTGCTCCATCAAGAGGGTCAGCTCCCCCAACAACGCGCCGGGATCGGCGTTGTTGGGTCGGTTGTCCAACGAGAGCCAGCGCTGAAGGTGGGGGTGGTCTAAGCGTGGGAGCTGGTCGAGGGGCAGCTCCTCCAGCACGAGCCGGGCGCGCTCGTAGTCCATCGACGTCCAGGGCTTGTTCGTGGCCGGCGCGCCGCGCTGCACCAAGGCCATCGGATCCGGCGCCTCGGCGGCCAAGCCCGGGGCGATGAGAATCCACAGAGCGAGGACCAGCACAAGACCTCCTGCGACGTGCTTTGAGCACCGTAGCACCCGGCAAGGGGCCGTCCTTCCGCCCTCGAAGAAGCGCCGGTTTAACTTGGTATCTTCGTCACTTCGATTGAAGAACCCCACATCAGCGCCCGGCGCGACAAGAACGCAGCGAGTTTGTTGTTTCTGTGGGCGCCCCCCAAACCTGTACACTTGGGCCCGCACCTCACACCCCGGCAGGACGCCTTGGCGCGGCAGCCCCTCCTGGTCACCCTGATCGTCGTGGTCGCCCTGGCGGTGTTGGTGCAGGGCTGGGCGATGCCCTCGATGCTCGTGCTCGACAGCCTCGGGCTCAACGACCCGGTGATCGCCCACTTCGGCCTCCACGTCACCCCCCGGCGGATGGCCCATGAGCGTCGCCCGCCGCCGGGCTACGTCGAGTGTTTTCAGGCCAACGTCACCTTAGGCCTCGCCGTCGAGGACGCCGCCACCGGGGCGCTCCTCGACGTGATGAGCACCCCCGCTGGGTATCGGGAGCGCCTCGACCTCAGCGCGCCGGGCCTGCCCCTGCCGGGCCGTTGGGCGGGCAAGCCGGGCCTTCGTGCGCGGGCGGTGGCCTTGGTGCTGGAGCGAGCGGCGCCGCTCACCGAGGCTGAGCTCGCCCGCTGCGCGGCCTGGCGCCCCGACGACTCAGGCCCAACGCCGTGAGAAGTGGTGGTTGATCTGGCGTTTCCACCAGGTCCAGTGATGCGCCGAGTCCCGGCCCCACACGTCGCGCTCGTGGGGGATGTTCTTCTGGGCGAGCAGAGACGCCATGGTGAGCGTCTCTTCGATGCAGCCGCCCTCGTGGGGCCCCAGGCCCACGACGAGGGTGAGGCTGGTGTTCTGCCGCACCTTGTCCAAGGCCTCGCCGCTCATGTTGGGCACGTAGGCAACGGGATGGTTGTAATACACGTCGAGGTCGCTGTAGCCGCCCAAGAACCGATCCGTGCGGTACCGGCCGGAGAGGCACAGGGCCCACTGGAAGATCTCGGGGTGTTTGAGCGCCATGTTCGCCGCGTAGAAGGCGCCGAGGCTGCACCCCACGGCGCTCACGCGGATCTCCGGGCTCTGGCAGTCTTGGCGGATGTACGGGACGAGCTCGTCGATGACGAAGCGCTCATAGGCCTGATGACGGGCCACCCGAAGGCGCGGATCGTCGTCGCGGCGGCTCCAGCTCTCGGAGCAGTTGGTCTCCGGGCAGTAGAGCTTGATGCGCCCGGCCTCGATCAAGGGGCGCAGAGTGTCGATGGCGCTGGCGGCTTGCCACTCGTGGGCCATGCCCGAGGCGCTGGGGAAGATGATGACCGGGTCGCCCCACCAGCCATAGGTCCACATGTGGACGCGGCGGTTGAGGGAGCGGCTGGGGAGCTGTTGATAGCGGGCGTTGAGCATCTGCATACTTTACACCGACCCGCGGCCCCGCGGAACAGCACGCCGGTCAGGGCGCGACGCTCGGGGTCGGCGCGGGCGCGTCCTCCTGACGCCAGCCCTCACCGTCCACAAACACGAAGCGCTGGGTGGGCCAGTAGGCAAGATCGAGCTTCAAGGTCTTCACCTCGGTCTTGTCCTCCAAGTCCACGAGCGTGAGGCGCACGGCGTCGCGGTCTTGTTTGGTGCTCACCACCGCCAAGAACGAGGCGAGATCGGGGGTGGGCTGACCGTCGACCTCGATGATCCGCCGCGTGGGGCGCAGGCCGTAGCGGTGCGCCGGGCTGCCGTACCAGAACCAGGTGACGTACACGCCCTCGGGCTCGAAGCCGCGCTGGGAGGCGACCTCTAGGTGCGGGGCGTGCAACAACATGCCCGCCCAAGACACCACTTCAGTGACCCCTTGGCCGCTGAGGCTGGCCGTCTCGACGACGAAGTTCTGCTCCATCCCGTCGCGAAACACCGTGAGGGTGACCGACGGCGCCTGGCACAGCGCCTCGACCTCATCAAAACGGGTGACCACCTCTTGGTTGACGGCGAGGAGGAGATCGCCGCCCTTGAGCGCCGCCGCCGCCGGGGTGCCCGCGGTGAGGCGCCCGACGTAGAGCACCTGGCCCCCGGTCTGATCGTGGGCCTGGAGGCGGCTGAGCCAAGCCTCGGGCAGGCCACGGTCGCGGGCGTCGGCCAAAGGCAGGCCATACAGCTCAACGCCCAAGGCGCGGTAGGCCACGTCTTCACCGGCCTGCAGCGGCTCGACGACGCTCTGGGCGACCTCGATGGGCAGGCCATAAAAGGCCGAGCTGCGCCCGCCGCCTTCGCTCGACGCGAAGGACGCCCAGGTGGCCACGACCCGCCCGCGCCGGTCGGTGATCGCCCCGCCCACAGACGAGAGGCCGTCGCTGAGCGTGAAGATCTCCTGGTTGGCCTCGCGGAAGCTCGGAGGGTCGGGCAGGGGCAGGTAGAGCGGCGTCACCCGGCCCACCCGGGCGCGCTGGGCGACGACCTGATGGCTGCCGGTGAGGCCCACCTGGTACAGCTTGTCGCCGGGCTTGACCTCTTTGTCGCGCAGCCGGGCGCTCTTGACCGGCGTGGCGCCGATGTCCGCCGGGTCGTACTTCACAACGGCGACGTTGTGCAGCGGGTGGATGCTGACGATCTCTCCGGGCACCCGCAAGGAGCCGCCGAAGGTCAGCTCTAGCTCACCCAGGCCTACGGGCACGGTGTCGCGGTCCACAACGACGAGGCCCCGCTCGGCGTCCACGATGAGCCCGGCCCCGGTGAAGCGGGTGCTGCTGACCCCTTCGGTGCGGTACGGCACGCGGTACTCAACCATCACCAACGACCGGCTGAGCCGACGTTGGGCGCGGCCGCCCGTGCGCACGAAGCTCGCCTCCCCGGCGGCCTCAGCCAGGGGTTTGGTCGGCGCCGGGCTCTCGACACAGGGCCAGCCGCCGGTGGTGTCGTCGCGCGCGCAGCGCTGCATCGGGAACCACAGGCGGTCCACCTGAATCACGGCGACCTGGTCTTGGCGGGGGTCTTGAATGGGGAAGTACCGCACGGGCACCCGGGCGCCGTGGGGGTGGGCGGCCAAGGCGGCCTCGACCTCCTCCAGGGTGTTCACCGGCTGGCCGTCAATCGCCGTGAGGATTGCGCCCTCGGGGATGCCGCCTTCAGTGAGCGCGTAGCCCGTCGCCGCCACATAGACGCCCTTCACCGGGACGCTGTGGTTGCGGGCCTGGTGGTAGCTCAGCTCGTTGAGGATGCCGCCGCCGAACTCTAAGTAGGTGTCGGGGCTGATGTCGTGCAGATCCCCCACGGCGAGGGTCACGGTCAAGGTCTGCCCGCCGCGCTCGATGGTGAGCATGACTGAAGCGCCCACCTGCTCATCCAGCCGCGCCTCCAGAGGCACGAAGGCGTTGAGCGGCGCGCCATCGACGGCGAGCAGCACGTCACCGGGGCGCAGGCCGCCGTCCGCCGGGCCGCCGGGGACCACCTCGGCCACGACCAACAGCCCCGTGCCGTCAGGAAAGCCCGCGCGCACCGCCGTCTCGCTCTTCTCCGAGAGGCCCAGGCGGCGCAGCTCGTCATAGGGCGTGTGGACAAACACCGTCTGTAAGGTGCCGCGGGTGACGGGCTGCCCGGCCTGGATCAGCTCCAGAGCGCGCACGACGCGGTCGAGCGGCAGGTAATAGCTCGACGCGGCGTTGCGCCGTCCGCCCGCGTTCAGCGCGACGACCTTGCCCGAGAGGTCCAGCACCGGAGAGCCAGACGAGCCCCCGGACGTGCCCGAGGCGGCCTGGATGTAGAAGGTGTTGAAGTCGTTGTAGGTGTTGTCGCCATAGACCGGCGCCTCGCGGTCGAGGCGGGCCAAGGTGCCGTCGAGGATGCTGATCTTCTCTCCGGCGTCGTTGCCCACCACCCGCACGTTGACGCCGACCTTGGCCCCGGCCGGGTCCAGCGTGAGGGGCTTGACCTCCATAAACCGCACCGCGGAGGGGTCGAAGCGGTAGAACCCGAAGTCGTGGACCGGGTCGCGGTAGACGGCCTGGAGCGGGATCTCCTCGTGGTTGTACAGCACGGCCTCAGCGACGACGGGCCCGGCGTGGACCATGTGCCGGTTGGTGAGGATGAGCCCCCGCTCGGCGTCGACGATGAACCCCGTGCCCACGGACGACGAGGCCGCCTCGGTGTCGAAGCTGCGGGTGCCCACCACGCGGATGGCCACCACCGAGGGCACCGCCGTCTCTAAGGTGGCCTTCCACAGATCCGCCTCAGGCGGCGGCGCCGGGGCCTCGGCGGGCGGCCGACCCTTGGACTGCGCGAAGGCGAGAGAGGGGGAGGCGAGGAGGGCGAAGAGGACGATCAGAGCGCGCATACCACCCCCTTAGCCGCAACGGGGCGAGGTCGCCACGGGGGGTTTTGGCCTCTTGCGCGGGAGCTGTCCGAGGGGGGCGAAGGGGCGGCGGGGCTCAGCGTTGAGGCCCCTGCGGCGGGCTCACCGGGGTGAACTGGAGGTCGAACCAGAAGGAGCGGGGGTCGTCGTCGCAGGCGTCCTCGGCGGGCATGACCCGCTCGTCGGGGCCGCCGACGATGTGGAAGATCTGCGCTTCGTAGTCTTCGTTGTCGGGGGTGGGCAGGGGGAAGTCGCCGATGAGGCTCATTGTCCAGTTGAGGGTGGGGTCTTGGAGTTGGGCTTCGTTGAGGGCCACCACGTCGTCGCCCCGACCACGCAGGGTGATTCCTTGGAGCTGAACATATTCGTAGAGGATCTCGGGCTCAATCGTGATGCCAAAACTTAACGCACAGTCATAACCCCGACTTCTAAGGGTACCCCTCGGGAACTTCGGGCGATAAGTGAGCGCGGAATAATCAGTGGCTCCAGACATATACACGCTGAGTTGGCTCAGTTCACCCGCGGTGTCAAACATCCCGCTCTCCGTGGTCCACTCATCGCCTCTAAGATACGGAAAGGCGTGCAGGGACCCATCCTCGCCGTCGCTCAGCTCATACACGAGGGTAGAGCAATCTTTGGGACATGGAGACTGTAGCTCAATCACGTCCACCTTGTACTTCAGATTGGGAGGTAACTGATAAGCACCAAATATATCACACCCCGCCAAACCAAGGGCGGGCAGCAGGGCGAGCGCGCGCATCGTAGGCTCCGGTGAGGGGGTGGTGGTCATGGAGCACCATATGGATGGATCGGGGTGAACTGGAGGTCGAACCAGAAGGAGCGGTGGTCGTCGTCGCAGGCGTCCTCATTGGGGACAGCCCGCTCGTCGGGGCCGCCGACGATGTGGAAGATCTGCGCCTCGTAGTCCTCATTGTGCTGGGTCGGCACGGGGAACTCTCCGACCACCGCCATCGTCCAGTTGAGGTCGGGATCTTGGAGCTCAGACTCGTCCCAGTTGAGCACCTCCTCCTCCCGCCCGCGCCGTGTCACGCGGGCGAGGCGAACGAAGCTCCCGGCGGGATCTCCATCTACCGACAAGGCGAAGTCCAGAACACAGTCGTAGCCTCGGCGCCCGAGGCCACCTCTGGTGTGTGTCCTGCGCTGATTTCCATAACGATAGCTGGAGCCGGGACTCTCCAGCAAGAGCGGACGTACATCACCACCGGAGTCAAACAGCCGAGAGTCTCTCGGGTTCCATTGACCATTCGCAGGGTAAGGCCAGACGAACAGCCCCCCATCTTCGCCATCGCTGAGCTCATAGGCCAGCGTGGAGCATTGGTTGGGGCAAGGAGTCTGCAGCTCGATCACATCCACTTTGTAGGTCAGATCCGGATGAAGAATGTAATCACCGAAGATGTCACACCCCGCCAAACCGAGGGCGGGCAAGAGGGCGAGGGCTCGCATCGTAAGCTCCGGTGAGGGGGTGGGGGTCATTGCATGTGGTACGGAAGCAGGGGGGTGAGGCGCAGATCGAAGCGGAGCGAGCGCAGGTCATCCGTGCAGGATTCGGGGTCGGCCTCGATGTACTCATCGGGATAACCGACGAGGTGAAACTCTTGTTGCTCGTAGGATGGATCGTAGTCGGAGGCCGGGAGCGGCATCGGGAATTCGCCGATGAGCTCGAAGTTCCAGCCGTCGTCTTGGGTGGACCGTGTGAAGAAAAGGAGGGGTGCGTCCTCTGGTTCGGCTGAACTGGAGCCCATTCTCAGCATGTAAAGGTAAACCGTAGGCCGTACGGCGACTTGAAATTGAAGGTAACAATCACACTCCGTCTTGCTGCCACAGGTTGGGCGCCATCGGGTCGCCTCATGGGAAGGGAATGGGCCGTTGACCATCATCTCCTCGTCTTCCCAATCTCTTTCGCCCAAAACACGCTGGTCATTATAGTTATGTGACGAGACAACGTCACCAATATTGCTGTACTCGTCGAACGGAAGCACGCTACAACGTGAAGGACAGGGAGACCTGAAATCCTCTACGACAATCTCATAAGGAAACTTTAATCCAGCAGGCTCATCAGTACCCCAGGCGTCACAGCCGCCCAAGCCCAAGAACCCGAACGCCCACCCCGCCCCAACGAGGGCCAAGCGCCACAGTCGCTGCGTGGCTGGGGAAATCAGCGATCGTGTTGGCATCGGGCTCTCCTTAGGCGTCTATCCAGGCTTGCACAGCTTTTGAGGCCTGTCAACCAAGCCCGAAGAGAGCGCCACCTCGGCGCTCCCCTACCCCCAATCCGTCCGCGCCCAAGTCATCACGTCGCCCTCCGGCGGGCACTCAATCTTCAGGGTAGGCGTGCCGTTGTCATCATACGTCGTCGCCGCGCCCTCATTGGGCTGGAAACACTCGATCAGCCCCTCAGCGGGGTCGCCGTAACACCAGAACACGCCCTTGAGGGTCTGTCCGGGGTAAATGGGCGTGTTCAGGGCGCTGCCCGGCGCGCACGCCGCCATGTGCGACTCTCGGGCCTGGCCGTCGGGGATGGGGTCGGGCAAGGACGTGTCTTCGCAGGCGGGCTCGTCACAGGAGGCGAAGGGCAGGAGGAGGAGCGGCAGGAGGCGAAAGGAGCGGCTCATGAGGTAGATCCGGTGAGGGCGGCGGGGCGCTCTGTCCCCTGGTTGGGCCCGCTCCCAGCGGCGCTTGATGGGTTTGTGTCGTCAGCGGGAGCGTTGCGGGCCTCCCACAGAAACCAGGCGATCATCAGGAGGCTGTACATCGCGCACAGTCTCCCCAGCCAGCCCATGTGGATCACCCGGAACTCGCTGGTCTCATCGTTCTGCTGCAGGGCGTTGAGGGCCACCTCGATGCCGAACAAGAAGATGAGGCCCACGGCGTTGCGTAGGCGGCTGAGATCACCCGCGTGGGTGACGATCATGGTGCTGCGCACGATGTAATAATAGTAGCTCGCCGTGGTCAACAAGAAGAAGGGGATGAAGCCCATGGACAGAGCCTCGTGGTCTTTGGCCCGGCGTAGGCCCCAGCCCAAGAGCAGCACCAGGGCGAACGCCAGGGGGTTTCGCCACGTCTTCTGGTTCTTGACGCGCATTCGGCGCACGTCGTCCATTCGTTTGACGTCGGTCTCACCTTGGTAGGCCACGGCGATGGCGAAGCCTTGGCGCATGGACGAGAGGTTCTTCTCGGTGGTGTGGGTGAGCAGCTTCTCGACGTGCCAGATCGCCCGGCCTGGGCCGTACTTCACCGCCACGGCGCCATAGAGCAGGGCCAGGCAGGCCACGAAGCCGAGGGCGATCTTGAGCAGGCCTCGGTTGATTTGGCGCAGAGAGACAAGCTCCCACAGCCCCTTCATGGCCGGGCCGTAGAGCCACACCGCCGGGAACAGCCGGAAGGCCGCGCCCACGCCCACGGCCGCGCCCGCCCAGCCGGGCAGGCCCCGCTTGAGCAGGCCCACGGACATGATCAGCACGGCGACATAGTCGTCGCGGCCAAAGGCCCAGGTGTAGGTGGGCCAGCGGGCGCTGTAGGTGGTGAACAGGAAGATGACCAGAAACAAGGCCGTGGGGCCACCAAAGGCCCACCAGGTCACGGCGACGGCGAGGCTCAGCCAGAGGAGGTCGATGTAGCCGAGGAGCTTCACGGATTCGACGGGCACGGCGTTCGCCAGGGGCTCGGCGAAGACCACCCAGGCCGGGGAGCCGTTGAAGCCGTGGTCCCACAACATCTGAATCCACAGGTCGTTGGTGAACCCGACCATGTCGCGCTGCAAGTAGATGAAGTCGTGTTTGAACGCCGCCCAGCGCTCGGGGCCAAACTTGGCGCGGATGCGGTCGTGCCACTCGGTGTCCCGGGCGAAGGCCTGGGTGTCGACCATGTAGTAGTCTTCTTCGTTCTGGGTCTGGAAGGTGGGCGGCTGGCGGCGGTAGTGGCGGCCCTCCTCTAGGTCTGCGAGCACGATGGCGGGGTAGAGGTCGAAGTAGCCCAGCTCTTTGTAATACTTGGAGTTTAAGTAGTAGTGGCTGAGGTCGTAGGTGTCGACGCGCTCCACCCAGACGTAGGTGCTGTCGAGGCGTGAGTAGTTGAGGAAGCTCAAGGTGGCGAGCAGGCCGAGGCCGAGGGTGATCGCCCCTCGGGCGCGGCTGGCGAGGGCGTTGGCCTTGGGCTCTAGGTGGCGGTGCCAGAGGTAGGTCAAGGCGGCGAGGAGCGCGGCGCCCCCGGCGAGCCAGATCTTGTTCTCCTCGGTGCCGTCGCGGTGCAGGGGCTTCGCGCCGCCTCGGGCGAGGTCGACGACGATGAGCAGGGCGGTGAGGCCCGCCAAGGTGGCGAAGGTGCCGAGCACCCGGGCGGCCAGAGGCTGCTGCTTGCGGTCGAGGCCGAGGCCCGCCGCGCCCAGGGTGAGGGCGATGAAGAGCGCGATGAGGGCGTGGTGCCACGCGGCCTCAAGGGCCGGACCAGGAGCGAGGGGGAAGAGCATAACGGAGGAGGATAACCCACCTTCCGGGCTTTGACGCTTGCCCCGGCGCGCTCAGCGGGTGAGGTGCAAGGGTCAACCGCTGGAGACCCCATGCGCTCGCTGCTCGTCCTGCTCGCCCTCGCCCTCGGCTCCTGCGCCCCCGCGGCCAACGCGCCCCAGGCGCGCATCGTCGCCTATGGCCCGACGCCCCAGGCCCGGCATGAGAACGCGCTCAGCCAGGCCGGCGGCGCGGTGATGAGCGAGCGCATGATGCTCGACCTAGAGAAGCAGACCGGCAAGATCGCCACGGACCTGCCCGAGCGCGTGAAGGGGCTCCCCGTGGGCCTCAAGGCCGTGCCGCTGTGGGAGAACGCGGAGTCCGCCGCCTTGTGGTGGGGCCGGGACGAGGCCGCCGTCGCCCAGCGCCTCTTGGACCAGGGCGTGCAGTATGTGCTCCTGCGCCGGGACGTGGCGCCCAGCGTCGATCGGGGCGGCGCGACGATCTCCCGCCTGTACCACGATGACGAGCGCGCGCGGTTCATGCTCGTGTCGGCGGACTCGGAGTACCTGCTCTACGCCGTCTCCGACAAGGCCGCGAGCCTCGCCCCCCAGGCCGCCACCTTCATCACCTCCAGCCTACGCACGATGCTCAAGGGCGAGAAGCCCCGGGGTTTCCCCAGCATCAAGGCGCCTCGGGGCAACAAGTGGCACCTCATGGCGACGCTGCGCCTGCCCGGCGGCCGTGAGCTGGCCTATGGCTTGTGTGTGCGCGAAGAGCTCGGCGAGTGTGTGGTGGAGCTGGCGAACGATCTGGAGCGGGAGCACCGCCGCTACGCCGAGTGGTACGGCCTGCCCAAGCTCGCCTCGTCCGTCGACAACATGCTCTTGGAGCTGCACCTCATCACCGACCGGGCGAAGATCTACGCCACGAGCGAGGACGACCTCAACGAGTTCTGGGAGATGGGCATCGACGGCGGGCTCATCCTCAACCGCGAGACGGGGGAGGTGGCGATGATCCCCGGCTCGGTGAGCTACACCCGGGCCTATCGCGACGCCGACAAGCTCCTGCGCACGGCGGCGCGGGAGGGCCACATGGACAGCCTGCGCCCCTGGCGTGACCCGGGCTACGACCTGGAGAAGATCCGCACCCAACACTACCTCGACTGGCCGGGCCGGGGCCTCATCCCGCTCTACCGGGGTGTGCCCCCGGTGCCGATGGAGGTGGTGGACATTCAGTCCATCGAGCGCAGCATCTTGCTCTCCGGCGAGTGGTATTTACGGAACCTGCACCCCAACGACCAGCCCATCCCCTTCTACAAGCCGGGCCAGGTCACCTACAAGATGTGGCCCGCCGAGAACCGGTATTCCGACGAGTACAACATCGTGCGCCACGCGCTCACGACCTGGAACCTCGTGCAGGCCTACCAGATCGATCCTCGGCCCGAGTTTATTGAGGGCGCCCGGCGGGCCCTGGGCTACACGCTCTCGTTCCGCAAAGACGAAGAGAACCGCTCGTACATTGAGCACGACAACAACGTCAAGCTCGGCACCGTCGTCATCGCGATGATGGGCATGATCGACCTCGCCCGGGCCACGGGCACGAAGGAGTATGACGAGCTGCTCAACCGCTTCGGCGAGTTCACCGTGTTTATGCAGGAGCCCACGGGCCGGTTTGATCCGTACTACGTCGAGGACGATCACCCCTACGCCGATGAGGTCAACGACATCGTCCCCGGCGAGGCGGCGCTGGCTTTGGTGATGCTCTATGACTACACCGGCGACAAGAAGTGGCTGGCGCCCCTGCCCAAGTTCTTCGAGTATTACAAGCCGTGGTGGAAGGAACGTGTGGAGAAGATCCGCCCCGAGGCGCCCTCGCCCCACGAGACATACAACACAGACGATCGGCTAGAGTTGGTGCAGTTCGGCCCCTGGTCGGTGATGGCGGCGAACGCTTACCACCGCGTCACCGGCGACGCCGAGGTGGCCAAGTTTGGCCTAGAGGTCGCCCGGTGGATGGTCGAGACCTATGAGTACACCGGCGAAGACTCCCCCTGGCCAGACTACGTCGGCGGCTATTACAAGCTCCCCGGCGAGCTGCCCGCGATGCAGGCCTTCTGTTATGGCGAAGGCACGGCGGCCGCTTACGCCTTGGCCCTGCGCGCCGACCCGTCCCAGGCCCCGTTCTTTGAGAAGGCCACCCGGGAGACCGTGCGGTTTGGCCTGATGATGCAGTTTGATGACCTGCAGATCTACCCCTTCACCCGGGGCGACGAGGTGCGCGGCGGCACCCGCTACACGATGAACGAGACGAAGGTGCGCATCGACTACGTCTACCACGCGCAGTCCACCCTGGTGCAGTACCGCGACGCCGCGCTCACCGACCCGAACCTGCCGCCGGAGGTCAAACGTTCGCCCCTGCGGGATGAGCTGGAGGCCGCGCAGAAGAAGCAGGCTGAGGCGGCTGCGGCGGCGGCGGCGGCGGCGGCCGGGACGAGCCCCAGCGAGACCCCGCCGACGATCCCCGGGACGGGCCTCGCGCCCAAGGCGCCATAAAACGGCGCCGCGTCCTGGGGGCCGGGATGGTATCGTAGCGCACGGAGGCTTCAACCCCCCGTGCTCACCTCGCTCCTGCTGATCACCCTCGGGCTCACCGGCTCCGACGCCTACGCGGCGACGACGGTGCGCCTCGTGCTCGATCGCCCCCTGGACACGATCCCCGCGGGCGCCACCGCCGAGGCCCTGCCCGATGGCCCCTTGCCCAGCGGTGAGGAGTTTGTGCTCACCGTGGACCTGCCCCCCGGGGTCTCGGCCACCGCCGCGCTCAGCGTGTGGCCCGCCCAAGGCCAGGCTTGCGCCGCCGCCCCGCCCGCCGACGGCCCCCAGCGCCACACCGTCGGCATGGCCCCGGACGGAGACGTGCTCAGCGGCCGGGTGCCCGCGCTCCAGGTGGGCCAGACCTACTGCCTGAGCCTCGCGCCGCGCCTGATCTTGGGCGAAGAGGGCATGGCCCGCCTCGCCGAGCAGGCCGCCGCCGAGCTGACCCTCCGCCTGCCCGACGCCCGCTCTTGTGATCTGGACTCGGGCTGGACCCACTTCGCGAAGGCGCTCTCCGGGGGCCTCGCCGCCGCCGGGTTTGGCGCCGCCGACGCCTCGTCGTTGGAGGCCGCCGCCCGGGAGGCCCAGAGCCGCTATCGCCGGGGGCCTGGCCCAGACGCCTGCGCCGCCCTCGTGAGCGCCCAGGGCGAGGCCCAGGCGCTCCAGAGCATCCTCGACGCCGAGGGCGCGCGCCTGCCGGGCGCTGACCGCGCGTCGATGACCCAAGACGTGCTCTCGGCGCTCCAGACCGCGCAGTCCCAGACCGCCACCCTCAACGACGCGCTCACCGAGGCCCTGAACGCCACCTCGGTGCGCCAGCGTATCGTCGTCGCCACGGGGCCGGTGACCTTAGGCGCCCAGACCGCGACCGCCGCCACCCGAGACGCGGTGAACTTCGCCGTGCCCGCCGCCGGGGCGTCGTTTGTGTGGTGGCCCGATCAGTCCCCGGCCTTGGTCGGCTGGGGCGGGGTGTCGTTTTATTCGACCGCCGTAGACCGTGACGTGCCGCTCAATGAGCTGGCGGGCGCCCCCGGCGACGTGTTTCGCCAGCGCGTCTCGCTCACCGTCGCCGTGGCGCGCTCAACCCCGGCGCTGCCCGGCTACAGCACCACCCCGGCCTTGGGCAGCCTGAGCCCGCTCATCACCGGGGGCCTGCGCCTCACCCACTACGCCCAGCTCACCGCCGGGGCGGTGTTTGTGCGTGTGGACGACCCCAACCCCGCCTCGGCGGCGTCAAGCCTCCACGCCGCGCCGGTCGTGGGCCTCTCCGTCGATCTCGCCCTCGTCTCGCTGTTCCAGACGCTCCAGAGCCCCTAAGCAGGAGTCCGCCGTGGCCTTGCGCCTGATGATCCCCGACGCCGCCCTGGTGGGCCGCCCCGTCATCCTCGCCCTGCGCGTGACGGGCGCGACGCCCGGCGCCCGCGTGACGCTCATCGTCGAGCTGGACCGCGGCCAAGGCCAGCGCGCGCCGCTCTCGCAGTCCGAGCTGCTCGCCCAAGACGACGGCGCCGCGGACGCCACGGTGAGCGTCACGCCGCCGTTCACCGACGACGCCGAGGGCCTCATCGTCGCCACAGCCCGGGCGGAAGACGGCGCCTTCTTGGGCGTGGCCACGGGGCTGCTGCGGGTGATGGCGTGATCCTCCTCGCGCTCTTGCAGCTCTTCGCCTGCGCCTTACCGCCCCAGCCGGAGGAGGGCGAGGTGCTCACGCTCTCGTTCTGCCCCGAGGGCCTGCCCTGCGCCTTGGTCGCCGACGGACAGAGCCTCATCACCGTGGAGGGCTGCGTGCCGGACACGGTGGAGCTTGTGGCGGACGACCTCAGCCTGAGCCTCGTCACCTCGGGCGGCGCGTGGATCGACGGCGCACAGTCGAGCCTGACCGTGCCGCTGGGGCCCGACCGCTGCGCCCGCCCCGCGCTGACCGCGCCGACCCACGGGCCGGACCTCCTCATCGAGGGGAGCTTGGCCGAGGTGGGCGTCTCGGCGTCTGCGCTGCTCACCCCAGCGAGTTTTGGTGGCCTCGCCCTCACGCCGAGCCCGGCGATCCTCAACACACAGTCGCCGAACCTGATCGTGCTGACGGTAAACGCCTGGGGTGAAGATGGCGCCAGCGTGAGTGAGGGCAGCCTCGCCGCGGTGACTGTGCAGGACTCTGAGGGCTCCGACGTCGTGGTCACCCCCAGCGAGCGCCTGCTCGACACAGACGGCGAGGCCACGTTCACCGTCACGAGCGCCGGGGGCCTCACCGAGCTGACCCTGCGGGTGGTGCTGAGCGCCCCGGCCTGGGAGGGCGTGAGCCGCCCGGCCAACCTCAGCGAAGACCTCACGCTCAGCGGGGGGTGAGGGGCATACGCGCTAACATAAACCTCCCCAAGGCCCTCCCGGGGTAACCTGAAAGCGTCGTCTTCGACGGGACTCCAGCAGGTGTTCCCGACTCGGCGCATCCGCGCGCCGAATGTGTCTCGGACTGAGGTAGCCCATGACGGCCATGGAGATGTTGTGTACTGCGCTACTCCAGACACGCCAGAGGCCGATCCCCAATGGGGACGCCGTAGGGGGAAAAAGCCCGCCATTGGCGAGCGATCGTGTCGGCGAGGACAACACCGATGAGCTTGGCGTAGATGTACGCTCGGGCCAGGTTGGGGTCGTCGGCGCGGAGCTGGTCGATTCCAAGCAGAGACTTCCACCGCTTGAAGGCGAGCTCAATCTGCCATCGGAGGCGGTAAAGCTCCGCCATGGTGGCGTCGTCGGCCTCGCTGGCGGGGATGCTGGTCAGCAGAAATGCGAAGCGCGCCGCGGCGAGAGTCCGCGCGGTGGGCTGCTTTCCCTTCCTCTGCGCCTCTCTGTTGATGGTTGTTTGAGCGCGTGTGGTGGCGTCTACGGACTTCCTCACCACGACCAGCCGCATGGGCTTGGCGCGCTGCTTGTCGGAGCGGAGGTACACCACGACCCCCTCTACGCGAGGCGGTCTTCCTGCACGAGAGCGCCGGCGCATGGCGAACTTCATCGGGTCGATTGCCTCTCCGTTGGCGTCTATGAGGGGAACAGCGCGATGCCCGATGCGCACGAGCACGTCCGCGCCAATCTCAAGCGTCTCGCGAATACGCGCCTCGTGCGCATACCCCCGATCGGCGACCACGAGGTCTCCCTTGGCGAGCGGGACGCGCCCGAGGTGCTCCCCGCCGCGTCCATCGGTGAGCTCGACGGCGTCCACAGTACCCGTCGAGAGGTCATAGCTGGCATGGAGTCGCCAATCGGCGCCAGTTGAGCCAGGAGCAGAGAGCGTCGTGGCGTCCACGAGACGAACACGGCGCGGGAGGTCCGAGACGGGCCGCGCGGCGACTTGGCGGGTCAGCATCGCCTGGAATACCGCCTCCAAGAACGGCCAACCACGCCGAAGTCGCCCCAAGACCGCGACATCCGAGAGCTGGCCGAGGCCATGATCCGCGCTCCACGCCGCGACGGAGCGCAACGAGAGGTCGAGGAGCCCATACGCCAGCGCGAGGCGGAGGAACTCCAACGGCGACTGAATCGCCCGACGACGTTGGAAACCGCCGCTCTTGGCGGCGAGCGCGTCGAGATCATGGGGCAGCCATGCGGTGAGGTCTTCCCAGGCCGCGGACGAGAGCAGGGCAGAGATGGAGCGTGACATGCGCCATCTTTATCCGATGCTGATCATGTGTCCACTATGTTAGCGCGTATGCCCACCCACGCCTCCTGGGTGAAGGGGACCGACTTTCCGATCGGGCTCTTCGTCTTCCACGACCCGACAACCTGCCAGGGCACCCTTGAGGACCACATCGAGCCTGCGCTGCGCGGTGACGCTGTGTGGAAGGACCGACTCGACGGCGCGGAGGCCTATCTGACGAGCCTGGAGGCGGCTGGGGACGACGTCAAAGACAGCCCGAGCGAGCGCGCAAAGGCGCGGCTGACGATCGCCGGGCAGTTCAACAACGCCGGGGAGTCTCTGGGCCAGCTCATCCGAAGAGGCAAGCCGCCGAAAGGCACGCAGCCCACCATACCCGACTCGGTGTTTCAGACCCCGGCGGCCCAGGCGCTCGCCACCTTCTTGACCTCGGCGCCCTGGACCTAGGCGCCCCGTCACCTCTGAGGGCACCCCAGCCACCCCACGCTGCCCAGCGCGCAGGCGCGAGCGACCTCCGCAGAAGGGGTAGCGTCAGCATTCGGGGAGGCTGTGTTCAGGAATCGCCACCCCAACCGACCTCCCCAACCCCTCCGTGTTCAGGAATTGGGGGCACAAATCGCCCTCACCCACCCCCCAGCGTCAGCCTCTCGCCGCGCAACGTCAGCCATCTCCCCTGCTCCGTCAGGGTCTGCCCGCTTGATCCGAGCCTGAGCACCCTCCTCTGACCGACCTTGCCCACCAAGACCGCCCTCCCCCACCCCCAAACCCTGACGGTGGGCCGCCGATCCCTGAACACAGCCCTCTCCCTCTCACGAGTCCGGGCGCTGATCCTTAGACACAGCACCCTCGGAAAGCTGAGTCCGGGCGCACGATCGAAGACAGCCTAGCCTCAGATCCTGCACCCAGTCCGCCGATCCCTGAACAGCTCAAGGCGCAATCCAACACCACTCCGGCAGGTAGCTCGGCAACGCCCCGTCCGCCTGGTAAGGCGACACCCCCGCGTCGAGGTCATAGGGGTGGTCAAACATGAACGACCACATGCCGTAGAACAGCGTCTCCCCCTCCGGCGGCTCAAACGGGGGGACGGCGTGGCCTTGGTCGTGCTCGCAGCCGACGACAAAATGATCATCCGCGCGGAGCTCGTCGATGTAGCGCTGGCTGGCGGCGTAAAAGTCTACGGCGAGCCAGTCGGTCGGGCCGCCGTTGAGCACGAGCGCCGGGAACTTTCGCTCCTGCGGGACGTACTCCATCTCCCACAGTCCGAGCACCTCGCCCAGGCCGCCGGAGAGGCTCATCACGCTGGCGAAGGGGGTGACCTCCTCTGTGGTGGAGATGTAGGTGAGCCACAGCGCCCCGGCGCTCACGCCGACGCCGTGGACTTGATACGGATCGATGTTGTATTGACCGCTCACGCAGGCCAGCAGGTCGTTGAAGAAGAGCAGCTCTTGCTCGACCCCCCAAACCTCTACAAAGGGCCAGTTGAAGAAGTAGGCGTCCTCGATGTCGTCGGGGAAGAGCGCGATGAAGTCCATCTCCTCTACGGCGCGCTCAAGCTCACCATCCCGCACAAAGCTGGAGGACGAGGCGTTCATCCAGTGCCAGCCGATCACCAGGGGGAGCGGGTGGCTGCCGTCGTAGTGGGACGGCACCATCAGGCGGAAGCTGCGCTCGTTGCCGCTGGAGAGGAAGCCTTCGTTCACCGCGAGATCGCTCACGTTGGAGCCGATGAGCGTGGGGCAGAGGCCCTCGCTGTAGTCGGGCCAGTCGGGCGGGATCGTGGAGTGGCTGGGCTCGGGCGGGGCGGTGTCCTCAGGCGGCGACGTGTCCTCGGGCGGGGACGTGTCCTCAGGCGGCGTCGTGTCTTCAGGCGGGGCGCTGTCTTCGGGGGGCGTCGTGTCTTCGGGTGGCGCGCTGTCGGTGGCGGCGGGCTGGGTGTCGGGGGGCGCGCTCTCGGCGGACTTGGGGGGCGTCGAGCCGCAGGCGACGGCGAAGAGCAGGATCACGGACATCGGGCACCTCGGGGGCTGGTCGGTCAGTGTAGCAGATCCTGCGCTCGCGCAGAGCGGAGCACGTTCGGCGCTCAACGAGGGGGGCCTGATCCGCCCGACCCCACCCGGGCCGGTGTAGACTCCCGGGCTGTCTTCGTGTGTGGATTCGATGTTCTGGAAGATGATGGATCGTTATGGGCAGCTCGTCTGGGCCAACGGCGCCGCGCAGCTCGCCGTCTTGGTGTTGGGCCTCGGGCTCTTCGCAGCGCTGGGCGCCTTGGTGGCGCGGGGGCGCGTCTCGGCGCGGCTCACCTGGGGCCTGGGCCTCGGCGGGATCGTGCTCGCGGCGCTCATCGGCGCCTTGGCGCAGGCGTCCGTGGTGGACGACGCCTTCGTCTCCTTTCGTTACGTCAACAACCTCCTCCACGGCCACGGCCTCGTCTGGAACCTCGATGAGCGGGTCGAGGGCTACACAAACCTCCTGTGGGTGCTGCTCCTCGCGGCCCTGGGCGCGCTCACGCCCTTTGAGCTGCCGCTTCTGGCCTTGGGGCTGAACCTCCTCACCTTCGGCCTCACGCTCATCACCTTGGCCCGGGCCGAGGCGCGGCTCAGCCCGGCGGCCTGGGCCCTGCCCCTCGCGCCGCTCTTGCTCGCGGCCCAGTCTGTGAGCTTAGAGCACGCCACCACGGGCCTTGAGACCTCCCTCGCCGCCTTGATCGTGAGCCTCGGCTTGGCCTTGATGTGTACGCCGCGCCCGAGGCCTCTCGCCCTCGGCTGCGTGCTCATCTTGGGCGTGTTCACCCGGCCCGACTTCGCCTTGTTGTGGGCGGCGGCCGGCGCGGCGCTCACCTTGGACACGATCCTCTCCAGCGACGGCGCCTGGCGCGAGCGCCTGCGGGCGGCGATCACCGTGGCCGCGCCTTACGCGCTCAGCGCCTTGCCTTACGCCCTCGTGCTCTTCTGGCGCCATGAGTATTACGGCGACTGGGTGCCAAACACCTACCACGCGAAGTCGGCAGACCTGCCCTACTGGCGCCAAGGCGAGAGATACGCCTTGACCTTTCTGTTCGGCACCCACCTCTGGCTCACCCTGCCCTTGGGCCTCTTCGCGCTGTGGACGGCCCTGCGCGACGCGGCGATGCGCGGCTTGGGCCTGTTTGTGGCCTTCGCCCTGCCCCTGCACATCCTCTACGTCATGCGGGTCGGCGGCGACTTTATGTACGGTCGCTTCTTTATTGTGCTGCTGCCGATCTGGATGTTGTTGTTGGCCCTCGGCGTGGCCCGGCTCAGCGGGCGCTGGCGCTGGGCGGCCTTGGCGCTCACCCTGCTCACAACCCGGGGCGTGCCGATCATCGGGCCCGGGGTAGAGCGCTGGCACATCACGACTGAAGGGGCGGTGTACCCCGTGACGGCCTTCTGGCCCAAGGTGGTGATTGAGCACCACAACTGGCGCGCGGCGCAGAGCTTGGCGAGCCTAAGAGCGCGCGGCCTCACGCCGATCATCGCCACCTCGGGCATCGGCATGGTCGGGTATTACAGTGAGCTGCCGCTCATCGATCTGCGCGGCCTCACCGACGCGCACACCGCGCGCCTGCCCGTGGGGCGGCGGGGCAAACCCGGCCATGAGAAGTGGCCGTCTCATCGGTATCTGGCCGAGCGGGGCGTGTTGCTCGCGCGGTTCAACACCGCCCACCCCGAGCGCTGGCGGCCCATGACGATGGTGAATCTGGGCCCGGGTGTGCCCGGGGAGTGGGGCTTCTTTCAGTACGACGCGGCGCTGGCCAAGCAGCTCCGCGCCGAGGCGCCAGAGATACGGTTCTTTGATCCCCGCTCACGCTTTGACATCTGGTTCAGACAGTCGGCGCGCCTCACAGACGAGGAGCTGCTGCGTGACGTGGCGTTCTGGCGATTTTATTACCTGGAGCGTAACCCCGACCCCACGCGGGCGGCGAAGCTCGACGCCGCCCTGGCGGGCCGAGGCTTACACCTCGAGCCCGACACAGACGGCCACCCCTACAGGATTAAGGCTGCGCCAACGCCATCTCAATGAGCTGATCCAGCGCGGCGTTCCAGCCGTGGTGGAAGCCCATCTCTTCGTGCTGCTGCCGGGTCTCGGCCTTGCCGTGGCGGGCGACGGCGATGTAGCGGGTGCCTTCGCCTTCAGGCTCCATGATCACGATGGCGGACATAAAGCCCGAGCCCGTGGGGCGATAATCAGGGCCGAGGCCGTCGGTGAACATCAAGCGGCGCTCGTGCACGACCTCCAAGAAGCAGCCAGCCTCCGCGGGCATCGCGACGCCGTCTGGGCCGGCCATCTGGGTGTAGAACTCGCCGCCGGGGCGCAGGTCGATGCGGCAATCCACGACCTTCCAGGGCCGGGGGCAGAACCACTGCATCAGCTCCTCAGGGCGGGTCCAGGCGCGCCACACGCGGGCGGGCTTCACGGGGACGTAGCGGCTGAGGACGAGGTCAAGCTCAGGGTTGATGTTCAGGTCGTCGAGGGTCATTCGTCAGGCTCCTGGATGTACAGCAGGTAATGATCGAGCTGGTCGAGACGCCTCGTCCAGAGGTCTCGCTGCTCGGCGAGCCAGCCCTCCACAGGCTTGAGGGCCTGGGGAGCGAGGGCGTAAGTGCGGACACGACCGCTCTTCCGAGAGGTCACGATCCCCGCGTCTTCGAGCACCCGAAGGTGCTGCACAAACGAAGGCAAGGCCAGGTCATACGACGCGGCGAGCTCGCTCACAGACGCGGGGCCCCGCCCGAGGCGCTCCACCACGCCACGCCGCGTCGTGTGCGCCAAGGCGAGGAGCACGGCGTCGAGGCGGGCGGGTGAGGAGGGCTGGACGGTCTGCACAACACTTAGGTAACAAACGAAGTGTTGGGTGACGAGGCGCCGTGAAAAAAAGAGCGCGGCGAGCCTGGGCCCGAGTCAGCGCCCGTCGAGATCCATCTCTGCGGCGACGCCGAAGCCGTGCTCATGCACCCAGCGCCAGGCGCCGATGACCTTCACGCCGCGGTAGTCGGCGTAGCCGTTGACGTCTTGGCCGTCGTGGCCCAGAACAGCGTCGGCGGCCATCTTGGTGAGGGCGTGGCGCTCGGGCTCGACGACCAAGAGGCGGCGTGGGGTCTGCTCACCCGCGTCGGCCGGGAGCAGGCCCAGGCGCCGGAGCTGATCGGGGAAGCGGCTGTTGGAGAGCATGAGGCCCTCGGCGTCAAAGGCGTAGGTCTCCGTGGACGCCGTGGGGCCGGGCTGGGCGAGGATTCGCAAGAAGTCGCGGCGGGCGTCGAGGGTGAACACCAAGGCGCCGTGGGCGTCGTTTGGGCCGTCTACCCGAGCGCCGACCAGCATGACGCAGGCGCGGTGGGCGGCGTCGTCTTGGGGGTGCAGAGGCAAGGAGATCGCCGCGCCGTCGTGAATCACACGCTCCATGAACGCCGCCCGGGCGTGATCGTCTCGGGCGCTGAGGCCCTCGCTGAAGATCGGCGCGCCGTCGAGCTCCAAGGCCACGCCCAAGGCCCCGAGTGCCCGCTGGTGCTCCCGAAGCTCAAGCTCCAGACGTGACCGCACCCGCCCAGCGCTTGAGCGGGGGGACTCCGAGGGGCGGTGGCTGTGGGCCAAGGCGAAGAGCGCGTCCTCAACCCCGGCGCTCACCACGATCTGCGCGGCGGCGGCGCGGCGCTGGGACATCCACAGGCGCAGGGCGTCTACCCGGGCGTTGAGCAGGCTGGTGAGCTGGTCGAGGCCCTCGACGGGGTGGCTGGGCGCGTCTTGGCGGCGGCGGGGCGTGAGGCGCGGCGGCGTCTGGGCGCGGAACATCACCACGGGGCAAGGCGCTTGGGTGGCGAGGCGCTCGCCGAGATCTCGGGAGAGCACCCGGCGCAGGGCCGAGCGGGGGCGGCGCTCGATGACGATCAGCGCCGTGTGCTCGCGGCGGGCCACCTCCAAGGCGCAGGTCTCCGGGTCGCCGACTTCAAGCAGGTGCACATACGGCACGCTCGGGTCCGCCGGGGCGAGGCGGTGAAGGGCGCGCTCGGCGGCGCCGCTCGCCAGATCCACCGTGGTGTGCAGCATCCCCTCGCCGTCTTCGACACGCAGGGGCACGACGTGGAGAATGAGCAAGGTCGCCGCGCGCTCGGCGGCGAGGCGGGCGGCCACGGCGAGGCCGCCGTCGAGGTCACCGGTGAGATCGGTCACGAAGAGCACGGTGGGCTCAAGCATCGGAGCGCACCTCCTCTCCTGAGCATACACCCTCCCCAAGAGTGGCCGCTCAGAATCTCCAACACGGCGAGAGGACGCCGAAGCTCCTCAGGGGCTCCAGTGGGCGGTGGTGGGGTTGAGGACGGGGATCTCCATGCGGTAGCGGTGGGTCGTCGTCTTGTAATAATAGTGCCCCGAGAAGAGCACCGTGGCCTCGCCGGAGTACCAAGGGCCGCCGGAGGAGTAGAGCTGCTCCAGGCCGCCGACGCTTGAGGGCATCGAGGCGCCGATGATGCGTGCGGGGAGCACGGCGTCGCCGGGCAGCGGGCAGCCAGCGCCGAGGATCACCGAGTCCGCGACGTGATCGGCCGTGCTCGTGATGATCGGCCAGTACGCGTTGGAGGTGGAGCTGGTCTCATTGTAGAGGGAGCGCTCGGTCTGACGCTCCAGCAAAAACTCAGCCCGGGGCACCGACCACGGGCACTGAATCACCCCGTCAGGACCGCTGAGCTCGATGGAGCCCGAGAGCGAGCGGGCCTCGCCGACGATCGTCGTCCCGGTGAAGGAGGAGCCCCAGGTGATGTCCGAGTAGTTCCAGAGGGTGTGGGTGTAGGTCAAGGCGCCGCCGTGGAGCTTGTTGGTGACCTTCACCCCACAGCTCGCCCAGCAGTCGTCATCGAGACAGTCCACGAAGCTGTCGCCGTCACCATCGACGCCGTCTGTGCAGTCCTCTACACAGGCCGAGGCCGTGGCGCAGTCGCCGTCTTCACAGTCGATGAGCGCGTCGAGATCGTTGTCGAGGCCGTCCGCGCAGTCCTCCAAACAGACGCTCGCCGAGGCGCAGGAGCTGTCGGCGCAGTCCATGGCGCCGTCACAGTCGTTCTCTACGCCGTCATCGCAGCGCTCATACGCGCCGGGGTGGGCGTCCGCGTTGCTGTCGTCGCAGTCGAGGTCGCCGAAGAAGCCGTCGTTGTCGGCGTCCACTGGGCCCTCGTCGCTGTCGTCAGCGGCGCTGTCGTCGGAGGCGCTGTCGTCGGTCGCGCTGTCGTCGGTCGCGCTGTCGTCGGTCGCGCTGTCGTCGGCGGCGCTGTCGTCGGCGGCGCTGTCGTCCACCTTCGAGTCCTCGCTGTCGTCCGCCGTCGAGTCCCCGCTGTCATCCGTCGCGCTGTCATCCACGGCGCTGTCGTCGGCCTTTGAGTCCCCCTCCACCCTAGAGTCTTGAGGCGGCTCAACGGGCGGATCCTCCTCTTTGGCTCCGGCGCAGGCGACGAGGGCCCAGAGCAGCAGCGGTGACGAGGCGAGGCGGAGGTCGCTTAAAGGTCGGGTAAACATGGTGTGTCCGTCATTGAGTTGGTGAGCAGGCAGTTGCCCCAGCGGGCGGAGGTCGGCGAGAGGACGGGGATGCTGCCCTCGGAAACACAGTCTCCGCCATGCCAGCCGCCGTCGTGACAGGTCTGGCTGCGCAGGCTCACCGTGCCGACGTACCACCCGCCTCGGGCGGTGCCGGCCCCGCCGCGGCGAATGGCGCGAAGCATCGGCGGGAGCACGGGGAGGTCTGTCCGGGGGCAGGCTGAAGAGAGCTGCGCGCTGTAGGCGCCGTGGGCGCCGTCATAGAAGGTCT
>JAKLKE010000130.1:0-12124 GCA_023150775.1 Myxococcota bacterium
TCCCCGCCGTTGCTTATCGAGAACTCCCCCTGACGCAATTCACTCCAATAATATCGCTCATTACCTTCGAGCAGAGATGACAGTCCAGATGCGTGAAGTGAAACTCGCCGCAGCAAACAGTTTGAACAGTAACCACACTGAAGTCCATCCGTCTCTACCCCTTGACGACGAATATTGTTGGAGCAGGACCTATGCTTCATCCAGAACAAGTCCCCTTCTTGGGACTGCACCGAACTCAGCACCTGGGACTTCGTCAACCACAGTACGGGATGTACAAATTTTACCGACCACTCCCCTGCCCAGTACGCATCCAGAAACATTGACAAGCGATGAGAGAACATTGGACTCGTCGAAACGTATGGCCACTCATCACCAATCTGCGCCAAAGATGGCCCCAGCGCGCCTTGACCAGCTTCACAGACTCTTACCTCGCGACTACCAGCAAGCCTTGATGCGACAGCAGAAGTCAACATAAATACGAACGTCCTCGATCGATAACTTGGATCGAAATGCTTCTCTGGACTCCGAATATGAAACGGAACCCCAACCACCGTTACACGCGAATGTGAAATACCCTCAAATCCTTCAACAACCCTTGCCGGATCAGACTGAACCTTAACGATCAACACTCTCTCAGACTGATTCTTAATCCAACTACGCACACCACAGTATGAGTCCAACCCTCCCGAGTAAGTCACCACAGACGATGCACCCGAATTGCGAAACAACGACGTCCGGGCCGAGACTTTGATAGTCCCACCGCCCGCCCGAAACGCGAACGTCCAGTCATCCCCAGTAAGGTAGTTCAGTGCTCCACGAAGTCGTTCAGTCACTTCAGGCTGCGACCATCGCTCAGCCTCCAAAACACACAGTTCAACATGCAGGCGACGTTTCCATTCGCGCTTGCGTCGTTTACACGTCCGATCCACGTACGCCACAGCACAAGCAAGCCGCAAGATATCCACATCGTTCGCTGAGATTGACGAGTCGCGATACTCAGACAACGCCTGCAAACACATTTCGACAGTGTGGCCCGTTCGAACTTCAACTATCTTCGCCGACACGTCCGTCGTGTCGGTATCGGCGTAGTCGAATCGAAATATGTTCATTCCCGACATAAAGCCATTCCTCTGATGTCATCATTATGTAGATCGATTGCCGCGGCTTGGCCATAGGTGCGACCAGCACCGGCATCTAACAGACTCCGACCGAGGACGGTCGCCCTTCTTCCGAGGTCTAGAGTGTTCCATCTTCCTATAAAGGTCTTGCTATCAGAAACGGACAGGACGGTCTGAGCATGAATCCGTACTTTGTTGTCTATGTTCGACTGAACGAAACTATCCCAAGCCTTCGCGATGGCCTCTTCAGCTGAACAAGAGCGTGGCTTTACCGCTTCGATGTACCTCGCCGCCTCAGTCTCCACGATGGTCAGATTATGACTGACTCCTACATCCCATTGATAGCCAGGTAGCGAGAGTTGGCTTGAAGAAGCCATCTCTTTCAGCGCGCGGATTCCCTGAGGAGTGATTTGTGCAGCCAAATCCTTGGCGAGTGCAGTCTCCAACGCCTTGGGCGCCTCGAACCGCGCTTCTGCCTCGGTAAGGCACAGCTTGATGACCTTCTTCCAGTCTTTCGACACTGGCGCACTTCTGTGAATGTCATCTCTCATGCTAGCTCCAGACCTGACGCCAATATGAACCATAAACCTGACAATGTCAATACAAATCTCACAAAATGTCAGACTTTAACGACAGCCCATCAAATGAACACATTCATTGAACCCGTTCAGTGAACGTGTCCACCCTTATACCTCAACACCCGCACCACCTCCTCCACCACGCCGAGCACCGTCGCCGCCTCGGCGATGGCGTTTGGCCAGTGTGGCGCGAAGCGCAACGCACCGTCTGGCGTCGCGCAGACGACACCCCAGGCGCCCAAGGAGCTGCACAGCGCGGCGGCGGTGAGGTCGGCGGGGGGCAAGACGGAGAGGATGCCCGAGCGCGCGTCGTGCTGCGTGGGGCGCAGGCTCGTGAAGCCCAGCGCCTGAAGGCCGGGCTCCAGCACGTCGTGGTAGGCCTGCACATGGGCGTAGATGTTGGGGATGCCCAGCTCGATGAGCGGCGCGACGCCGGCCTCTAAGGCCACGCAGCCGAGGCTGTCTTGGGCGCCGCCCTCCAAGAAGTCGGCCTGGGCGCGCACGGGGCGGTCGTACCGTAAGGCGTCGGGGCCCTCAAAGAGGAAGCTCGTCGCCTGCTCGTGGGAGAGCCAGCCGGCGAGCAGGGGGCGCAGGGCCCGCACACGCGACGGCGCGATGTACAAGAAGGCGTTTCCGTCAGTGCCCATGAGCCACTTGTGGCTGCCGCAGGTGAGGTAATCGACCTGGTCGGCGACGCCGTCGAGGGGGACGACGCCCGCGGCCTGGATGGCGTCGACGAAGAGCTCGGCGTCATATCGCCGGGCCAGGGCCGAGAGCTCGGCGATGGGCATCCGCAGGCCGGAGCGGAACTGCACGGCGCTCACGGCGATGAGGCGCACGCCGCCGCCGCGCAGGGCCTCCTCGACCCGGCTGAGCCCGTCGCCGCTGCCGTCTCCGAAGCCGTCCAAGGGCAGGCGCTCTACGCGGAGGTCGTGGGCGGCGGCGGCCTGCTGCCACGGGGTCACGTTCGCGGGGAACTCCCCGGCGAAGGTCAGCACCCGCTCGCCGGGGCGCCACTGCAACGACACGGCGACGTCGATGACCCCTTGGGTGGTGTTGGGGCGCAAGGCGAGGTCCCGGGCCGTGGCGCCGATGAGCCCGCTGAGCTGCTCCTTGAGGCGGTCACGCTGGAGCATGAAGCGGGGGAACGCGCCTGAGCCCAGCTCTGCCCAGGCGCCCAAGGCGTCTTGAACGGCGGCGGTGACGAGCGCGCTCGGCGGAGAGATCCCGGCGTGGTTGAGGTAGATCCCGGCGGCGAGGCTCGGGAAGAGCGCGCGGCTGCCGAGGGCGGGCAAAGCGGTGGGGTGCGGGTCCATCCGTCCGCTCTAACCCACGCCGTGAGGGGCTGGGCGCGTGGGGGCTGAGGCGGTTACTGCGAGGGCTCGGAGGTCCATCATGGCCGACACCACGTCTTCTCCCCGGCGCTCCCCATGAGAGGCGGCGCCGTCGCCGGGGGCAGCCCCATCACCGTCGAGGCCGGTCTCCACGCCCTGCGCCTGGGCGGGAACGCCGTTGACGCCGCCGTCGCCGCGCAGCTCATGGCCTGCGTCGCCGAGCCCGCGCTCACCGGCTTGGGTGGGTCGGGCATCGCCACGATCCGCGTCGGCGGCGAGGTGCTCGTCTGCGACCTCTTCTCCGACTTCCCCCGCCGGGGGCCCCCGCTCAAGCCGATGTGGGAGTGCCCCGTTCATTTTGGCCCGACGACGCAGATGTTCCACTCGGGGCCCGGCGCCGTGGCGGTCCCTGGCGTTCCTGGCGGGCTCTGGGCGATGCACGAGCGCTTTGGCCGGGTGCCGATGCCGCTCCTCGCCGCGCCCGCCGCCGCCGCCGCCCGGGCCGGGGTGACGATGTTGTCTACCCACGCCATCGTCTTTCGGGTGCTGCACAAGGTGCTGTCCTCGACGCCGGAGATCGCCGCGCTGTTCTGCCCCGACGGCGCGCCGCTCATCGCCGGATCGTTGTACAAGAACGCTGATCTGGCCAACACCTTGGAGCGGTTCGCCGTCGAGGGCCCCGAGCCGTTTTATCGGGGAGACATCGCCCGGGCGCTCTTGGCGACCCTCGGCGACGAGGGCAACCTCAGCCTCGACGACCTCGCGGGATGGCGCCCCCAGCTTCGCCCGGCCTTGGCGCTCAAGTACCGCGACGCCACGGTGTACATGCCGGGACCGCCGAGCCAAGGCGGCGTCTTGACCTTACGCGCGCTTCGTGAGCTGGAGCGCGCCGGGCCCCTGCCCAGCCCCGACACCGCCGCCCACGTCCGCCGTCTCGCCGAGGCGATGTCCGCCGCCGAGCAGGCCAAAGAGCACCCCTGGCCCGAGGCGCTGTTCTCTGAAGGCCTCGTCACCCGCTACGTCGGCCCCGGGCTCACCACCCACATCTCCACCGTTGACGCCGAAGGGGACGCCGTCGCCATCACGACGTCTCTGGGCGAGACGGCGGGCGTCGTCGTGCGCGGCACTGGCGTCGTGCTCAACAACCTGCTCGGCGAGGCGGACGTGAACCCGCCGGACTACCCGCGCCCGCCCGGCGCCCGGCTGATGACGATGTGTACGCCGACCCTCGTGGACTCGCCCCAAGGCCGCTTCGCCCTGGGCACCGGGGGGTCGAGCCGCATCCGCTCGGCGCTCCTGCACGGCGTCGTGCACCTCGTCGACCACGGCCGCTCCCCCGCCGCCGCCACGGCCGCGCCGCGCTGCCACATGGAGGCCGGAGAGCTGGCCATCGAGCTCGCCGATCGCCCTGAAGGCGCTGAGGCCGCGCTGCGGGAGGTCTTCTCCAACCTCGTCCCGTTCGGGGAGCGGGCCTTGTACTTCGGCGGTTTACACATCGCCGCCCGCACCGCCGAGGGCTTCGCCGGGGCGGGAGACCCGCGGCGCTCGGGGTCGTTTGGGTTGTTGAGCATGAGCTGAGGCGCTGCTGGGGCGCCTCAGCGCGTCCGCGGTTATGCGGTTGTTGATCAACCCCTCTCGCTGAGTCGCGCAGTGTCTACGCCCCTTCTGCCCGCCGACGCTACCTCTTACGCTGAGCTGCTCGACTCGCTCAAGCGCCGCGTTCACGACGCGCGCCGCCGGGCCATCGCCGCGGCGAACCAAGAGCTGATGACGCTCTACTTCGAGATCGGGCAGTCCATCGTGGCCCGGCAGACCGAGGACGGTTGGGGCAGCGGGGTGATCGACCGTCTGGCGGGGGATCTCCAAGCGGCCTTCCCGGACATGGAGGGCTTCTCACCGCGCAACCTCCGCCGAATGCGGGCGTTCTACCTGGCTTGGGGCGACGCAGGACAGGTGGGGGAGGAGAATCTGCCACAGGCTGTGGCCAAATTGCCCTGGGGTCACAACACCCTGCTTATGGAGAAGCTGAGAACCCGTCCCCATCGGCTTTTCTACGCCGAGCGCGCCCTGCAGCACGGCTGGAGCCGCGCCATCTTGGGCCTGCAGATCGCCGGGCAGCTCCACCGCCGCGAAGGCATGGCCGTCACCAACTTCCCCGCGCTCTTGCCCCCGCCCGACTCCGACCTCGCGCTGCAGGCCACCCGCGATCCCTATCTCTTCGACTTCTTGACGCTCCACGCCAGCGCCAACGAGCGCGACATTGAGCGGGCGCTGATGCAGCACATCGAGCGCTTCTTGTTGGAGCTGGGCGCGGGCTTCGCCTTCATCGGCCGCCAGGTCGCCGTGGACATCGGCGGCGAAGTGCCTGGCTAGCCGCGCTCCTGTCTTGTTCTTGCCACTCAAGACGTGATGAAGACGTCACCGCAACATGGTTTTGTCCGCCGTAGACGACCAGCTCCGGCAGCCCAACGACGGCCCAACGATCGGCCTGCTCTTGTGCCGCGGAAAGAACCGCGTGAAGGCAGAATACGCCCTGCGGGGTCTGATGCGGCCCATCGGCGTCGCCGACTGGGAGACCCAGCTCGTCGAGAGTCTGCCCGAGGAGCTCGCCGGGAACCTGCCGAGCATCGAGGAGCTGGAGCGCGAGCTCTCCTTCGCGGCCTTGGCGGACGAGCCCGCCGACGCGCCCTGACACCCCCTCGACATCTCGAAGAGCCCGTGGTGCTACCTTTGGCCCAGCCCCGGAGTCTCCATGTCCCCGCTGATGCTCTCGTTTCTGGTCGCCTGCGGCAAAGATGAGGTCGTTGACACCGCGCCGCCGCCGCTGGTCGCCCCGCCCAGCCCCGCCGCGGCCCTGTGGTGGGTGACGACTGAAGGGGACGTCTACACCTTCGACCCCGGCGACGAGGCGCCGGTCTTGGCGCACGCCCAAGGGGATCTGCACGCCGCCCGGCCCGGCGACGGCGAGAGCGTCGTGCTGCTCTCCAAGAACCGCCGCGAGGTCACCCTCGTGGGCCGCGAAGACCTCAGCCACACCACCGTAGACCTCCCCCGCGAGGCCTTGGAGGCGACGTGGTGCGGCGGAAAAGCCTGGGTGGTGCTCACAAACTACGGCCTCGCCGTGGTGAACCCCGCCGGGGACGAAGAGGCCGAGTGGCCGCCGCCGACCTCGGCCACCTGGGGCGAAGGGGAGTACCTCTACCTCGGCGCCTCGGGCCGCAAGCTCTACGCGAGCTGGAACGCCGGGGACCGGGAGCACTCCGCCTATGTCGACGTCTTGACCTGCGACGCCGACAGCGTGCCCACCACCCTCGCCGAGATCAACGACGTCGGGCCCTTACGCTTCGTGAACGAGCGGATCGTGCTCGCCTGGAGCTTCTGGGACAACGGGGCGGTCGGCGGCGTCAAAGAGCTCGACCCCACGAGCGGCGCGGTCTCCGAGGCCTACAAGAACGAGGCCTGGGGCGTCGGCGCCTGGTCGGGCACGATCGGTGGTGACCAGGTGCTGCGCCTGTGGGACGAGGTGAGCCTCGCCCAAGAGCTGCGCCGGGTTGACCCCCTCGCCGGGGTAGATGAGGCCCTCACGCTCACGGTCACCCCCGCGCAAGAGCGCTACGGCCACGCCTTCAAGACCGGCGAGGCCGGCGGCGACGCCGAGCTCTGGGTGGCCGTGGAGGGCGGCGGCGTGGCGGGGGTGCGCCTGCGCGACGGCGAGCGCTCCGAGCCCACGGTGATCACGGGCGACCCGGTCCTCTACATCGCCTACCGCTGACGCGGGTTAGGGGAGGCTCCGAACCACGACAGCACAGGAGCCCCCCATGGAGTACCGCAACCTCGGCCAGTCTGGCCTCAAGGTCTCGACCCTCTGCCTCGGCACCATGACCTTCGGTGAGGCCGATGAGCGGTCGATGATGCACAAGGTCGGCTGTGATGAGGACACCTCCCACCAGCTCATCGAGCGCGCCTTAGACGCGGGGATCAACTTCTTCGACACGGCGAACATCTACGGCCAAGACGGCCTCTCCGAGCGCGTGATCGGCGCGTGGTTCGACAAGTCGGGCCGCCGGGACGAGCTGGTCTTGGCGACGAAGTTCCGCTTTCGCACCTCGCCGGGGCCCCTGGGCGCCGGAGGCTCTCGCCGCCACATCATGCGCGCCTGCGAAGACAGCCTGCGCCGCCTGCGCACCGACCGCATCGACCTCTACCAGATCCACATGCAAGACAACGACACCCCTGAAGAGGAGACGCTGCGCGCCTTGGACGACCTCGTGCGCCAAGGCAAGGTGCTCTACCTCGGGGCGAGCAACTACGCGGCCTATCGCCTCGTGGACTCGTTGTGGCGCTCCAAGAGCCTGGGCTTAGAGCGTTTTGTCGCTCTGCAGATGCAGTACAGCCTCGCCGTGCGTGACTTAGAGCGGGAGCACATGCCCTTGGCGCGTCAGTGGAACCTCGGGGTCATCCCCTGGTCGCCGCTGGCGGGCGGCTTCTTGTCGGGCAAGTACCGCCAAGGCGAGGCGCCCCCCGACGGCAGCCGCCTCACGCGCTGGAAGGAGTGGCTCAGCCGCTACGACAACCCGCGCTGCTGGGGCACCATCGAGGCGCTCATCGCCGTCGCCGCCGAGCTCGACGCCACGCCCTCCCAGGTGGCCTTGGCCTGGCTCCTGCACAAGCCCGCCGTGGCCTCGGTGATCTTCGGCGCCCGCAGCGTCGAGCAGCTCGACGACAACCTCAAGTCCGCCGAGCTCAAGCTGAGCCCCGCCCAGCTCACCCGCCTCGACGACGCCAGCGCCTTTGAGCTCGGTTACCCCTACGACTTCATCAAGCGCATCTCCGGCGCTTGGTGAGCGGACGCCGCGCTTCACCCTGACCGGCGTTTGTCACGGGTCTGACGCAGAGCGAATGTTCTGCGTCGACGCTTGAGGAGAGGGCCTCCGGGCGCATATCGTGGGGGTCCACGAGCCAGGAGCCCCCTTGACGGCCAACGCCGAGGTCGCGTCCCGAAGCCCCGAGAGCACCTTCTCTTTGGCGATGCTCCAAGACCTGTTCTTGGAGCTGTTCCTCAAGGATCGCGCCTTCTTGGCCGTCGTCGGTCTGGCCCTCGTCGCCTCCGCCGTGGTGCTGCCGTACCCTGAAGCCGCGCGCTGGCTGGGCTTCGCCTTGGCGACCTACTCCGCCGTCGGCAACGACAGCATCCAGACCATCGGCACCTTCATCGCCTCGAACAGCACGACGCACTGGGCGAAGCTGTGGCTGTTCATCGCCGGCATCTGGGTGGCGACGGTCGCCTGGTCTTGGTTCAACTACAGCGGCGACATCTCCTTCGAGCGGCTCTCGGCCAAAGGTTTTGAGACCGCGCCGACGAGCTTCTCGTACCTGCAGATCGCCGCTCCGGCGGTGCTCTTGATCCTCACCCGGCTCAAGATGCCGGTGAGCACGACGTTCTTGCTCTTGAGCGGCTTCTCGACGAGCGCCACGGGCATCTGGGACATGCTCGTGAAGAGCGTCTCCGGCTACGGCGTGGCCTTCGTCACGGCCTTTGTGCTGTGGATGCTGCTCAGCCGCGCCTTTCAACGCTGGTTCCAGGGCGAGGCCCACCCCGGCTGGCGGGTGGGGCAATGGATCTCCTCCGGGCTCTTGTGGAGCGTGTGGATTCAGCAGGACGCGGCGAACGTCGCGGTGTACCTGCCCCGGCAGATCACGGCGATGGAGCTCATCCCCGTCTTGGCCTTGCCCTTCTTCGGCCTCGGCCTCCTGTTCTGGCAGGGCGGCGAGAAGATTCAGCAGGTGGTCAACGAGAAGTCGGCGGTGATCGACGTGCGCCCCGCCACGGTGATCGACTTCGTCTACGCGATCATCCTCTACGTCTTTAAGGAGCTCTCCAACGTGCCGATGAGCACCACCTGGGTGTTCATCGGGCTCTTGGGCGGCCGTGAGCTGGCGATGGCCCTGCGCCGCGTCGGCGACTACAACCTGCGCCAAGCCGCCGGGCTCTTGGCGAAAGACCTCACCCTGGCGCTCATCGGCCTCGCCGTGTCCATCGTCATCGCCTTGGCCGTGAACGAGGCCCTGCGAAAGAGCGTCTTCGGCGGATGACGCCGGAGGCCCTCCGCCACACCCTGCACGCCCTCTACGTCGTAGACCCCGCCGCCCGGCTGCGCGCCGATGACGAGCGGAAGGCCGCGCAGCTCGCCGCCTTGTTGCCGGTGATCGCCGCCTGCGCCGGGGACGCCCGCCCCGAGCCGGGGCTCTTGATCGACGCCGCCGCCGGTCGGGGTCAGGTCGCGCTCACGGCCTTGGCCCATGTGTTTCAAGGCAAACGTCGCTGGGAGGCGCTGTGTGTGGAGCGAGAGCCCAAGCGGGCCAACGCCGGGGCTGAGGCCGCCGCGCGCCTGGGCCTCGCCGCGCGTTTTGTCTGCGCCGACGTGAACGAGCCCGAGGTCTGGAGCCGACGCCCGGACATCGTCGTGGGCCTTCACGCCTGCGGCGGCGCCACCGACGCCATCATTCACCGCGCCGCCGAGGCCCAGGCGCGGTGGATCCTGCTCTTGCCCTGCTGTTATGGCGGCGCCCAGGCCCACGAGGGTCGCTGGTCCCCTCCTCCGGCCCAGGCCCGAGCGCTGGATCTGGCCGAGCGGCTGGGCTTCCCGCGCCAGGGCCTCGTGCGGGGCCGGCTCTCGTTGGCGGTCGTGGACGCCGAGCGCACCCTGCGCCTAGAGGCCGCGGGCTACGCCGTGGAGACGAGCGAGCTGTGGGCCCCGGCCTTGAGCCCCTTCGGGCGGCTGTGGCGAGCGCGGCACATCGGCGAGACCGGCCGCGCCCAAGACGCCCGGCGGCGGCTCCAGACCTTGATCGGCGAGGCGGTCTGAGCCGCGCCGCTCCACCTCAGCCTGTGTTCTCAAAGATCCAGGCGAGGTAGGGCGAGTGGCCCTGGGTGATGGGCGTGGCGATGATCTCTGGGCACTCATAGGGGTGCAGGCTCACCAACAAGGCGCGCAGGGCCTCAAATCGTTCGTCCGTCGTCTGGAAGAGGATCATCACCTCGGCCTCATCAAAGAGGCGGTCTCTCCAGCGGTAGATCGAGCGTAGGCCCCGCACGATGTTGCCCCCGGCGGCGAGGCGCTGCTCGACGGCGGCCTGGGCCAAGGACACGGCGACGTCTTCATGCGGGGCGGTGACGGTGACGAGGATCGGCTGCGCCAAGGGGCCTCCGGCGGTGCGGGTGAGCGCGACCAGCTTAACCCAGCTCCTTGCGCGGCCAGGAGAAGCCCATCGTCTCTAAGCTCGCGAGGGCTTGGGTGAGCCCCTGGGCCAGAAACGAGCCCCCTTCAGCGGCGCCGCCGGTGAGCACCACCTTGTCGAAGCTGCCGCGCCAGGCCCGGGCGACCTCGGGCAAGGTCGTCGTGAGCGCCAGCTCCCGCAGGCGGCCCTCGGTGATCGTGCCTTCAGCCTCACGCTCCAGGCGCAGAAGCGCCGCCGCCGTCTCCCGGGTCACCCGCTCGGCCTGGGCGTGAAGCTCGGCCTGCCGCGCCTGGCTCTCGGCGATGCGCTCCTCCCGCTCAAGGCGCGCCGAGTCCTCCAAGGCCAGCCGCGCGCGGCGGGCCTCCCCTTCGAGGTCTTCACGCTCGACCTGGGCGGCGAGGCGGGCGCGGGCGAGCTGGGCCTCGTGCTCCAAGGTCTGCCGGGCGCGCTCTCGCTCCGCCGCGAGGCGCTCCTCCTCCAAGGCCATCATCTCCCGGCGGGCGTCCTCTTTGCGCCGGGCCTGCTCCACGCTCACCTGGGCCTCAGCGGCCATCACCTCCGCCCGGGCCTGGAGCGCTGAGAGGGAGAGCTGCTCCCGAAACGGGGCCTGCAGGCGCTCAAACACCTCCTTCGAGAGCACCCGCACGTCTTGGATCTCGATGGTGTCGATGGCGATGCCCCAGCCCCGATCGGCGTCGTCTTGGGCTTGGCCCTTGCCCGAGACCACCGGGGCCACCTCGGCCATCAGCTCGACGGCGAGGGACTCTTTGCGCTGGGTGAGGCACTGGTCGAGGGTGAGGTTCGCGACGAGGCGCCGGGTCGCGCCGACAAACATCTCCCGAAGCAGGGCCTCGACCTCTTTGAAGCTCTCTAAGTTGAGCATCCGCCAGGCGAGGAGCGGACGCACGATGCGGAACACCGCGAGGCCGGTGACCGCGACCCCCGCCCGCTCTTGGGTGACCTGATCCGCCGTGAACTGCACCCGATGCACCGAGGTGTCAACCAGGGCCACGGTGTCCGTGGGGCGCTTGAAGCAGCTCCCGCCTTGGGCGGCGTTGAGCACACGGCCATCGCGGACGTGGATGAGGTGCTCGTGGGGCGCGGCGGTGACAAAACCCCAGCTGGGGACGGCGGACGGCATCGGGGGTGCTCCTTCGTGGGCGGTCTGGGCCTCAAAAATGCAAAGGCCGTGCCTCAGCGCGCCGAGCCCCTGCACGCCGGGCGCCGCTCCAATCTGGCGCGGCGGGCTGCTCCAGCTTGGCGCAGGCTCGTCCAGCTTGGCGCCTTGGCCCGGCGGTGACCGCGCCCGACGCGCCACCCCGACCACCCGGCCAAGCTTTGGCCCAGCGCCCAAGATCACCGCCCCCACGACGCGGCGCGAGCCCACGAACCAAAGGGTGAGGCGCCGTGTCTGTCAGAATCTTTGAGGGTTCAACAGCCCTAAAACCCCGTCAATACGCGCAAGCCTCGGAGAATGTTGCCCTGTTTGCCGTTTACGCCTGTTGCGGAAACGACACAACTGAGTCACGCTTGACCGGTTCGCCCCCGCTCGTTCGACCTCCAACTGGAGCACACCTGGATGGTCTCCCGCACCCTCGCAGTCCTGTTCACCACCTTCGCGCTGTTGAGCGAAGCCCAGGCCGCTGACCTCGCTGGTCAGATCCGTGGCCGGGTCCTCGACACCGACGGCACCGCGGTGCCAGGCACTCTGCTCACCGTCACCTCCCCCACGATGATCGGCCCCCGCCAGGCCGAGACGAACGAAGACGGCGAGTTCCTGCTCACCCAGCTCCCCACGGGCGAGTACCGCGTCGAGGCCGTGAAGCCCGGCTTCAACACCTGGGCCACCCAAGGC
>JAKLKE010000130.1:12134-13961 GCA_023150775.1 Myxococcota bacterium
GACCTTGGCCCTCGCCCAAGGCGGTGAGGTGATCATCATCACCGACACCCCGCCCGTCGTGGACGTCGAGAAGGTGCGCGGCGGCGTGAACCTCACCTCGGCCCAGCTCCGCGACCTGCCCACGGCGGGCCGCGACTACCAGTCCGTCGTCGCCGTCACCCCCGGCGTCGTGGGCTCGGGCAACGCGAACATGCGCGGCGGCATGGACAGCGCCAACCAGTTCTACCTCGACGGCGTGAACATCACCGACCCGGTGACGAACACCTTCTCGATGAACATGAACTACGACGCCATCCAAGAGCTGCAGGTCATCACCGGCGGCATGGACGCGGAGTACGGTCGCTCGCTGGGCGGCGCGGTGAACATCATCACGAAGTCCGGCGGCAACGAGGTGGAGGTGCTGGGCAGCGTCTTCTACTCCGACGAGAACTTCGAGCTGTACAAGCCCGACGAGAGCCGCGGCGACGACCCGACCATCCCGTCGAACTACTCAAGCCAGCAGTACGCCTTAAACGTCGGCGGCCCGATCATCCAAGACAAGCTCTGGTACTTCGTCTCCGGTCAGGCCGACATCTACCGCGACACGGTGTTTTTTGACAACGCCGTCGTCGGCCGCCCCACCGGCGCCGACCCCCTCACCGGCGACGAGATGTCGGAGGTCGCGCCCCGCGACTGGCGCTCGTACTACCTCACCGGCAAGCTGACCTTCCAGCCCACGGCGAACCACCTGATCTCGGCCCACGCCCAAGGCGACCCGACGACGATCAAGAACACCCAGCAAGACCCCTACACCCTGCCCTCGGGGGAGCGGGTGCAGCGCCAAGGCGGCTGGATCGCCTCGGCCCGGCACGTCTGGACGCCGTCGAACTTGATGAACATCGAGTCGCAGCTCTACTACCAGACGTCCTACGTCAACGTCACGAGCATCTTGTGGGAGGACTGCAAGAACTGGGAGAACAACGTCTGTATGGACGACTTCGGCGAGGGCTGGCTGGCCTATGACGCCGATGGTTTCTCGTATGGGGAGCACCCCTACGCTTACCTCTCGAACCGCGAGCGTATGAGCGCCAACACCGCGCTGTCGTTCTTCCCCGAGTTTTTTGGCCAGCACCGCATCAAGGTCGGCCTGCAGGTCGAGCAGCTCACGGGCTACGACCGTTACCCGGGCATTCAGAACGGCATCAACTACTACAGTCACAGCGGCGACCCGGCGGACATCAACGGCTACACGCCCACCCTGTCCTACCGCTACGACAGCGATCAAGAGGCCACCGTCGGCGGCACCATCCTCTCGGCGTATGTGCAGGATGTGTGGCAGCCCATCGACCGCCTCACCTTACGCCCGGGCCTGCGCCTCGACGCGCCGACGCTGAAGAACGACGTCGGCGAGAAGATCATCGCCGGTGTGGCCTTCCAGCCCCGCTTCGGCGCCGCGTTTGACGTCTTCGGCGACCAGTCCACCTCGATTCACGGCTACTACGGCCGCTTCGTCGATCCCGGCTTCTTGGCCGTCGTCGGCTACGCGCTCAACCGCTCGACGGGCTACGGCCAGTACGGCTGGGACGACAAGGCCGGAGACTGGGCCGCGGAGCCCTCGCAGACCTACTCCTCGACCTTCCTCATCAGCGAGAACCTCACCTTCCCCACCTCGGACGAGTGGAACCTGGGCATCACCCGGGCGCTCGGCGACGCGGCCTCTGTAGACGTCACCTACGTCCGTGAGCACGCCCGCAACTTCTGGGAGGACGACGAGGTCAACCTCATCTGGAACGCCGACGGCACCGACGTCATCGGCTTCCGCAACGGTCAGAACACGAGCATCTACCG